>JAGWAI010000047.1:0-342 GCA_021296485.1 Acidobacteriota bacterium
CCAGCACCAGCAGGCGCCCGGCGCCGGTGTTGCGGATGCCGTGCGGCACGCCGTCCGGCGCCACGAGCAGCATGCCGGCTTGCATGGGAACGGTCTCGCCGTCGAGCAGGAAGCGCCCCTCGCCCTCGATCACCTGGTACAGCTTGTCCATGCCCGCGTGCGCGTGCAACGCATGCTCCTGACCCGGCTCGAACGCGTTCAGCCCGACCAGCATCCGGTCGGAGCGGAAAAGCGTGCTCTTGCCCATCTTGTCGGCGCGGTAAGCGGCATGGTCCTGGGGACGGATTGCGGTGGGATGTTCCATGCGCCCGATCCTCTAACCCTCGGGGCAGCTCGTCCCGC
>JAGWAI010000047.1:457-1483 GCA_021296485.1 Acidobacteriota bacterium
CACCCACAGCTCGGGCCATGCCTCCGTCGGCGGAATCTCGCCCGCCGCTCCGGACCTGAACTCCCCCTGGATGCGGCACTCGATGCCCTCCATCTCCAGGACCTGCCGCATGTGCGCGACCTGCGCCAGCACCGGCGCGCTGTAGATTCTCATTTCCTGATTCCCGGACGGTCCACCCGGTGACATTACCCTCCGGATCCGCTGTCAGGGCAGGCTGAACGCCACCAGCTCGGCGGTGTTGGCGGAGCCGGTTGCCACGACGACGTACTGCTTGCCGTCGTGCAGATACGTCATCGGCGCCGCCGCCGAGCGGCCATCGAGCAGGAACGTCCGCAGGTGCGTGCCGTCCTCCTTGTCGAAGGCGTACAGCAGCTGGCGGTCGGCCTCCTCGTCGCCCCACCGGTCGGGGGTGCGCCCCTTGGTCATCGTGCCGAAGACCACCGACCTGGTGACGAGGACGCTCGTGGTCATCGACTCGTTGCCGAGCGGCGGGAGGTCGAGCCCTTGCAGGAGCGGATGGTTGCGCGGACCATTCCCCATCGCGGATTGCCACACGATCTCGCCGCGGCTCATGTCGATGGCCGTCAGACGCGAATAAGGCGGCTTGAACAGCGGCAGTCCCTCGAGCGTCATCGACTCGGCGATGCCGCGCTGGCGGTCCTGTACGTAGCCCAGGTTCGTCTGGTCCTGGTCGCCCGGGAGCAGGCGGTACATCGTCGCCCCCGTTCGCGACGGAACGTACAGCATCGACGTTTCGGGGTCGAAGCCGGCGCCGCCCCAGTTGGATCCGCCCAGCAGGCCTGGCAGGAAGATGGTGCCCTTCTCCGACGGCGGCGTGAACAGCGGACCGTACTCGAATTGCTGCAGCTGCTCCAGCGCCATCTGCCGCAATTCCGGCGTGAAATCGAGCAGCGTGTCCTCGGTGGTGCCCTGGATGTCGAACGGGGGCGGCTTGGCGGGGAACGGCTGCGTCGGCGCGGTCCGCTCGCCCGGCACGGTCGACTGGGGCACCGGTCGTTCCTCGAT
>JAGWAI010000047.1:1730-2537 GCA_021296485.1 Acidobacteriota bacterium
GTCGGCAGGTAGACGTAGTCGAGCTCCGGGTCGTACGCCATTCCGTTCCACACGTTGGCGTTGCCCGTGTACTCCGCCGAGCCGTTCAGCCAGGTCTCGTAGCCTGCCTCGTACTCCTTCGGGATGGTGTGGAACGTCCAGAGCTTGCGGCCCGTGCGCACGTCGTACGCCTGGACGTCGCCCGGCGGCATCTCCTTCGTGCGGAAGCCGTCGGCAATGGCGTTGCCGACGACGACCACGTCACCGGCGATCAGTGAGCGCCGGGCCGCGAAGTTGGTGCCGCGCACAGCGTCGCGGATGCCGACCATGATGTCGACCTTGCCCTCGACGCCGAAGTCCGGGTCCGGCTCTCCGGTTCGCGCATCAACGGAGGCCAGGCGGGCGTCGTTCGTGCCGAGCAGGAGCCGCTCCTCCGTCCCGTCGGTCCAGTACGAAAGGCCGCGATGGAGGAAGCCGACGTTGGCGGGGCGCCCCGCGGTGTACGCCTTGGGGTCATGAACCCACCTGGTCTCGCCGGTGGCCGGGTCCAGCGCGGCGATAAGCCCCAGCGGGGTCACCGTGTACAGCAACCCGTTGATCATGAGCGGCGTGTCCTCGTAGCGCCCGCCGCGCCAGGCCGGATTCGACTGCTGCAGCTCGCGATCGGCCGTCGGCCAGCGCCACGCCACCTCGAGCTCGTCGATGTTGTCCTTCGTGATCTGGTCGAGGGGCGAGTACTTCATGCCCTCGCGGTTACCCGCGTAGTTCGGCCATTCTCCGTCCCGCGTGCCGCGTTGCGCGCTTGCCGGCGATACAAGCAATCCGGCC
>JAGWAI010000047.1:2714-13678 GCA_021296485.1 Acidobacteriota bacterium
CCCGCCTCATATCTTACAGTCGGCGGCGCTGCTCATGGCGCCCGGCTGGTCATGCAGTAGCGTCCCAGTTGAGGAAGGGCGACGACGAGTACTCAAGCAGCCGTCCCCCAGGCCGCGCACGGCGCGGCTCCAACTATTCAACAGCCCGCAGGCAGCCGTCGGCGAAGCCCTGCTCGCATGCGCGCTGGTAGATCTGCAGCGGCGGCAGGATCGGAAGCGGCCGGCGCCCCTCGCGCAGCACGATCTCGTAGTCGGCGAGGGTAGGCGCCGGGCGGACCGGACCCTGCGGTCCGATGCCGTCCAGGTTGGCGCAGGCGGCCTCGAATCCGAGGTCGCATCCGCGGCGGAACGCGCGGTCCGCCGGATCCGGCCTGATCTCCGGCTGGAGCAGGATGCCGTACTCGTTGCAGGCCCAGCCCGATCCCTGGTTGCAGAAGCTCGTGACCAGCACGGCGTAGTGCCGGCAACCGTTCGGGAGGTTATCCGTGCACGCCTGCCGCCAGAACGTCACTTCCACGCCGCGGTGGGTGTCGCCGACTCCGCCCGCCGCGCTGATCAGAAGGAAGACGACGGTCCAGACACCCACGTACGCCGCGTTGCGCGACCGCCCGGCCAGACCGCGCCACAGCGCCGCCGGATCGACCCGCCGCACCATCTCCGTGCGGCTCGCGCGGTCCATGAGTTGAATCAGCAGGTTCATTACCGGCACCGCCAGCAGCTTGTCGTAGAACCGCGGATGTCCGTACGCGCCGAGGAGGCCGTACAGCGCGATCACGCCCAGCGCGTAGACCACCCCGAACGCAATCCGCCCCAGCTCGCTGCGTGGAGCCGTGGACGGATCCGTGAACAACAGGTGCATGCCGAGGAAGACGGCAATCGGAATGTACGCGTCGACGAAGTAGTACGTGCCGGCCAGGGCGAAATAGGCCAGGCCGAATGCGTACATCGTCACCACGGCCGCCATCGTCATCCCCGCCACGCCGAACAGGATCTGTCCGGGCAGGCTGACCAGGAAGATGAAGAGATACATCTGCGGCGCGCGGTTGAGCGTGGTGGCGATCTCCTGGCCCCAGGTGAGGCTGGTGGCGCCGGTCAGAATCAGGCCGAGCGAGAACAGTCCCAGCGGAAACGAGGACGGGTTGAAGATGTGGACCCGCCGGCCGTCCTTCTCCCAGCGGATCAGGTCCTTCGCCGCGAACCCGAGGGCGATCAGCAGAAACTGGAAGTAGAACCAGTCCGGCTTGAACCACAGGAACAGGTTGATGCTGAAGATCACCGGCAGCGGGGCGAAGCCGAGCGTGTAGGCGCCGCGCCGCGACCATGACAGCAGCAGGTCGAATGCGTAGGCAAACAGCAGTTGGGCCAGCAGCAGGTGCGCGGAGTCGTACACCTCCCGCCAGTGCCAACCCCAGTACAGGAGGATCGAGCCCTGGGCGCACGCCTGCACGTAATGCTGCGGGCGGAGCGCCACCAGCACCGCCACCGCCGGCCGGAGCGTGACCAGCGCGGCGAGCCATGCGCCCAGCACGGCCGCGGCCGCCAGCAGGGTCCAGCGCAGCGCGGGATTGCCGGCCGCCGCCGGCAGCAGGCTCAGTGAGGCGAGCGCGGCAACGAACGCCAGCGGCGGCAGCGCGCCCGCCGCCGGCGGGCTGGTGCCATGCTCGCCGTCCCCTGCGTACTTCAACCGTTGCACCGGCTGCTAGTCCGCGGCGATGCAGTACAGGTGCTGCCGGCCGCGCAGGTACAGCTCACCGTCGACGGCCGCCGGCGAGGCGTCGAAGCCGTCCCCGAGCATGTTGACCGCGAGCAGCTCGAACGTGGATCCGGCGGCGACCACTGCGGTGGTGCCGTCGCGACTCGGGATATAGATGCGCCCGCCCGCCGCCACCGGCGAGGCATAGAGGCTGCGGATGCCGGACAGCCGCTCGGGCCCGTACAAGGTCTGGCCGCTGCGCGCATCGTAGGCCGACAGGATGCCGTTATTCCCCTTGGTGAAGTACAGAATGCCGTCGTGCAACAGCGGCGACGGTACGTACGGCGTGTCACGGTCGAGCGACCACGCCACGGCGGTGCCGCCCGTGATGTCGCCCGCCGCGTCGGCCAGGCGCACCGCATCGAGCCGGTTGCCGCTGTACCCGCTCATCAGATAGACGATTCCGTCGGCGGCCACCGGGCTCGGAATGGCGTTGGTCGTGGCGCCCTCACCGTCCCACAGCAGCTCGCCGGACTCGAAGTCGTAGCTGCGGACGCGGTAGGTGGCGTTGGTCACCACCTGCGTCCGGCCGCCGTACTCGACGACGAGCGGGGTGGCCCACGACGTCATCTCGTCCCGTTCGGTGCGCCAGCGCTCGACACCGGTCCGCTTGTCGAGCGCGGCGATGAACGACTGCTCCTGATGGTCCCAGTTGACGATGACGGTGTCGCCGTGAAGGGTCGGCGAGGCGCCCTCGCCGAACCCCATCCGGATCTCCATGTCTCCGAAATCGCGGTCCCAGAGCGGCCCGCCGTTCATGTCGAAGCAGTACAGCCCGGCCGAACCGAAGAAGGCGCACAGCACCTCGCCGTCCGTGAGCGCCGAGGGGGCGGCCCAGCTCCCGGTCTGGTGCTTGCCTGCGTGCGGCGCCGCTTCCCGTACCACCCGCTCCCATGCCACCGCGCCCGTACGCCGGTCGACCGCCAGCAGGGTGTACTGCAGCGTCTGGGAGGCGGACTCGGTGCCGACGAAACGTCTGGTCAGGCGCGTGAACAGCCCGTCCCGCGTGCCGCTGTCGCCAACCGGTACGGCCGTCGTCACGAACACGTGGTCGCCCCAGACGATTGGCGTCGCGGATCCGTTGCCCGGAATCGCGATCTTCCAGCGGACGTTGTCCGTCTCGCTCCACGTCACCGGCGGATCGGCCTGCGGCGCCTCGCCCGTGGCGAGCGGGCCGCGCCACTGCGGCCAGGCGCCGTCCGCCGCCGTTTCACCGGCGCTGGAAGCGGCGGCCGGCAGCAGCCCCGCCAGCATCCATATCACGACAATTCGCCATCCCGGAACACGCATCGGCAACCCCCGTCTCATGTCCATCCCGAACAGGCTACACCGAGTCGACGCCGCGGCCCGAATCGTTGACCCGTTGGCCGAATTCTGACAGAGTCTGCGGTGTGGGCGTCGCGTGCGCCGGAGGAGGAAGCGGGATGATCAGACGCAGTGTGTGTATCGGTGTCGTGCTCACCGCAGCAATGGCCGCAGCCCCTGCCGTGGCGCTGGCGCAGCCCGGCAACGGCCCCGCCGAGGTGACGTTCGCCAAGGATATCGTGCCGATCTTCCAGCGCTCCTGCCAGGTCTGCCACCGTCAGGGCGAGATGGCGCCGATGTCGCTGATGACGTACCAGGAAGTGCGTCCCTGGGCGCGGGCCATCAAGAACCGCGTGGCCGCGCGCGAGATGCCGCCCTGGCACATCGACAAGAACATCGGGATCCAGGCGTTCAAGGACGACCCGTCGCTGAGCGACGAGGAAATCGCGATGGTGTCTGCGTGGGTCGACAACGGCGCGCCGCTGGGCGACCCGGCCGACATGCCGCCGCCGATGGATTTCCCCGACGCGTCGGAATGGCAGATCGGCGAGCCCGACCTGGTAGTGAAGTATCCGACGTACGAAATGCCGGCGGAGGGCCCCGACCTGTTCGGCGCGCTCTACACCGACCTCGACCTCGATGAGGACCGCTACATCCGCGCCATCCAGACGCGCCCGGCCGACGACCCGTCGCGTCGCGTCGTGCACCACGCGCTCTCGTTCGCCGTGCACCCGGACGAGGAGCAGATGCGCATCGCCGGCGACGACGACATCCCGGCGGCGCAGTTCCTGGTGGAATATGCGTCGGGCAAGAACGGCGAGGTCTATCCCGCGGATTCCGGGCTGCTGCTCGAGGCCGGCCGCAAGATGCGTCTCGACTATCACCTCCACTCGATCGGGGAGCAGGTCGACGCGGTGGTCGAGCTCGGCCTCGTGTTCCATCCCAGGGGCCACGTGCCCGAGCACATCCGGTGGTCCAAGCAATTGGGGATCAACAACCGGCTGCTGGACATCCCGCCCGGCAAGGTCGTGCGCACCGACGGCTACGCCGTGCTCGCCAAGGCAGCACGCATTACGGCGTTCCAGCCGCACATGCACATGCTGGGCACGTACCAATGCCTGGAGCTCATCTATCCCTGGCCGGGTTGGACGGCGCAGACCGAGACGGTGAGCTGCGCAAACTTCGACTACAACTGGCATCTTGTCTACAACTACGAAGACGATGTCGCGCCAATCGTGCCCGCCGGCACAATTCTGCACATCATCAGCTGGCACGACAACACGGAAGGCAACCGCGGCAATCCGGATCCGAAGAACTGGACCGGTGACGGCGGCCGCACGATCGACGAGATGGGATTCGCGTGGATCGGGTGGTACGACCTGACCGACGAGGAGTACGAAGCGGAGCTTGCCGCGCGCAAGGCCCGCCAGGAAGCCACCGCGAATCAGCAGCAGTAGATTCGGGCGGCGAACCGCACACCCCCCGCAACGGCACATCCGGCCGATTTGGAACGCCCGCACGGTAATACGTGCGTGCAATCAAACTACCGCTGCGTATGATTACCCAACCGTAGCATTGGATTATCCTCGTGCCCAGGAGGAGACAACGAGAACCGTTCTGACAGTGGCATGTGTGCTGCTGAGCCCCTTCACTGCCAGCGCGCAGGAAGGCCGAATTGCCGGTACCGTAGCCGACGATACCGGCGGCGTCCTGCCCGGCGTGACCGTTGCCGCCGAGGGGCCGGCGCTGGCCGGCGACTCGCGGGTGGTTGTGACCGACGGCGATGGAGGATACGCGCTCGAGGCGCTGCCGCCCGGCGCGTATACCCTCACGTTCACGCTGCCGGGCTTCGAGGAGCTGACGCGCAGCATCGAGCTGGCGGCCTCGTCCGCGCCGACGGTGAACATCACGCTGCGGCTCGGCGGCCTGTTCGAGGAAGTGACCGTGGCCGTGACCGGCACGGCGATTGACGCGCCCGCGATCAACATGCCCCACGCGGTCGCGGTGGTCAGCCGCGACACGATCGAGCAGCAGGGCTCCACGCAGCTCGTCGATCTCTTCAAGAACCTGAGCGTCAGCCACGGCGTGATCGGCGAGCGGAGCAGCTGGTACAACTCGAATCAACCCTCGACGCTCACCGAGAACGTGGCCAACGTCAACCTGCGCGGACTCGGGGCTTCGCGGACGCTCGTGCTGATCAACGGCCGCCGTCAGGTGTCGGTGCCCGCGCGTCTCATCGGCGGGCGATTCGTCGACGTGAACACCATTCCCGCCATCGCGGTCGGCCGGCTCGAGGTGCTGAAAGAGGGCGCGGCGGCGACCTACGGCTCCGATGCGGTCGGCGGCGTCGCCAACTTCGTGACGCGCCATGGTTTCCGGGGGCTCGAGCTCAACGTCTCGCACGACTATTTCGACAGCGCCGGCGATACGACCGTCGCAGGCATCTGGGGCGGGCGAATCGGCGCGTCCAACCTGGTTGTCGCTGCGGAGACAGTCAGCCGCCAGGAGCTGCAGATGGCGGAGCGGCCGTGGACCCTCGATCGGCTGAGCACGCATGTCGGCGGGAACCGCGCGGGATGGTCCAGCCTCGGAAACCCCGGCACGTTCGCCGTCGGGGCGCCCGTTCCGTGGACGGCCGACGTCTTCGATCCGCGCTGCACGGAATTCGGTGGACAGGACGAGGGCTGGACCTGCCGGTTCCGCTACGCGCCGTACGACAATCTGATTGACGAGCAGCGGCAGACGCGCGCCTTCGTCGAGCTCAACGGCCCGGTGAACGGGCAGACGAACTACCACGTCGAGGGCCTGTTCGCCAATGCGACGATTCCGAACTGGTACACGACGCCGTCGTACCCGCCGTTCCCGCTGACGAGCACCACCATCATGGAGGTGGGGCCGAATCATCCGGGCCGGCAGGCGTTCTGCGGCGGCTATGCCGGTGACGGGAAGGCCGACCCCGGGGGCGCCTGCGCCTGCGGCGACCCCTGGTATTTCAATGGCCGCCCGTACGGAAACTCGGGTCCCGGGCGCAGGTTGCGGCGGGAATCCCAGACGGCGCGGATCGCGGGGTCGGTGGACGGCGACTTCCTGCTCGGCCAGCGGAATACGCATTGGGACGTCGGCGTCTCCTACTCCCGGGCCAAGGGCAATCTGAACCTGCCGGCGGTGTACACCGACCGGATTTTCCGGGCCTTCCGCGGCTTCGGCGGGCCGGACTGCGGCGTCGGCGTCATGGCGGATCATGGCTCCCGGGCCGGTATGGCGCTCGGGCCGCTCAACGGCGCCGTGGCGGGCCAGGGCGGCTGCATGTACTACAACCCGTTCAGCAACGCCATCGAGTTCTCGGATCAACCCGGCGCGGCATTCGAGAATGCGGCGAATCCCGACTACGTCCCCGGCCTGGCGAACCAGGAGCAGCTGCGGCAGTGGCTGAACGAGGAAGTGGACCTGGTCAGCACGACCGACCTGATGGTGGCGGACGCCACGCTGAGCGGCAACCTGGTCGAGAACGTCGCGGACTACGCCGTGGGTTACCAGTTCCGCTACGCGCGCGCCAACGGCGCTCCGAATGCGGCCGGCGACGTCACACGGAACCCCTGTCAGGTAGCGGGCGACGCGACCTGCGCGGCGGGCGAACGATTCGGCCCCTACCTGTTCACCAACGTCCACCGCCCGTATAATGCGGACCAACAGGTGCAGCGCTTCTTCGGCGAGCTCGCGCTGGCCATCGGCCCCAGGGTTGAAACGCAGATCGCCGCGAACTACGAGTTCTACAACATCGCCGGCCGCCACGTCAGCAGCTTCGACCCGAAGTTCGGAGGACGTTTGCAGATCGCTGAGAACCTGCACTATTCCCTGGCGCTGCGCGGCTCGGTGCAGACTACCTTCCGGACGCCGTCGCTCGACGACCTGAACCCGAGCCCGCTGACGACCCTCGAGTGGATCTCGGAGACGGGCGCCTACCAGGCGGTGGACCGTTTCGGGCAGACCGACCTGCTCCCCGAGCAGGCGTTCACCTACAACCTCGGCGCCGTGCTGTTCCTGGAGGGGGGCGTCGAAGCGACCGTCGACTACTGGAGCTACGACTTCGAGAACGTGATTGGATCGATGCCCTACGATGCGGTCACCAGCCTTTACAGCAGCGACGATCCAGCGACGCGGCAGGCCCTGTCGCCGTTCATCATCTGTCCGGGCGGCCGGGCTTCGGACCTGGCGCCCGAGGACCGCTGCGCCGCCGCCAACCTCCAGCGCGTCCAGATCAACCTTGTGAACTGGCCGGGGCTAACTACCTCCGGGATCGACACCCACTTCGCCACGCGGTTCGATGCCGGACCGGGACAGGTTTCGCTTGCCTGGGATTCCACCCTCACGGTGGAGTACGACACGAAGACCCTGCCGCTGGAGGGTTCGGACCTGACGCTCTACTCCGAACGGAGCGCGGCCGGCTACCTGAACGTCGCCCACCCGATCGCGGTGCCGCTGCCGCGCTGGGTCAACATCGAGCAATCGTACGACGGCTTCACGCACGATCCGAAGGGGCGCCGGTTCAAGATGTCGCTGACCTACCGGTTCGGACGCTGACGGGCTGCAAGCGGGTGGTGTGAGCCATGACAGCCGTCTGCCGGATTGTCGTTGTAACGCTGCTCGCGCTGCTGCCGGTCCTGCCGGCCGCGGCCGAGGTCATCCGTCTCGACATCACGTCGCGCGAGACGTTTGTCACCGACGCGACGGGCCGGATCGGACCGTACGAGCGCCTGCGCGGGCGGGTGGTCTACGCGCTCGATCCGGAGCTCGAGGCGAATTCCCGCATCGTCGATCTCGCCGCGGCCGCGCCGAACGAGGAGGGGCGCGTCGAGTTCTACGCCGACATCGACATACTCGTGCCCGTAGATCGCGGCCGGGCCCAGCCGACCGTACTGTATGAGGTCAACAACCGCGGGCGCCGGCTCTGGGGCGCCGATCCGTTCCTGCTGAGCCGCGGTTATGTCACGGTGTCCAGCGGATGGATCGCCGAGGTGCCGGTCTCGCCCGACCTGCTGCGGCTGGAAGCGCCGGTCGCCAACGACGACGACGGCGTGAACGTCGTCGGCACGGTCCGGGCGGACTTTGTCACGGACGCGCCGGCCGAGCGCCTGCCGGTATCCAACCAGCTCAGCTTCGAGCCGATCGCCAGTAGCGTCGCGGAGGCGACACTGACCCGCAGGCTGCGGGAGCAGGATGCGCCGGAACCGATTGCGCGCGACCGCTGGCGGCTGCTGGTGACGGAGCCGCCGCGCGAGGAGGGCAGCGGACTGGTCGAGCTGCAGGTTGCGCTCGACGGTGGCTTCGAGCCGGGCGTTATCTACGAGGTGATCTACGAGGCGCGCGGTTCGGTGGTGCAGGGCGCCGGCTTCGCGGCAATCCGCGACCTCGTCTCGCTGCTCAAGCACGATACATCGGCGATGAATCCGCTGCGCGGTGCCGACGGGCAGCCGCTGGCCGAGCGCGTGATTGCCCAGGGCTCGTCGCAGAGCGGGCGCGCGCTGCGGATGTTCCTTCACGAGGGATTCAATGCGGACGAGCAGGGCCGGCAGGTATTCGACGGCGTGATGCCGGTGATCGCGGGCGGCGGACAGGGATACTTCAACCACCGCTTCGCGTCTCCCACGCGCACGAACACGCAGCACACCGGGCATCTCTATCCCGCCGACGTCTTTCCGTTCACCTACGGCGACGAGACCGATCCGTTCACGGGCCGCAGCGACGGCATTCTGCGCCGCGCGCGCGATTCCGGCACGCTGCCCAGGGTGATGCACCTCGACAGCGCCTCGGAGTACTGGCACCGCAGCGGCTCGCTGGTGGTGACCGATCCGTCCGGAGAGCGGGACAGCGTGATTCCGCCCGAGGTGCGCGTATACGTATTCGGCGGGACGCAGCACGGTCCGGCCGCGCGGCCGCACGACCGGGGTCAGCTGGAGCCGAGCCCGACGCCGTTCCGGCCGTTCCAGCAGGCGCTGTTCCTGGCGCTCGATCGCTGGATTACGGACGGGACGCCGCCGCCGCCCAGCGTGCATCCGCGCATTGCCGACAACACGCTGGTCGAGTGGCAGGAGGAGCGCTCCGGGTGGACGCCGCTGCCGAAGGTGCGTTATCCCACGGTCATCCAGCAGCCGGAGCTGCTCGACTACGGCAGGTCGTTCGCAAAGCACCGGCGCATCGACCGGCATCCGCCCGCGCGGACCGGCAAGCGGTACGGCGTGCGCGTGCCCGCGCTCGACGAGGACAACAACGAGCGGGGCGTGCTGCAGATGCCGTCGGTGGCGGTGCCGCTGGCCACCTTCACGGGATGGAACCTGCGCAATCCGGCGATCGGCGCACCCGACGAGCTGCTGCGGCTGACCGGCGGGCGCGTACCGTTTCCGCGTACGGCCGCGGACCGTGAGCGGAGCGGCGACCCGCGGCGGGCCGTGACGGAGCGGTACAGCAGCTTCGATGATTACCTCGCGCGATACATGGCGGCCGCCGGCGAGTTGGAGGCGGCGGGATACCTGCTTCCCGAGCACATGGCCGGGCTCGAGGAGCGGGCGCAGTCGGACCGTCCGCTGTTCGAACACTAGGCATTGGGCATGTGTGACCTGCGGAACAGGCCGCGCACGGCGGGGCTCTTGATCCAGGCTATCCAGGGAGAATAATCGTGAAAAGTCACTTTCGGCGCACGGCGTGCATGGTGGCCGCTCTCATTGCGGTCGGAATGGTACTGCCGGTTGCCGCGGCGGGCCAGGATCTGCCGCGCACTCCCTGGGGCGACCCGGATCTGCAAGGCATCTGGTCCAATACCACGACCACACCGCTCCAGCGGCCCGAGGAGCTGGCCGACCGGACGACGCTGACAGACGAGGAACGGGCCGAACGCGATGCCGAGCGGGCGGCGAATGCCGACCGGCCGCCGCCGCCGGGACAGACGGGCGCCTACAACAGCTTCTGGTTCGAGCGGGGCTTCACGGGCGAGCAGACGTCGCTCGTCGTCGATCCGCCGAGCGGACAGCTGCCGCCGCTGACGCCGCCCGCGGCCGCGCGCGCCGAGGCAATCCACACCGTGCGCTACAGCGACCGGCGCGACTGGACCACCGACTTCCACCTCTACGACCGGTGCCTCACGCGCGCGCTGCCCGGCAGCATGATGCCGGGCTTCTACAACCACAACTACAACATCCTGCAGACGCCCGACCACGTGGTGATTCAGGTGGAAATGATCCACGACTCGCGGATCGTCCCGCTGGACGGCCGGCCGCAAATCGACCCGTCGATCCAACAGTGGCTCGGCAGCTCCCGCGGCCGCTGGGAAGGCGACACGCTGGTGGTCGAAACCACCAACCTGAGCGCGAAGGCGAACGAGCAGCGGGTGGAGATGGCGAACGTCGTCTTCGGCATCGGGGAAAACGCGCGCCTCGTCGAGCGCTTTACGCGCATCGACTACCAGGTGACGGTGCACGATCCGACGACCTATCAGTCTGCGTGGACCGTGTCGATGCCGATGGTGGCCATCGAGGGACCGCTGTTCGAGTATGCCTGCCATGAGGGCAACTACGCGTTGCGCAACATGCTCAGCGGCGCGCGCGCCGACGAAGCGGCCGCCGCCGCGGCGCAGAAGTGAGGGTGAGGTGCCGCGCACGGCAATCCGCCGCGCCGGCCTGACGGCGGCGCTCGCCGCCGTCGTCCTGGCGGGAGCGTCAGCCCGGCAGGCGCCGGCCGCGCAGCTTCCATTCGCCGCGCACACCATCGCCACCGGCCTGACCGGCGGCTATCAGCCGATAGTGGTGGATCTGAACGGCGATGGCCGGCTTGACGTCATCGCGCTCTCCACACAACTGCCGGAGTTGGTCTGGTTCGAGAATCCCGGCTGGGAGCGGCACGTCATTGCCGCCGG
>JAGWAI010000048.1:0-4707 GCA_021296485.1 Acidobacteriota bacterium
AGCTCCTCGAAGCGTCCGGTTTCCACTGACGCATCCGGCAGCTCCAGCCGGCGGACGGCCTCGCGGAGAAACGCCGCCTTTCGCGCCCGCGCCTCGATCATCGACAGCGACCCGGCTCCCAGTGCGAGACGAAGCGGGATTGCCGGCGAGCCGCTTCCCGATCCGATGTCGACCACCCTGCGCGGGGCGCCGCCGACGTGGGGCGCCGCCGCCAACGGCTCTATCAGGAGACGGTCGAGACCGTGATCGCCTTCGTCGAGCGCGGTCAGGTTCATGCGCGCGTTCCACTGCAGCAGCAGCTCCGCGTAGGCGCACAGCTGCCCGGCCAACGCCGGTCGCAGCTGCAGCCCCGCCCGCGCCGCGCGGCGCCGCAGGCGCGCCGCCAGCCGCGCACGCCGCTGATCGTCGGTCACGGGCCGGTCGGACGCGCTTCCGGCGCTACCGCCGGCGCGGAAGCCGCCTCGTGTGGGGGTTGCAAGCGGCGGCCGCGCGCGCCGCGCGCAACGTAGGCGGCAATCAACGTGACGGCGGCCGCCGTCACGCCCGGCACGCGCCGGGCCTGGCCGAGCGTTGCCGGACGCGTGTCCGTCAGGCGCTCGACGATTTCGCGCGACAGACCCGGCACTCCCTGGTAGCGGAAATCGCGCGGGATGGGCAGGCGTTCCTGCCGGCGGACACGGGCAATGGCCGCCTGTTGGCGATCCAGATAACCGGCGTACTTGAATTCCGTTTCGACACTCGCCAGATCGACGTGCCGCTGGCCGGGCACGCTCTCGAGCGCAAGCCCGCCCCGCTCGGTCAACTGCGCGAGGCGCACATCCGGGCGTCGCAACGCCTGCGCCGCCCGCAGGCGCACGCCGCCGTCCAGCGCAATGGTGGTCCGCCGGATGCGCATGCGGTTCCGCTCGTAGCGCGCGCGCCGGGCCTCGAACCGCGCCCACCGCTCGTCGCACACGATTCCCATGTCGCGCCCGCGCGGCGTGAGGCGGAGATCGGCGTTGTCGATGCGTAGCAGCAGCCGGTGCTCGGCCCGCGAGGTGAATATCCGGTACGGCTCCAGGCAGCCGCGCGTCGTCAGATCGTCCGCCAACACCCCGATGTACGCCTCGGCCCGGTCGATCACAACCGGCTCGCGACGGCGCGCGCGCCGGGCGGCGTTGATGCCGGCCAGCAGGCCCTGCGCCGCCGCCTCCTCGTAGCCCGAAGTGCCGTTTACCTGACCGGCAAGAAACAGCCCCGGGATGCGTTTCGTCTCGAAAGTGGGGTAGAGCTCCGTCGGCTGAATGAAGTCGTACTCGACGGCGTATCCGGGGCGCAGCATCACTGCGTCCTCGAGACCCGGCAAGGCGTGCACGAGCGCCGCCTGTACATCGCGCGGCAGGCTCATGGAATACCCGTTTACGTAAATCTCGTCGACGTCGAGCCCCTCCGGCTCCAGGAAGATGTGATGCCGCTCCCGATCCGGGAAGCGCATGATCTTGTCCTCCAGCGAGGGGCAGTAGCGCGGGCCGATTCCGGAAATCTGACCGTTGTAGAGCGGGGATTGGTCGATATGGCGCCGGACGAGGTCGCGCACCCTAGCAGTGGTGTGCAGTAGGTGGCACAGCACCTGCGGGCGGTCGATCCCGTCGGTCATGAACGAGAAGGGCACGGGCGGGCAGTCGCCCGGCGCCGGCTCGAAGCGGTCGAAGTCGATGCTGCGGCGGTCGAGCCGCGGCGGCGTGCCGGTCTTGAGCCGCCCCCAGCGGAACCCGTGCGACTTGAGCGACTCCGCCAGCGCGTGGGACGCCGGCTCGCCCGCCCGCCCCGCCGCGCGGGTTTCCGGTCCGACGTGGATCAATCCGTTGAGAAACGTTCCGGTCGTGACCACAACCGCGCCGCAGCCTATCCGCCGGCCGTTTTCCAGCTCGATGGCGGCGATGCGTCCCTGATCGACCAGGATCTTGCCGGCACGCCCGATGATCCAGTCGAGGCCGGGCTCGCGATCGAGCACCTGCTTCATCCAGGCGCCGTACAGCTTCTTGTCGGCCTGCGCGCGCGGCGACCAGACCGCCGGTCCGCGGCTGCGGTTGAGCAGCTTGAACTGGATGCCGACGGCGTCGATCGCCCGGCCCATCAGGCCGCCCAGCGCGTCGATTTCGCGCACCAGGTGCCCCTTGGCGGTGCCCCCGACGGCCGGGTTGCACGGCATGTGCGCGACCGTGGCGTTCGAAAGCGTGCAGAGGCCGACGCGGACGCCCATGCGCGCCGCGGCGAACGCCGCTTCGCAGCCGGCATGCCCGGCCCCTATGACGACAATGTCGTAGTCGTTCATGCTCACCGCAAGCTGTCCGCCGAGTCTATTTGCCGATACAGAAGCGGGCGAAGATACGCTGCAGCACGTCTTCGGCCGTGCGCTTCCCGGTGACTTCCTCGAGCGCGCCGCGCGCGTCCTGCAGGTCGGCCAGAATCAACTCCTCCGGCGCGGCCGCATCCGCAGCATCCGCCGCGCGGGCCAGTGCCGCCGCGGCCTGTTCCACCAGCAGAATGTGACGCAGGTTGGACAACGTCGGCGTATCGCGCAGCGGCTCATCCCCCCACAGCACCTCCGCCAGCGCGCCGCGCAGCTCGCACAGATCGTTTGCCTCGCGCAGCGATACGGTCACACAGGGGCCCGCGGCCGGCACATCCGGTGCCTCCCAGCGCGCCGGCCGGTCCGCCTTGTTGACGACGACCACGCGGTCCGCGGCGGCGGTCTCCCGCAGCAGATCGCGGTCCGCGCCCTCCAGCGGCCGCGAGCGGTCGAGCACCAGCAGCACGGCCGCCGCGACCTCGAGCGCGCCGCGCGCCCGCGCAACGCCCTCGGACTCGACGGCGTCGGCTGTCGCGCGGATCCCCGCCGTGTCGACGAGCGTCACCGGCAGGCCGTCGATTTCGGTGGTTTCCGTCAGCAGATCCCGGGTGGTGCCGGGCACGTCCGTCACGATCGCCCGCGGCGCATCCAGCAACCGGTTGAACAGGGTGGATTTTCCGACGTTCGGCTTCCCGAGAATGACTACCTGGCGGCCCTCGCGCACCAGCCGGCCCGAGCGGGCGTTCGCCAGCAGCGCCTGCGTCCGCTGCAGCAGCCCGCGCGTCTCGGCCGCCACCGCCACCGCCGCGGTGAAATGGTAGCCCTCTTCGGGAAAGTCGATGGAGGCTTCCAACCGCGCCGTCAAATCGAACAAGGCACTGTCGATGGAGGCGATAGTAGCGGTGACGGTACCTTCGAGTTGATCGAAGGCAACCCGCGCCTGCAGGGGAGTGACGGCGTCGATCAGGTCGGCGACGGCCTCGGCCTGGATGAGATCCATCCGGCCGTTGACGAACGCCCGCAGCGTGAACTCGCCCGGCTCCGCCAGGCGCGCACCGGCCCGGACGACTGCTTCGACGATCTGCCGCAGCAGCACGGGGCTGCCGTGGCCGCTGATCTCTACCACGTCCTCCCCGGTGTACGACGCCGGTCCGGGGAAGTAGGTGGCCACCACCTGATCCAGGGGGCGGCCGGGCGCGGCGGCGGCGACTACCGACGTGAGCGTGGCCTGCCGCGGCTGCAGCTCACCGCCGGCGCGCAGCACCGCGGCGGCTGCGCCGCCGGCCGCCGGACCGCTGACCCGCACCACGCCGATCCCGCCGCGGCCGGGCGGCGTCGCGACCGCAACGATCGTGTCGTCGGGTGAGTACATGCCCTGGCAGTCCGTCTGCTCACGTCAGTGGCCCGGGTCGTCGGCCGTAATCACGACGGTCTTCATGAAGGCGTCACCGCTGCTTTCCGACGACACGTCAGGCTCTGCGGCAATGGCGAGGTGCACGAGTCGGCGGGCGTACGGGTTGAGGGGACCCATCTCCTGCGGCTCGCCCGTCTCGCGCGCGCGGCCGGCGAGCAGCACGGCGGTCTCCTGGATCTCGGCGTCCTTCCCCTTGCGGTAGTCGAGGCAGTCCACCACGATGTGCCGGCTCGGATGCTTGCGGCGGAACGCCGCGTTGACGACGTGTTGCAGCGCGTCGAGCGCCGCCGCCCGGCGGCGGACGAAAACGTCGCAGCCGTCCCCGGCGATTACGATGCGCGTCCCATCTGCAATCGGCTCGACGGCGACTTCCAGATCGAGTCCCATCGCGTCGGTAACCGACTGCACGAACTGCACGAGCTGCCCGTCGAGATCATCAGCCACCGGTCGTACTCCTCCCACCCGATCCGCCCTTGGCCTGCTTCTTCACGCGCCGCTCCGCCGGCGGCCGCACGGTGCGCACCTTGGGCGGTCCGATCACCCGGTTCGTTAACACCTGCTGTCCGATCCCGAGCACGTTGCTGGTGAGCCAGTAGATAACGAGACCGCTCGGGGCCCAGAGAAACATGAAGGTGAAGACGACGGGCATCGCCATCATCATCTTCTGCTGCATCGGGTCGACCTGGGCCGGCGTCAACCAGGTTTGCAGCACCATCGAGCCGCCCATGATGACCGGCGTGATGTAAAGCGGATCGTGCACGGAGAGGTCCGTGATCCACAACATGAAGGGAGCGCCGCGCATCTCGATGGCCATCGACAGCAGGCGGTAGAACGCGAACAGGATCGGCATGGTGGCCAGCAGGGGCAGGCACCCGCTGACCGGGTTGACCCCGCGGTCGCGGTAGAGCGCCATCACCTCCTGGTTCATCTTCTGCTTCTGCGGATCCGTCGCCTTCAGGTG
>JAGWAI010000048.1:4814-8858 GCA_021296485.1 Acidobacteriota bacterium
ACCCCCAGTTGCCGACGCCGGAATGCACCCAGGTCAGCGAGCGGTGCAGCGGGACTACCAGCCAGGACAGGAACCCGAATTCGATGGACTGCGGCAGCGCCGGGTCCGCGGCTTCCAGGATGTCGAAGTCCTTGGGCCCGAGGTAGAACGGCAGATCGCCGATCCCGCCGGGCAGCGCCAGGTCGAACGCCATCAGCTCGCGCGGGTCCTCGTCCGGGGGTTGCGGGGGGAGCGGCACCGCGCGGTATTGCACGGTCGCCTCCTGGCTCCGCGGCAGGGCCGCCGCCAGGAAGTAGTGGTTGTCCACGCCTACGAACGTCATCTGGCCCTGATACGTCGGCTGCTCGGACACGTCGCCCGCGTCCGGCCGCAGTACGTCCAGCTCGCCCGCGACGCCGTTCTCCACCACCCGGCCTTCGAGGACGCCGCGCGGCCCCTGGCGAAACGCGAAGCCGGAAGTCGAACGCTCGACCCCGCCAAGCGCCGGACCCCAGCGCAAGACCCCGTTGAGCGGCCGGCCCCCGTCGGACGCCTCGACGCTCACGAAGAATTGGTACGGCCCGACTGCGGGATCGAACGTGAAGGTCTTGCGGATACGCAACCCGGACGCGTCCTCGTACTCGAATGTCAGCGTTTCCGGACGGTCCGCCGGGCTAAGGCGCTGCGCACTCGCGCGGTACAGCGCCGCATTTGCAAGCTGCGTCAAGCGTTCGTCGCCCAGCTCCATCGCGAACGGGGACGGCGCGCCGGGCGGCAGATCCCGCGGCACCAGCTCGACCGGCGCACCCGTGTCGCCGTCTTCCAGGTAGTCCTTGAGCTGCCAACTGCTCAGCTTGGCGCCGCGGTTCGTGAACACCGCACGCATGTGGTCGTTCTCCACGACGATATCCCGCGGCGCCGTATCACCGACGACCGGATCCGGCGCCTGGAGATCGGCTGCAGCATCGACTGCCTGCAACGGATCCGGGGCGGCGGTCACCGGCTGGAGCGGCGCGTCCGCGACGGCTGCGGGCGGAGAAGGCGCGGCGGCCTGCGTCTCTGGCGGTGCGTCCCCCCGGGGCGGCGGTGGGGGCACGAAGAGCGCCTGGTACATGTACAGCACCAGGAATGACAGAAAGACGGCGAGTAGGACCCTTCTCTCCATCTGCTAGGGAGGTGTACTCAGCGCGCCTCGGGTGTACGTGGCCGCCCGCGAGGAGCGGCGTGCGCCGGCAGCGGCACCTGGTCCAGGCCACCCGCGCATAGCGGATGGCAACGCGCAAGCCGTCTGGCCGCCAACCAGCCGCCTCTCAGCGCGCCGTGCACCAGCACGGCTTCCCGGGCATAGGTCGAGCACGACGGTACGAACCGGCACGAACCTGTAAACAGTGGTGAAAAAAGGGTCTTGTATACCGCGATCGCCGCCAGTGTGGCCGCGGCGGGCAGGCTCGCCAGCCAGCTTGCCAGGCGGCGAACGTCAGCCATGGGACCGCTGTCCACGCCGCAGCGTGGCCCGGTAGTCCGCCTGCAGCGCAAGAAATGGGGCATCGCTGAATCCGCGGTGCGGCAGCACGACGATGTCAAATCCGCGGCGCCTCTTGTTGAGGCGGAAGATCTCCCGCGCCACGCGTTTTGAACGGTTGCGGCGAACCGCACCGCCCATCCGCCGCGTTGCGATGACACCCAGACGGGTAACGTCCTGGCGGTTGGGCAGGACGAACAGCGTCAAGTAGCGGCCACGGGTCCGGACTCCCGTCCGTTGCACGCTCAGGAATTCTGGGCGGCGCCGCAGGCGCTCGCGGCGGGTCAGACTCCGGTTCAAGAGACTGTCAGCCGCTTGCGGCCCTTGGCGCGCCGATTCTTCAGGATGAGGCGCCCGTTCTTGGTGCTCATCCGCTTGCGGAATCCGTGTGTGCGCGCGCGGCGGCGGCGGTTCGGCTGGTATGTACGTTTCATGCCCGTCGGTATCTCAAACTGCTTGTGAGCCGTATATCATAAAGAACGGTCGGCGACGGAGTCAACGCCGGCGGCGGTGGCCGGGCGGGTTGGTTTGCTTACCTGAAACAAACATGTTACATTCCCTCCCGCCCGAGTTCTCTCCATCCCACTTCAGTTTTCCACACCTGTGGAAAAATTTGTTGAAGAACGCGCGGTCGACCGGACGGCGCGGGGACAGCATCGACAAAGCGGTATCGGAACTCGACCGGATGGTAAGCCGTGTTGCGTTCGTGACCGGCAATGAGGCGGACATGGTCACAGAATCAGGCGCGCCGATTGCTGACGGCGGTGGTGAATCCGCGCCGCGAACATCGACCGGACTGAGCTCGCGCTACACGTTCGATACGTTCGTCGTCGGGTCATCGAACCAGTTCGCCCACGCGGCCGCTCAGGCTGTTGCCGAGGCGCCTTCCCGCTCGTACAACCCGCTGTTTCTGTACGGTGGCGTGGGTCTCGGCAAGACGCACCTGATGCACGCGATCGGCCAGTATCTCCTGCGGCACCTGCCGGACATCAAGCTGACGTACATCTCGTCCGAGCGCTTCATGAACGAGATGATCAACTCGCTGCGCTACGACCGCATTCTCGACTTCCGCGCGCGCTACCGCAGCATCGACGTACTGCTCGTCGACGACGTCCAGTTCCTGGCCGGCAAGGAAGGCACCCAAACCGAGTTCTTCCACACGTTCAACTCGCTGTACGACGCGCAGAAGCAGATCGTGATCAGCAGCGACTGCCCGCCGCACCAGATCCCGGCGCTCGAAGAGCGCCTGCGCTCCCGCTTTGAGTGGGGACTGATCGCCGACATCCAGCCGCCGGACCTCGAAACCAAGGTCGCGATTCTGAAGAAGAAGGCAGGCGCCGAGGCTATTCCGCTCCCGGACGACGTGGCGCTGTACATCGCCGGCGGCATCAAGTCGAACGTGCGCGAGCTCGAAGGCTTGTTGATCCGGCTCATCGCGTACGCCTCGCTGACGGGCTCGTCCATCTCGCTGCCGCTCGCCGAAGAGGTGCTGCGCGACATCATCGACCATAGCGACAAGGTGGTGACGATCGAGATGATCCAGAAACTGGTGGCCGGCCACTTCAATCTCAAGGTGGCCGATTTGAAGTCCCGCAACAACGCGAAGGCGGTGACGCTGCCGCGGCAGATCGCCATGTATCTGTCCAAGTCACTCACTGGGACATCCCTCCCGGAAATCGGCCGCAGCTTCGGCGGCAAGCACCATTCCACCGTCATTCACTCGATCCGCAAGATCGACGACAAGTGCAAGCGGGACCGGACGTTCCACACGCTCGTCAACAGTTTTATCCAGTCGTTCAACTAGCAGAAACGGGTTTCCGCCTACCCTTTTCCACACCGCCGACGACGATCAGCGCGTCATGGATCGTGGATCCACGGGCGTCCACAGCCCACCCCGTGGAAACGTCTCGGTTATCCGCAGTTTCCTTTTCTCTAAACATCCTGTTTTCAATGTTTTGCGGATACAGTCCGCACTTGGAATAGATTCTCGATCTTGTTTATAATTCTTCATACTTCTTCCAACGATCATGAAAGGCTTCCTGATCGCTGGTGCGGGCTCCCTCAACCAAGGTTATTCATCACATGGAACTCAAGGTTCGCAAGACCGACTTGCTCCGCGAGCTGCAGTTGTTTCAGGGAATCGTCGAGCGGAAGAACACCATCCCGGTGCTTGCGAATGTGCTGATGGAAGCGGACGCCGACGAGTTGCGGCTGCTCGCGACCGACCTGGAGGTATCGCTGCGCAGCCGTTGCGCGGCCACAATCGCAACCGGGGGCGCCGTTACGGTTCCCGCCAAGAAGTTGTACGAGGTGGTGCGGGCGCTGCCGGAAACCGAAATCCTCATCCGGCAGGAGGTAAAGGGCGCCGTGCGGGTGGCCGCGGAGAAGTTCGACTCGCGCATGCAGACCCTGCCGCGCGAGGATTTTCCGACGCTCGCTGCGGCGGGCGGCGCGGCGTCCTTCACGTTGCCGCGCGAAGCCATCCGCGAGATGGTCACCAGGACCCAATTCGCGATCACGGGTGAGGACACCCGCTACTTCCT
>JAGWAI010000048.1:8933-28496 GCA_021296485.1 Acidobacteriota bacterium
CAGGAGGCAGAGGAGGTGCGGGTCATTCTCCCCAAGAAGACGCTGTGGGAGCTGTCGCGGCTGCTGGTGGACGGCGACGGCGACGTGCGCTTCGAAAGCGGCGAGAACCATCTCTTCTTCGACGTCGATGGCCGCCAGCTCGTGTCGCGCGTCATCGATGCGCAGTTTCCGGCGTACGACCGCGTGATTCCGAAGCAGAACAACAAGTCCGTCGAATTCGAGCGTGACCGGCTGACGAACGCGATCCGCAGGGTGGCGCTGCTCTCGAGCGACCGCTCGCGGGCCGTCAAGTTCAAGTTCGCCGAAGGCACGATCGACATCACCTCCAGCAGCCCCGAGGTGGGCGAGGCGACGGAAACGCTCGCAGTCGAGTACGCGGGAGATGCGCTCGATGTCTGCTTCAACGCGCAGTATGTCCTGGATTTCCTGAACGTGGCGGAGACCGAGAGCGTGCGGCTCGAGTTCAAGGATGAAATGAGTCAGGCGGTCATGCGCCCGGTCGGCGACGGCGGATTCGACTACACCTACGTCATCATGCCCATGCGCGTCTGATGTCCGACGCTCCGGCTTATGTGCCTCGGCAACACCGAATCTGGATCTAGATGAACCATCTCGACGAACAGCAGAAAACCGATGGCGTGGCGCCGCCCCCGGCCCCTCTCCCTGGTGATAACGCAGCCGGCCCGGACGACTCGGGCTACGCCGCGAAGGACATCAGAATCCTCGAAGGCCTCGAGGCGGTTCGGAAGCGCCCGGCGATGTACATCGGATCGACCGGCCCGCCCGGGCTGCACCACCTGGTGTACGAGGTCGTCGACAACTCCATAGACGAGGCGCTCGGCGGGTTCTGCGACGAGATCGCCGTCACCGTCCACATCGACAACTCGGTCACGGTCAGCGACAACGGCCGCGGCATTCCGGTCGATCAGCACGAGAGCGGCAAGACCGCGGCCGAGGTGGTGATGACCGTCCTCCACGCGGGCGGCAAGTTCGACAACAAGAGCTACAAGGTGTCGGGCGGTCTGCACGGCGTCGGGGTATCGGTGGTCAACGCGCTCTCGGAAACGCTCGATCTCGAGATCTGGCGCGAGGGGCAGGTGTACCGGCAGCGGTACGAGCGCGGCGAGCCGCTCGGCGGCCTGCAAGTGATCGGCAAGACGAAGCGGCGCGGCACCAAGGTGACGTTCAAGCCGGACGGCAAGGTGTTCGAGACGGTCGAGTACAGCTTCGACACGCTGGCGCACCGGCTCCGCGAGCTGGCCTTTCTCAATGCCGGCGTCCTCATCACGCTGGACGACGAGCGAACCGGCAAGAGCCACGCGTTCCGCTACGAAGGCGGCATCCGATCGTTCGTCGAGTTCATCAACACGAACCGGACCATCGTCAACGCGACGCCGATCTACATGCGCGGCGCGCGGGATGGCATCGACGCCGAGATCGCGCTCCAGTGGAACGACGGCTACGCCGACACGGTCTATTCGTTCGCCAACAACATCAACACCCAGGAGGGCGGCACGCACCTTTCCGGTTTCCGCTCGGCCCTCACGCGCACGGTCAATACCTACGCGAACCGGAACAACCTGGCGCCCGACCTCAAGGAGAGCATCAGCGGCGACGATATCCGCGAAGGCCTGGTGGCGGTGGTCAGCGTCAAGGTGCCGCATCCGCAGTTCGAAGGGCAGACCAAGACCAAGCTGGGCAACACGGAGGTGCAGGGCATCATTGCGGCGATCGTCAACGACCACCTCGGCGCGTACCTGGAGGAGAACCCGGCGGTCGCCAAGCAGATCGTCCGCAAGACGATCGATGCCGCGCGCGCACGAGCGGCGGCGCGCAAGGCGCGCGAGCTGGTGCGCCGCAAGGGTGCGCTCGACAGCAGCGCCCTGCCGGGAAAGCTGGCCGATTGCCAGGAGCGCGACCCGGCGCAGAGCGAGCTGTACATCGTCGAGGGCGAATCGGCCGGCGGCTCCGCCAAGCAGGGCCGCGACCGGCGCTTCCAGGCGGTACTGCCGATCAAGGGGAAGATCCTGAATGTCGAGCGGGCGCGCTTCGACAAGATGCTCGGCAGCGACGAGATCAAAACCATGATTGCGGCGCTCGGCTGCGGCATCGGCCAGGAGGACTTCGACCTCTCCCGCCTGCGCTACCACCGCATCGTGATCATGACCGACGCCGATGTCGACGGCTCACACATTCGCACGCTGCTGCTGACGTTCTTCTACCGCCAGATGCGGGCGCTCATCGAGCAGGGGCATATCTACATTGCGCAGCCGCCGCTGTACCGCGCCAAGCGCGGCCGTAAGGAGCACTACATCAAGGACGACCGCGGGCTCGATATCTGGCTCATTCGGCGCGCCGTGCAGGCGCGCGTGCTGCACCTGCCCGAGTCGGGTCGCACGTTTGCCGGCGAGGAGCTCGAGGCGGTGCTGCATCGGCTGATGGCGTTCCAGAAGATGCTTGCCATCGTCGAGCGCCGCGGCCCGCGGCGGGAGGTGGTGCAGCGGCTCCTGGAGCGGGGCGTCCACGACCGGACGTTCTTCACCGACCGGGAGCGGGTGGCGGAGCTCGCGCGGGACATCGAGGCGCCGGCGTGCAACGTTGCGGTGGGCCCCGACGAGGAGCACAACGCCTGGTCGATCGCGATTGACGACCGCACGAACGGTTTCCCGCGCCGGCAGACCGTCGGCGTCGACTTCGTGGAAACGGCGGAATACCGGGAGCTGTTCGCCCGCCATGGCGCCATCGAGGCAATCCGCGGCCCGATGGAGGTTGCGGCGTCGAAGGAAGCGGACACCGCGGACAACGACTCGAGCGAGGCGCCGCCGCCGCCGGGCGCGACCGCCGCTTCCGTCGGCTCGATCGACGAGCTGGTCGGGCATTTCATAGCGGCGGGCCGGCGGGGGGTCGCCATCAACCGCTACAAGGGACTCGGCGAGATGAATCCGGACCAACTGTGGTCCACCACGATGAAGCCGGAGGAGCGCACGCTCCTGCAGGTCCGCGCCGAGGATGAAATGGAGGCCGACCACATGTTCACGACGTTGATGGGCGATCAGGTCGAGCCCCGCCGCAAGTTCATCCAGGATCACGCGCTGGACGTGAAGAACCTGGATATCTGACGCACGCGCCGCGCTCGCGCGGCCGCCGAAGCACCCCATGCCCGATATCGAACGCTCCGACATTCCCGTCAGCATCGAAGACGAAATGCGCCGGTCCTACATGGACTACGCCATGAGCGTCATCGTCGGCCGCGCGCTGCCCGACGTGCGCGATGGTTTGAAGCCGGCCCACCGGCGGGTGGTCTACGGCATGCGCACGATGGGTCTGGCCTCGAACCGCACCTACCGCAAGTGCGCGAAGATCGTCGGCGAGGTGATGGGCAACTTCCATCCCCACGGCGACACGTCGATTTACGACACCCTGGTCCGCATGGCGCAGGACTTCAACATGCGCTATCCCCTGGTGGACGGCCAGGGCAACTTCGGCTCGGTCGACGGCGATCCGCCCGCGGCGATGCGCTACACGGAAGCGCGGCTGCAGGCGCTGGCCGACGAGCTGATGACCGATCTCGACAAGGACACGGTCGACTTCGTCCCGAACTACGACGAAACGAGCAACGAGCCCGCGGTGCTGCCGGCGCCGTACCCCAACCTGCTGGTAAACGGCTCGGCCGGCATCGCGGTCGGCATGGCGACCAACATCCCCCCGCACAACCTGCGCGAGGTGATCGACGGCACCATCTGGGTGGCGGAGAATGCCGATGTGCCGCGCCTCGAGAAGGTGCGCGAGTTGCTACGGCTGATCCCCGGCCCCGACTTCCCGACCGGCGGGTTCATCGTCGGCCGCGCCGGCATCGCGGAGGCCTACCACACCGGCCGCGGGAGCATCATTCTGCGGGCGCGCACCGCGATAGAGGAGCGCGGCAAGGGCGAGCGGAAGGCGATTGTCGTCACCGAAATCCCGTACCAGATCAACAAGGCCCGGCTGCTCAAGAAGATCGCGGAGCTGGCGCGCGACAAGGTGATCGAGGGCATCGCCGATCTGCGCGACGAGTCCGACCGCGACGGCATGCGCATCGTGATCGAGCTGCGCCGCGGCGAGGTGCCGGAGGTGCTGCTCAACAACCTGTACAAGCACACGCAGCTGCAGACGTCATTCGGCATCATCACCCTCGCCATAGCCGACGGCCGCCCGCGCGAGCTGCCGCTGCTCGATCTCATCGACCGGTTCATCGAGTTCCGGCGCGACGTGGTGCGGCGCCGCACCGAGCACGACCTGCGGAAGGCCGAGGCCCGCGCACACATCCTCGAGGGCCTCAAGACCGCGCTCGACCACCTCGACGCGGTGATCTCCCTCATCCGGGCGTCGAAGTCGCCGCCGGAGGCCCGCCTCGGTCTGGTCGCCAATTTTCCGCTCAGCGAGATTCAGGCGCAGGCCATTCTCGACATGCAGCTGCAGCGCCTGACCGGACTCGAGCGGCAGAAGGTGCTCGACGAGTTGGCCGACCTGCACCGCACGATCGAACGACTGCGCGCCATCCTGCAGAGCGATGCGCTGCTGATGGAGATCGTCGTCGACGAGCTGCGGGAGGTGCGGGAGTCGTATGGCGACGAGCGGCGCACGGAGATCATCGAGGCGGAGGGCGATTTCAGCATCGAGGACCTGATCGCCGACGAGGACGTCGCCATCACGGTCAGCAATACCGGATACATCAAGCGCACGGCCGTGACGCAGTACCGCAACCAGCGGCGCGGCGGCAAGGGACGGCTCGGGATGCGCACGCGGGACGAGGATTTCCTGACCCACGTCTTCATCGCGTCGACGCATGCGTACATCCTGATTTTCACCACGCGCGGTCGGATGTACTGGCTCAAGGTGCACCGCATCCCGGACGTCGGGCCCGCCGGGCGCGGCAAGTCCATCGCCAACCTGGTGTCGCTGAGACCGGACGAGAAGATCGCCGCGCTGGAAACCGTAAGGGGTTTTCCAGCCGAGGCAGGCCGCCGCTTCGTCGTCATGGGCACGCGGCTGGGCGTCGTCAAGCGGGTGGATCTACAGGCGTTCAGGCATCCGCGCACGGACGGGATCATCTCGATGGTGATGCGCGACGACGACGTCGTCGTTGGCGCGGAGCTGACAAGCGGCACCGGAGAGATCTTCATCGGCACCCGTGAGGGCAAGGCGATCCGCTTTCCCGAGAGCGACTTGCGGGCGATGGGACGAATTGCCAGCGGCGTGCGCGGCATCCGGCTGCGGCCGAGTGACGAGGTTGTGGCGATGACGGTGGCGCGGCCCGGCGGCACGGTCCTGAGCGTCACGGAGCACGGCTACGGCAAGCGGACCGAGCTCGACGAATACCGCGTGCAATCGCGGGGGGGACTCGGTATCATAAGCATCCATCCGAGTTCGCGGAACGGGCGGGTGGTCGGTGTGGCGTACGTCGAAGACGACGACGAGTTGATGCTGGTCACCCAGCAGGGCAAGATCATCCGGATGGTCGCCAGCGACATCCGTACCATTGGTCGGAAGACGCAGGGCGTCCGCATGATCGAGATCGACCAGGCGGACGGCGTCGTGGCGGTCGCCAGGCTCGTGGAGAAGAACACGGAAGGCAACGGCGAACCGAACGCCGACGCGTAGGCGACGGCACGCCGGCAGCAGTAAAACACAGGCGGGATAGCAGCTCGAGGGGAGGCAGACCATGTCCGGGTGGAATTTGTCGAGAGCCAAAATAAGCCTGTTCGTCTCTTTGGTTCTGGCCATCGGCGGATCCCTGACCGCATGCGGCGGCGGCGGTGAAGAGCAGTCACTGATCAGCAGTTTCTTCCGCGCGTCGCGGTTCAACGACCGGACCACCCTGGGCGGCGTTTCCATGGTGGCGTTCAACCCGGACACCGATGGCACCGTCGGCAGCTTCGACATCGAAAGCATCACCGAGGAGCAGCGCCGGCCGCTGCGGATGCGCGAGATGGCAGCCGCGCTGGCGCAGGCGCAGCAGGACCAGCGCACCTTCGCGGCCGAGATGAAGGCGTATCAGGACGAGAATCTGGACGCCATCGCCCGCGTCATCGAGGCCGAGCGGGCCGATGAAGACGTCAGGTCCCGCGACCAGGACGTGCAGGAGGCGTGGACCAAGTGGCGCGAGGATTCGCAGGGGCACTCGCGCGCGGTCGCGGACGCCGAGACCGATCTGGCCGCCGAGAGCTCCGTGGCGTCCGTCAGCGCCTACGACCCGAACAACCCCATCGACGTGCAGAGCCTGGAAGGGGAGCTGTTGACCAAGGAGGTCACCATCACCGCCGCGGTGGAGCAGGGCGGCAGCGAGGAAGACCGGACACTGGTCATTACGCTCCAGCGCGTGGAGCTCAACGCCGCCGACGGAATGATCGAGGGTCGCTGGATCATCACGGCCATCGACTCCTGATCCGCCGCGAGCGGTCAAACCCCGCGCGGGACCGCGTGGAACAGGTCCGTCAGGCCGGCCGCAGCCTGGCGTAACGCGCCCGCAGCTTCTTGTGCCCGACGCCGTCGAAGCGCACCGTGAGGTTGACGTCGCCGGCGATCGGCTCGACCGCCGCCACGACACCGACGCCGAAGGTGTCGTGGCGGACGCGCATGCCGGGTCGGACCCGGCCGTCGGGGGCAGACTGGTCTTCATCGGCATCGTCGAAGGCCGCCGCCGCGTAGTCGGTGCGCTCCCACTGCCGGCCGAAGGCCCCGGACCGCCGCTGCTCGGGCGGCTGGAAGCTTGCCCCGGGCGCGGTTTCGACCAGCTCCGGGGGAATCTCGTCGAGAAACCGGGACGGCTCGGTGGAGCGGTACTCGCCGAACACGCGCCGCCGCGCCGCGCTGGTCAGCACGAGCTGCGACTGCGCCCGCGTCATGCCGACGTAGCATAGCCGGCGCTCCTCCTCGAGCTCGGCGTCGTCCGTCGTCGAGCGCGCGTGGGGAAACAGGCGCTCCTCCATGCCGGTGATGATCACCAGCGGAAACTCCAGCCCCTTGGCGGCGTGCAGCGTCATCAGCCAGACGCGCGCGTCGGCAGCGCCGTTTTCGTCATCCGTCTCGGAACGCAGCGACACCTGGTCGATGTAGCCGGGCAGGCTGGCATCCGTCTCGCGCACCTCGTAGTCGCGGGCCGCCGAAACCATTTCCTTCAGGTTGTCCACGCGACTCTCCGCCTCCTCCGTGCTGGCCTCCTGCAAGGCCTGCAGGTAGCCGGTCCGCTCCAGGGTCCGCTCCAGCGTGACCGACGCGGACTCGGTTGCGGCAATGGCGGCCAGCTCCTGCAGTAGCGTACGGAAGCGCTCGAGGGCGGCGGCGGCCCGCGCCGGCACCAGCCGCTCGTCGACGGCGCGGCCGATTCGCGCCCACAGTGACGGCTGCCTCCGGTCCGCGCCGGCGCCGGCGAAGAGCGGCGCGTCATCGGCGTCGGCGAGCTCCTCGAGCGCCGCAATAACGCCCTTGCCGATACCGCGCGGCGGCACGTTGATGACCCGCCGCATGCTCACGTCGTCCTCCGGCTCGATCGCCAGCTTCAGGAACGACAGCGCGTCCTTGATCTCCTTCCGCTCGTAGAAGCGGACGCCGCCGACGATGCGGTAGTGGACGCCTTCCCGCACCAGCGTGTCCTCTATCGCCCGCGACTGCGCGTTCGTCCGATACAGGACCGCCGCCATGTCGTTCCCGCCGCCCAGCGCCCGCCGCAGGCGCCGGACCACGAAGTCCGCCTCCTCCAGCTCGTCCTGGGCGCGGTGGCAGACGATCCGATCGCCCGCCGCGCGATCCGTCCAGAGCCGCTTCTCCCGGCGGCTGCGGTTGCGGCTGATCACGCCGCTGGCGGCGTCCAGGATCAACTGCGTGGAGCGGTAGTTGCGCTCGAGCCGGACGACGACCGTTTCGGGGAAGTCCTGCTCGAAGTCCAGGATGTTGCGGATGTCCGCGCCGCGCCACTTGTAGATCGACTGATCCGGGTCGCCCACCACGCACAGGTTGCGGTGGGACGCCAGGTGCCGGATCAACTCGTACTGCGGGCGGTTCGTGTCCTGGTACTCGTCGACCATGACGTAGCGGAACTGTTCGGTGTAGCGGCTGCGCGCCGACTCGGACGAGTCGAACAGCGCCACCGTCTTGAGCAGCAGGTCGTCGAAGTCGAGCGCGTTGGCGCCGGCGAGCGCGGCCTCGTAGCGCTCGTAGACGCGCGCCAGCTGCTCGTCGCGGAACCCGTGCCCGCTCGCGCGGATGTCGGCGGCGTCCTCCATCCGGTTCTTCGCCTCGCTGATGCGCGCCCGGACGGCGCGCGGATTCGTCATCCGCTCGTCGATGGCGAGCTCGGCCATGGCCCGCCGCACCACGGCCAGCTGGTCCGACGAGTCGTAGATGACGAAATTCGGCGACAGGTTGACGAGCGGCGCCTCGCGCCGCAGCAATCGCGCGCAGAATGCGTGGAACGTCGACAGCCAGAGCCGCTGCGGGCGCGATCCGAGCAGCCGCTCGATCCGCTCGCGCATCTCCTCGGCCGCCTTGTTGGTGAACGTGACGGCCAGCACCTCGTCCGGGGCCGCGTGCCCGTCGCCGATCAGATACGCCGCGCGGTACGCGATGACGCGCGTCTTGCCCGAGCCGGCGCCCGCCAGGATCAGCAGCGGGCCGTCGCGATGCAACACCGCCTGCCGCTGTTCCGGGTTGAGCTCCTCGAGGAACTGCACGCTTAGGCTTCCCTATTCGACCGTGACGCTCTTGGCGAGGTTGCGGGGCTGGTCTACGTCGCAGCCGCGCAGCACCCCGATGTGGTACGCGAGGAGCTGCAGCGGGACCACAGACAGGATTGGCGAGAGGTGCGGCGCGGCGGCCGGAATCGGCACCACGGCGTCCCGTCCGGGATCGAGCAGATCGGAGAATGCCTGCGGATCGGTGTCGGTGACGACGATCACGGTGCCGCCACGGGCCTTCACTTCCTCCAGGTTGCTCATCATCTTGGGGAACACTGGTCCGCCTGGCGCCAGCGCCACGACCGGCAGGTTCTCGTCTATGAGCGCGATCGGGCCGTGCTTCAGCTCGCCGGCCGGATACCCCTCCGCGTGAATGTAGGAGATTTCCTTCAGCTTGAGCGCCCCTTCGAGCGCGATGGGGTAGTTGATGCCGCGGCCGAGATAGAGGAAGTCGGTGCGCCGGTAGAAGCGCTTCGCAATGGAGGCGACGGCGGCGTCGCACCCGAGCGTGTGCTGGACGAGGCCGGGCAACTGGGTCAGCGCCGCGATGTGCCGCCGCGCGTCGCCGGTGTCCACGGTGCCGCGCACGCGGCCCACGTGCAACGCCAGCAGGATCAGCGCCACGAGCTGCGAGGTGAACGCCTTGGTCGAGGCCACGCCGATCTCCGGTCCGGCGTGCGTGTACAGCGCCGCGTCGGCGACCCGCGTGACCATGCTGCCGACGACGTTGCAGATGGCGATGCTCGGCGTGCCGCGCGAGCGCGCTTCACGCAGCGACGCCAGCGTATCGGCCGTCTCGCCCGACTGGGTGATGACGAGCGCCAGCGTGCGCTCGTCGGCAATCGGCTGGCGGTAACGGTACTCGGAGCCGTAGTCGACGTCGGTGCGCACACCGGCGATCTGCTCGAACAGGAACTTCCCGACCTGCCCGGCAATCCAGGACGTGCCGCAGGCGAGGATGACCACCTGATCGACGGCGCGCAGCGTGTCGTCGGACAGGTCGAGCTCGCCGAGCCGCACCTCGCCCTGCTCTTCGGACATCCGCCCGAGCAGGGTTTCCTGAATCGCCCAGGGCTGCTCGAAGATCTCCTTGAGCATGAAGTGCTTGTGGCCGGCCTTCTCCGCCAGCATCGGATCCCAGCGGATCCGCTGGGTCGCCTTCGAGACGGCGCTGCCGGCGAAGTCCGTGAACGCCACCTGTGTCCGGGTGATGACGGCCAGCTCCTGGTCGCCGAGGAACACCACGTCCCGCGTGTGGCCCAGCACCGCGGGAATGTCGGAGGCGACGATGAACTCGCCCTCTCCCATGCCCACCACCAGCGGCGGTCCGTTGCGGACGGCGATGATCTTGTCCGGGTCGTCGGCGGCGATCAGCACCAGCCCGAACAGGCCGCGGAGCTGCGGCAGGGCGCGGCGCACGGCGCTCTCGAGGCCGTCGCCGCGGCGCGCGTGCTCGCCCAGATGTGCCACAAGCTCTGTGTCGGTTTCGGTCTCGAAGCGGTGGCCGTCCCCCTGCCGGCGGCGCTTGCGCTCGCGGTGGGCACGACGACCAGGCGGCCGGTGCAGTCGCGGTGCGGGTGGGCGTTCTCTTCGGTCGGTCGGCCGTGCGTCGCCCAGCGGGTGTGCCCGACGCCGTAGTCGCCGGTGACGGGATCCGCGCGGACGGCCTGCTCGAGCTGGTCCAGCTTGCCGGCGCTGCGCCGCACCTCAATCCGGCCGCTGCTCGCGAGCGCAATGCCGGCGGAGTCGTAGCCGCGGTACTCCAGCCGCCGGAGACCGTCAAACAGGACCGGAACGACTTCCTTGTCGCCGAGATAACCGATGATGCCGCACATGCGCGTCCGCCCTCAACCGCCTCTGGACAGCATACCCCGTCGCGGCGTCAAGCCCGTTTTCCGAGCCGCCGCTTTCGCGATGCCCAGTCCGGCTTGTTCTGCTGCCGGCCGCGGGCGACCGCCAGCGCTTCCGGCGGGACGTCCCGCGTGACGCACGAGCCGGCGGCCACGTACGCGCCGCGGCCGACGGTAACCGGCGCGACTAGTTGCGTGCCGCTGCCGATGAACGCGCCGTCCTCCACCGTGGTCCGGTGCTTGGACTCCCCGTCGTAGTTGCAGGTGATGGTGCCGGCGCCGACGTTCACGCCGGCGCCGAGCGTGGCGTCGCCCACGTAGCTCAGGTGATTCGCCTTGGACCCGGGCCCCAACGTCGCCTTCTTCAGCTCGACAAAGTTGCCCACGCGGGCGGTTTCGCCAACTGTCGTCCCCGGCCGCAGGTGCGCAAACGGTCCGATGCGGCCGCCCGCATCGATTCTGGCGGCGGTAATCACGCAGAAGTTGTTGACCGTCACGTCGTCGCCCAGCGCCGAGTTGACAATCCGGACGCCGGCGTGCAGCTCGCAACGGGCGCCTATCGTCGTGTTCCCTTCCAGCGTCACCCCGGGGTGGATGACCGTATCGGGCCCGACGCTGACGTCGTCGTCGACGTAGGTAGTGGCGGGGTCCTCGATCGTCACGCCCGCCGCCATCAGCTCTTCGTTCTTGTTCTGTCTCATGATGCGGCTCACTTCCGCCAGCTCGGTCTGGCTGTTGATCCCCCGGATCTCGTCCGCGTCGCCGGCGGGGGCCGTCTCGACGGTCAGGCCCCGGCGCCGGTAGAGCGAGAGGACGGCCGGCAGGTAGCGCTCGCGCCGCGGCCCGGCCTCGGGGATCCGCTGCAGCGTCTCGAAGAGCGGCCCCAGACAGAAAACATAGACCCCGGCGTTGACTTCCCGGATCGTCTTCTGTGCCGGCGTCGCCTCCGATTCCTCGACGATCCGGCCGAACCGGCCGCCCAGGCGGATCACGCGGCCGTAGCCGTAGGGGCGCGCGAGCTCGGCGGTCAACACGGTCGCGGCGGCGCCGGCCGCGGCGTGGGCGGCGACGAGACGGTGCAAGGTGTCCGGCCGGATGCGCGGGACGTCGCCGGACAGCACCACGAGGTTGCCCTGCAGCCCGCCCAGCACCGCTTCCGCCTGCATCAGCGCGTGGGCGGTGCCGAGTTGCCGTGTCTGATGGATGAAACGGGGACCGGTCCCGATCGCCCGCATGACGGCGTCCGCCTGGTGGCCGACGACAACCGTGGTCGTGGCCGGCGCGAGCGCCGCGGCGGCCCGCAGCACGTGGCCGACCAGCGTCCGCCCGGCCAGGCGGTGCAGCACCTTCGACCGCGCCCCGCCCATGCGGCGGCCGCGGCCGGCCGCCAGGACGATGACGTGGCAGGCGTCGGCGCCGCCCGGGGCGGCGGCGGGCACACCGGCGGCGGGCTGCGGACTCACGTGGTTGACGGACTCCCGGACTCCGGCTCGATTGGCGCGTCGCCCGGCGTCATCAACGCCTCCCGCACCGCGTCGTCCTCGCGCAGTCGCTCGAAGCTCGGCTCGGTGCGGGCGAGGAACCGGTTGTCCGTGTTGAGCTCGATGGCGCGCAGGAGATGGGCCACGGCAGCCGGTCCGTCGCCGGCTTCCGCCCGGGCGACCGCAAGCATGTACTGCACATGGTCACTGTCCGGCCGCTCTCTTGCAGCCGCCTTCAGGTGCCGCAGCGCCTCGTTCTGCGACCCCGCGTTGAGCGCCAGGGTTGCGGCGAAAAGGCGATCCTCCACAGTCTGGGGTCGCGGCGTCGGCTGCGATTCGCGCTCGCACACGGACAGGTAGCAGCGGCTGCGCTCGTGGAGCTCGTGCTCGTCCGGGAAGTTGTCGATCAGTCGTCGAAACTGGTTGGCGGCCTTCCGGAAATGCCGACGCTGAAGCGCGTCGACGGCGCGCTCGTATAGAGCGACCGCCTGCAGGTAGGCCTCCTGCTCCGGAGCGACTTCGCGCCCGGCCGCCGGGGCGCCGGCTGCACTCTTCGTGGCGCCGGCTCGCCCGGACGGGCGGGTGGGTTTCTTCCCCGCCGGGGGTGGTCTGTCCATTGACTACTGCCGTGGACGACTGAAGCAACCGGAAACGCTAGCAGAGTACATCGGCGTGCGCAAGTGTGTCTTTTGGCCTAATCAATCCGCGCCCTTGCGCTCCTCAATGCAGGAGTAGACGGCGCGGGAGCTCATCCGGTGTTTTGCCGCAAGGTATCGAATCGCCTCGCGGCGCTCCATCTTGCGCGACTCTGTTATATGACAGAATTCCAGCCAGAGCACCTGTCCGGGCACGTCGGACGCGGGCGCCGGATCCTTCTCGCCGGGCGCCTCCAGAATGATGGTGTACTCCCCGCGGGGGGCGCCGAGCCGAGCCGCAACCTCTGAGATAGGTCCAAAGACAAAATCTTCGTGCGCCTTCGTGATTTCACGACACACGGCAACTCTCCGGCCCGCGACGACACTGGCCATGTCTTCGAAGGTGGCCTTGATACGGTGCGGGGCTTCGAACATGACAATCGGCCGCGGCTCGGCGGCGAGCCGTTCCAGCCACCGTCGTCTGCCCCTGGAGCGGGGCGGCGGAAAACCGGCGAACGTGAATTCGCCGCCGAAACCGGACATGACAAGCGCGGCTAGCACGGCGCTGGCGCCCGGCACGGCCTGTACGGTCATGCCGGCGGCGAGCGCGTCACGCACGAGGCGGGCGCCCGGATCCGACAGCAAAGGCGTGCCGGCATCGGCGACGAGGGCCACCGATTCGCCGGCCGCCAGGCGGGCGAGCAGGCGCGCGCCCTTTGCCGCCTCGTTGCGCACATGGAAGCTCGTGGACGTGGTATGAATGTCGTAGTGAGTCAACAGCTTGGCGGTGCGCCGGGTGTCCTCGGCGGCGATGAGCGCCACTTCCTTGAGGATCCTCAGCGCGCGCAGCGTGATGTCTTCGAGGTTGCCGATGGGGGTGGCAACGAGATAGAGCGTGCCGCCGGGCTGCGGCACGGAGGGTTGACGGTCGGGCAGCCGGCTGGAAGGTTGCGCCACGGGCCGCAGGGGAAAGCGCAGAAACGACCGTATTGTACCATTCTCCCGGGAGTCCGATGAAACGACCGCCGGCGCATTCTGCAGAGCCCCTTTACCGCTTCCTGGACGAATACCGTTCGTACCTGTACGAGACCTGCCCGACGGCGGCAGCCGCGGACGGCGTCCACCTGCACGACGACCTGGTCGAAGATTTCAGTCGGTCCGGTATCGATTCGCAAGTCCGCGAACTGGGCGGCTGGGTGCGCCGCCTGGACGGCATCACCGCATCGACGTTGACCAACGAAGAGAAGCTGGATCGCCGCCGCCTGTCGGACAGCATCCGCGCGCGCCTCTTCGCGCTCGAAGAGATCGCATCCTGGCGCCGCAGTCCGCGCCACTACGCGGAGACGTTCGGCCAGAGCCTGGCCGGACAGGTGATGTTCGACCATGCGCCGGTCGAGGAGCGCGCGCGCCGCGTGGTCTCCAAGCTGCGCCAGGCGCCGCGGCTGGTCGAAGCCGCGCGGCAGAACGTCACGGATCCCCCCGGATTGTTCGTGCGGGCCGGCCTGGAATCGTTCGCCTGGGTGGTCACGTTCATCGAACGCGACCTGCCGCTGGCGTTTCGCGATCTGGAGGACATGTTCCTGCTGGGCGACCTGGCCGATGCGTCGACCGTGGCGGTAGACGCGCTGCGCGGCTACGAAGAGCACCTGCGGGACACCGTGGCGCCGCGCAGCCGCGCGTCGTTCCGGCTCGGCGCCGACCACCTGGCGCAGAAGCTGCGCCTGGAGGACGGCATCGATCTGCCGCTGGACCGGCTGCTCGAAGTCGTGCTGCGGGAGCTCAACGCGACGCAGGAGGCGTTCCGCGAAGTGGCCGCCGGCCTGAACGGCGACTGGGCCGAGGCATGGCGCGAGGTGCAGGCCGGCCATCCCGCCGCCGGCGAATTGCTGGGCGTCGTCAGGCGGCAGGTCCAGGAGCTGGCGACGTTCGTGGAGCGCAAGCGGATCGTATCGCTGCCGGCGCACGAGCCGCTCGCGGTGGCGCCGACGCCGGAGTTCCAACGCTGGGCGTTCGCCAGCCTGTCGACCGCGGGGCCGTTCGAGACAAGGGCGCTGCCAGCCTACTTCTACATCACCAATGTCGATCCGGCCTGGCCGGCGGAGCGCCAGCAGCAGCATCTCCGGGGCTTCAACGAAGCGACCCTCTGGTCGATGTCGATCCACGAGACGTATCCGGGTCACTTCCTGCAGTTCGAGCATCTCCGCCGGAACGTCGACGCGCCGCTGCGCAAGTCGACGCTGTTCGCCCCGACGTCGGTCGTCGAGGGCTGGGCGCACTACGCCGAGCAGATGATGCTGGAGCAGGGGTTCGAGCGGGGCAATTCCGTAGTCAGGCTGGGGCAGCTATCCGAGACGCTGGTGCGCCTGGCGCGGGCGGTCGTGGGCATCCGCCTCCACGCGGAAGACATGTCCGTCGAGCAGGGCGTGCGCTTCTTCCGCGAAGAGGCTTACGTCGAAGAGAGCCGCGCGCGCAGCGAGGCCGAGCGCGGCACGTTCGACCCGGGGTATGTGCTGTATGCGCTTGGCAAGCAGATTCTGCTCAAGCTGCGCGCGGACTGCGAGTCGGCCGAGGGCAAGGCCTTCTCGCTGCGCGGGTTCCATGACCGCCTGCTCGGCCAGGGGCTGCTGCCGTTCTGGATGCATCGGCAGCTGATGCTCGGCGCGCCGGGCGCGCTTCTCGATTGACGGTCGCGGAACGCCGGCGGTACGATGCCGAATTGGTCCCCGGATAGAGATGCCGCTGTACGAATACGAGTGTGACGGCTGCGGGCGGCGGTTCGAATTGATCCGCAAGTTTTCCGACCCGCCCGTCACCAGCTGTCCGACCTGCGAGGGGCCGGTGCGGAAGCTGCTCTCCTCGCCGGCCATCCAGTTCAAGGGGACCGGCTGGTACATCACCGACTACGCGCGCAAGCCGAGCGCCGGTCAGGCGGCGGCCGCCAAGTCGGACAGCGAATCGAAAGATTCGAAAGAGAAGTCCTCGCCTGACGCGAAAGCGGCGTCCACCGAATCATCATCCAAGCCCTCGTCCGGCAAGCACGGCGCGGCCTCTTCCGCGGGAAAAACCGACCGCTGATGCGGTGGACGCCCCGTCAGTCGAGCGTGCGCAGGTAAGCGCGCAGCGCCGGTGCCAGATCAGGCCGCTTGAGCGCGAAGTACAGCGAGGCCTGTAGGAATCCCAGCCGGCTGCCGGCGTCGTGGCGTACGCCGGACAACTCGCAGGCGTAGATCGGGCGCTGCGCCATGAGGTCCCGCAGGCCGTCGGTGAGCTGGATCTCGCCGCCCGCGCCAGCGCCGGTCTGCTCCAGCACGGGGAACAGGTCGGGGGTGAGGATGTAGCGCCCGACGATGGCCAGGTCGGACGGGGCGTCCGCCGGGTCCGGCTTCTCGACCAGGTCGCGCACCCGGTAGACGCCCTGCCGGAGGGGCGAGGCGTCGATGATGCCGTAGCGGTTCACGGCGTCGCGCGGAACGCGCTCGACCAGCAGCACCGGGCCGTCGAGCTCGGCGAACAGGTCGCACATGCTGCGCAGCGCCGGCGGTTCGGCATCGATCACGTCGTCGGGCAGGACTACGGCGAACGGCTCGCCGCGCACGGCCGGCGCCGCCATCAGCACGGCGTGGCCCAGGCCGAGCGGTTGCGCCTGGTGCACGGTGGTCAGCTCGGCCATGGCCGACACGGAGCGCACCAGCGCGAGAGTCTCCGACTTGCCGCGCTTCTCGAGGACGGCCTCCAGCGCCGGGTTCGGCGCGAAATGCGCCGCCGTCATCGTGTTGTCCGGGCTGGTGACCAGGACGACGCGGCGGCACCCGGCCGCAACGGCCTCCTCGACGCCGTACTGGATGATCGGCCGGTCGACGAGCGGCAGCAGCTCCTTGGGAAACGCCTTGGTTGCCGGGAGGATGCGGGTCCCGAGACCCGCGGCGGGTATTACAACCGAACGCACGTGCGCCGCCATGCGCGCTGATCCTAGCAGACCATGGCTGCATTAGAATGAAGCGCCCTGACGCCATGCTAGACCCGACCCTGATTCGCAACCAGCTCGATGCTGTCCGTACCGGACTCGCCACGCGCGGCGACGGTTTCGGCGGCGATCTCGACCGGCTGGTGGCCCTCGACGCCGAGCGCCGCGCCATCCTGCCGGCGCTGGAGACGGCCCGCCATGCCCGCAAGGACGTCGGCGAGCGGATTGCCCGCGCCCGGCGCAGCGGCGAGGCGGTGGACGAGCTGGTCAAGGCCGGACAGGCGCACGCAGCCGCCATCAAGGAGCAGGAGACGAAGCTCGAAGCGGTCGAGGCGGAGCGCGGCTCGTGGGCGCTCAAGCTGCCCAACCTGCCGCACACGAGCGTCCCCGTGGGGCGCTCGGACAAGGACAACGTGGAAGTGCGGCGTCACGGCGCGCCGACCGGCTTCGAATTCGAGCCGCGTCCGCACTGGGAGATCGGTCCGGCGCTCGGGATACTCGACTTCGAGCGCGCCGCCAGACTGGCCGGCGCGCGCTTTGCGGTGCTGACGGGCGCCGGCGCCCGGCTGGCGCGCGCGCTGATCAACTTCATGCTCGACCTCCATACCGGCGAGCACGGCTACACCGAGGTGGAGCCGCCGTTTCTGGCCAGCAGCGACGCCCTGACGGGAACCGGGAACCTGCCGAAGTTCGAGGACGACCTGTTCAAGATCGCCGGGCACTGGGACCTGTACCTCATCCCCACGGCGGAGGTGCCGCTGTGCAACCTGCACCGCGGTGAAATCCTCGACGAGCGGGCGCTGCCCGCAAAGTACGTCGCCTACACGCCGTGTTTCCGCAGCGAGGCCGGGTCGTACGGCAAGGACGTGCGCGGCTTGATCCGGCAGCACCAGTTCGACAAGGTCGAGCTGGTGGCGTACGCCACGCCCGACACGTCCTGGGACGTGCATGAAGCGCTGACGCGGCATGCCGAGGAGGTGCTCAAGCGACTCGGGCTGCCGTACCGCACGATGCTGCTGTGCACCGGTGACATGGGGTTCGCGGCGTCCAAGACCTACGACCTCGAGGTGTGGCTGCCCAGCTACGAGACTTTCCGCGAAATCTCGTCGTGCAGCAACACCGAGGCGTTCCAGGCGCGCCGCGCCGGAATACGCTTCCGGCACGACGGCCGCGGCAAGCCGGAGCACGTCCATACGCTCAACGGGTCCGGCGTCGCGGTCGGCCGGGCGCTCGTGGCGATACTCGAGAACTACCAGCAGCGCGACGGCACGGTCATCATCCCCGAGGTGCTGCGGCCATACATGCAGGGCCTGGAAGTGATCGAGCCGGGCGGAAAGTAGCGGTAGCTGTCAGGCCGGGAGGGATGGCCGAGCGGTCGAAGGCGGCGGTCTTGAAAACCGTTAGCGGGGAAACTCGCTCCTGGGTTCGAATCCCAGTCCCTCCGCCAATTCCTTGCCGGCGGCCCGTGCCGCGCGCCCGGCGTTACGTTGAACGGCCTGGTCCGGTGCCGAAAGCGTTGACAAGTCAGGGAGGTCGCCCATGTGGAACCGTCGCCATCGTCGCGAGGCCATGTCGTGCGGGATTGTAGTCGCCGCCCTGCTCGCGCCATTGCCGGTCGCCGGCCAGGGCGACAGTCCTGCGCCGTCCGCCCGAACGCCATGGGGCGACCCCGATCTGCAGGGGATCTGGAACTTCGGCACGCTGACGCCGATGGAGCGTCCCGAGAGCCTGGCGGATCAGGCGCAGCTGACGGAGGAAGAGGCGGCCGCCTACGAGGCGCGGCATGCCGTGGCGCGGGACAGGCCCAATCCGCGCGTCGGGGAAGAGTGTCCCGAGGAGTTCTTCGGCTGTGACAATTCGGGGCTCGCGTACGAGTGGCGCATCTGGCTGGACCTCGGCACCCGGGTCGTCAGCACGCGCCGCACCTCGCTGGTGGTGGACCCGCCGGACGGACGCATCCCCGCCCTGACGCCCGCGGGTGAGGAACGGCAAGAGGCCGCGGGCGCGGCATTCCTGCGCGCCGCCGGTCCCGAGGATCTCTTCCTGCACGACCGCTGCATGGCCGGCTACAACTCCGGGCCGCCCCTGACGCCGGGGCCGTCGCTGAACATCATGCAGGTGTTCCAGAGCCCGGGTTACGTCGCGATCCGCCCGGAGATCGGCGACGCCCGGGTCATACCGACGGACGGGCGCCCGTGGGCCGCGTTCCGGCAATGGCAGGGCCACTCGCGCGGCCGCTGGGAGGGCGACACGCTGGTTGTGGAAACCCGCCACGCGAAGGTGTTCATGTTCGCCGCCAGCGCGACCCCCGCGCTGAGTCTCGAAGAGCGCTTCACGCGTACAGCCGCCGGCGAGTTGCTGTACGAAGTGCGGGTAGACGATCCGACCACCTGGATGCGGCCGTGGACGTTCGAGCTGCCGATGACGCGCAGCGCCGGACCGCTCTTCGAGTACGGCTGCCACGAAGGCAACTACTCGATTACCAACATGCTGAGCGGCGCCCGGCGGACCGAGCAGGCCCGGCCGGAGAGCGCCGCGCGCTGAGCGGGCCTGTCCTGCCGCGGGCGATGCGCCTTGCATGCACGGCTGCGTTGTGCCAGCATGGCCTTGATGGCGCAACCATGGCGGCGGTCGCTCGGGGCTCGCATCGGGGCCGTTTCGGCTCTCGTGGCGGTCGCCCTCGTGTGCCCGCTGATGGCTGCCGGCGCGGTGCCGGCGACGCCGGGTTGTCACGGGCATTCCGATGACGACAGCCACGACGAGGCGCCGTCGGCGATCGCCTGTTGCGCCGTCGTCAAGGGCGCCAAGTCGCTGGCGGCGGCGCAGCAACCCGCTGCGCTGGTACCAGTCGCGGTCGACGCGCGGCCGCACGCCGTCCTCCATTTCGACCGCCACCACGACCGGACCGCACCCGGATCACCC
>JAGWAI010000049.1 GCA_021296485.1 Acidobacteriota bacterium
GGACCGGCAAGTCGTCGATCATCAATCACCTGCTGGGCAGCGAACGCCAACAGACCCGCCGCGTCCACCGCCGCACCAGCCGCGGCCGCCACACGACGGTGCACCGGGAGTTGATGCTGCGGCCGGCCGGCGGCGTCATCATCGACACACCCGGCATGCGGGAACTTCGGCTCTGGGACACTGGCCAGGCGCTGGAGGCAACTTTCGACGACGTCGACGCTCTCGCCGGCGACTGCCGTTTCCGCGACTGTCGCCACCGGAGCGAACCGGGGTGCGCCGTGCGGGAAGCGGTTGCCGCCGGCCGTCTCCCGGCGGCGCGCCTCAATCACTTCCGCCGCCTGGAAATCGAGCGGACGGTGCTGCAGGAGCGCCAGCAGCAGCTGAGCCGGATGGCCGAGGCGCGCCAGGACCAGCCGTCCCGCCCCGCGGCGCGGTCGTCGCGGCGGCTATCCCAATAGCCTCAGCCCGCATTTCTCAGGCGTCCCGGACGCTTGCCGCGCGCAATCGCCGCCGGGCCCAGGCGGCGTGCTCCTCCACCAGGGGATTGGCCCGCGATCCCTCCGCCGGCTCGGACAGCGCCTCCACGGCGGCGGCTGACCCGCTGTTGCCAAGCGCCACGGCAGTGTTGCGGCGCAGGCTGCGCACCCCGGCGTGCGACATCGCGCTGCGCTTCACGATCGGCCGCAGTTGATCGTCCGGCCGGCGCCAGAGATCGACCAGCCGCGGCTGGTCGAACGCGGGGCGCGGCCGCCAGGCGGGATCGTCCGAGACCGCCGCCGGCGCGTTCCACGGGCAGACCTCCTGACAGACGTCGCAGCCGTAGACGTGGCTGCCGATCTCGGGGCGCGCCGACTCCTCGACCTTGCCGCGCTGCTCGATGGTCAGATAGGACAGGCAGCGGGTGGCGTCCACCGTCCGCGGCTCTACGATCGCACCGGTGGGACATGCCTCGATACAGAGCGCGCAGGCGCCGCACTGGTCCAGCGCCGGCGGATCGGTCTCCAGCGGCAGCGTGCAGATGATCTCCGACAGGAATAGCCAGGAGCCGAGCCGCGCGTTGATCAGGCAACTGTTCTTGCCGATCCAGCCGAGGCCGGCGCGCTGCGCGTACACCCGCTCCTGCACCGGCCCGGTATCGACGTACGGCCGCGCCTCGAACGGCTCCGGCACCGCGCGCCGCATCCAGTCGAGCAGCGCCGCCGTCCGCCCGCCAATCACGTCGTGGTAGTCCTCGCCCCAGGCGTAGCGCGAGATCCGCGCACGGCCCGGGTCCGCCTGCTCTACCGAGTACGGCCGGTCGACGTTGTAGTTTGTGGCGAGGGCAATGACCGTTCGCGCACCCGGCAGAACCTGCCGCACGTCGGCGCGGCGGTCGGCGGTGCGCTCCATGTAGCGCATCTCGCCTGCGTAGCCCCGGTCGAGCCACTCGCGGAGGAATCGCAGCTCGGGAAACGCGCCCGCCGGGGCGATCCCGCACAGCGAGAATCCCAGTGACCGCGCCTGCGCCTTGATCCCCCCGGCCGTCAGTCCCGGTTGATCCTGCATTCGACCGGTTCCTCAGGTCACCGCGGACCCCCGTTGCGCGCGGGCCACCTCCAGCACCGCCGCGGCCGCCCGGCCGCTCGCGCCGGCATGGCCCAACTGCTCCCGCACGGCGGCCAGCGCCTGCCGCGCGCGATCCGCGACCACTGTATCGGTGAGAAAGCGCACGACCTCGTCACGCACCGCCTCCGCGGTGAGCGCGTCCTGCACCAGCTCGGGCACGATCCGCCGGCCGGCGATGAGGTTGACCATCCCGACCGTATCGACGTGCGCAAACGTGCGCACCAGCCGGTAGGTGAGCGGCGACAGGCGGTACACGATCACCAGCGGCAGGCCGTGCAGCGCGGCCTGCACCGTGGCCGTGCCGGAGGCCGTTACCGCCACATCCGATGCGGCGAGCACGTCGTCCGTGCGCGACGCGGCGACCGCCAGCGGCAGGCCCGCGGCGGACAGCTCCGTCAGCGGCGAGAAAAGATCGTCGTCGAGGTGCGGCGCGCGCGCCACGAGAAACTGCGCCCGCGGCGCCTGCCGGCGGATCAGCGGCGCCGCGCGGACGATCTCCGGCAGGATTGCGCGCACCTCGTTCGGCCGGCTGCCGGGCAGCAGGGCCACGGTCGGCGCGGCGGGATCGAGGCCTGCCGCCTGCAGGAACCCGGCACGGGTTTTCCGCGGCCGGCACAGCTCCACGAGCGGGTGGCCGACGAACTCCACCGGTATCCCCGCGTCCCGGTAGATGGCGGCCTCGAACGGGAAAATGACCAGCGCGCGCCGCACGAAGCGCCGCATGGTGCGCAGCCTGCCCCGCCGCCAGGCCCACAACTGCGGGCATACGTAGTAGACGACCGGCACGCCCAGCCGATGGAGGGCCCCGGCCAGGCGGAAGTTGAAGTCGGGAAAATCGATCGGCACGAAGACGTCCGGGCGCTCGGCGCGCGCCATGCGCACCAGGCGGCGGTAGACGGCAAGCGACCGCGGCAGCACCGACAGCGCCTCGGAAAGCCCGGTGACGGTCAGGCCGCGATAATCCGCCACCCGCTCCGCGCCGCCGGCCTCCAGCCCGGCGGCGCCCAGGCCGTACACGCGGGCGTCAGGTTCGAGCGCTCGAATCTCGCGGGCGAGCGCGCCGGCATACAGATCGCCCGACGGCTCGCCGCAGGCCAGCATGACCCTAAGCGGACCAGCGGCCGGAGGCGGACCGGTCAAGGCCCCGGCAGGCCGGCGGTCGACGCGGCGATCTCGTCGGCCGACAGCAGCTCGTAGTCGTCGAAGCCGACCCCCGCCAGATCGTCGACGAACGACCCGGCGTCGCCGACCAGCACGACCGCGAGATTGTCGGGCTGCAGGAAGGTGCGCGCCACGCGCTGGATGTCGCCGGTGGTCACGGATCGCACGCGCTCCGGATAGGTCTCCAGCGCGTCGAGATCGAGGCCGAACAGCAGCGCCTCCAGCACCTGCGTGGCGATGGCGTTCGGCGTCTCGATCGAGAGCGGGAAGTTACCCGCCAGATAGTCCTGCGCACCCGCCAGCTCGGCCAGCCGCACGCGGTCGCGCTGCAGCCGCGCGATTTCGTCCACCATCAGCCGCAGCACCTCGGCCGTGGCCGGCGAGCGGGTCTCCGTCTTCGCCATGAAATCACCGGTGAACTGGCGGCCGGCCAGGTCGGCCGAGGCGGAATAGGTGAGCGAGCGGGCCGTCCGCAGCACGCCGCCCAGCCGGTTGCCGCCCTCGCCGCCGAGAATCTTGATGGCCAAGTCGAAGGTCAGAAAATCGGGGTGGGCGCGCGGCAGCGCCAGATGTCCCGCCCGGACCACGGTCTGCACCGAACCCGGCTTGTCCACCACCACCAGCCGCGGGCTCTGGCGGGGCGGCTCGAGCAGGCTCGGCACCGGCAGCTCGCCGCGCTCCCAGTCGCCGAGCACGCGCCTGACGCCCGCCAGCGCCTCCTCCGTGGTCACGTCGCCGACCACCGCCAGGATGGCGTTGTTGGGCAGATAGTGCGCCTGGTGGAACGCCTGCAGATCCTCGCGGGAGATCCGCCGCATCGAATCCGGCGTGCCGGTGCTCGGCCGCCCGTACGGATGCTGGCCGTACACCAGCCGTCCGAAGACGAGGCCCGCGAGATAGGCCGGATCGTCGTAGCTCACCTGCATGCTCGACAGCAGCTGACGGCGGTGGCGGGCGATCTCTGACAGGTCGTAATCCGGCCGGCGCGTAACGTCGGCCAGCAGGTCGAGGGCGAATTCGAAGCTGTCCTTCATCACCAGGACGTTTACGAAGCTGAGGTCGTTGCCGGCGCCGACCGACAGGGCGCCGCCGATGTTGTCGATCGTGGAGGCGATCTCCTGCGCCGTACGGCCGCCCGCGCCCCGGTCGAGCATCTCCGCGGCCATCGCCGCGACCCCCGGCAGCGCGTCGGGATCGTTCGTCGAGCCGGCGCGCACGAGCAGGCGCACGTTCACCACCGGCTGCTCGCGCGCGGCGACCACGACCACCTGCAGGCCGTTGTCGAGCTGCCGCAGCTCGTAGTCCGGGAATATCACCTCCGGCGCGAGCAGCGGCGGCGGCGGGCTCTCGATCGGCCAGTCGCCGGGCGGCTGAGCGGCCGCCGGCAGCGGCGCCAGCAGCCAGGCCGCCAGGAGGACCGCGCCCCGGCGGGCGGCGACCCGCCGGCGGGGTCCGCTCATCGGATGCCGCCCCCGAAGCCGGTTGCGCCGCCCGATCCGCGTGGCAGGATGGTCAGCACGAGCCGGTTCGTGTCCTGGAAGTAGGTGCGTGCGACGCGCTGGACGTCGTCTTTCGTGACGTTCATGAAAATGTCGAACTCGCCGTCCGCGGTGGTGATGTCGTCGTGGATGACGGCGGCGTGCGCCAGGTGCGCCGCCTTCTGCGAATTGGTGATCCGCCCGATGACGTAGTCGCGCGCGAACTGGTTCTTCGAGCGCTGCAGCTCCTCGTCGCTGATCGGCTCCTGCTTGAGCCGCTCCAGCTCCTCCATCAGCGCATCGACAGCTTCGGCGGGCTGGCGGCCCGGCGTCACGACGGCCACGGCGTAGAACAGGTTCGGGTCCTCGATGAGCGTGCCCTGGCCGAAGGCCGACACCGCCAGCTGCTCGTCGTACACGAGCCGCCGGTGGATGCGGGAGCTCTCGCCGTCGGATAGCACCTTCGACGCGATGTGCAGCGGGTAGGCGTCGGGATGCCCGTCGTAGGTGATGTGGTGCGCCACGACGACCGCCGGCAGCGGCCAGTTGTCCGCCTCCACCGTCAGGCGCCGCTCGCCCTGCGGCGGCGGCTCGCGCGGGATCTCCCGCGGCACGTTGTTGAACGCCTTCGGCACCCGCCCCAGGTAATGCTCGATCATCTGCAGCGTGTCGTCGGGGTCGATGTCGCCGACGACGACGATCGTGGCGTTCTCCGGCACGTAGTACGTCTCGTAGAACTCCCGGACATCCTCGATGGAAGCGGCCTCCAGGTCGCGCATGGAGCCGATGGCGGTGTGCTTGTACGGATGCAGGCTGAACGCGTGGTCGTAGAGGATCTCCGACAACAGGCCGAACGGCTCGCTCTCGTAGCGCCAGCGGCGCTCCTCCTTGACGACCTCGCGCTCCGAGTTGAGCGTGCGCTGATCGATGCGCAGCGTCGCCATGCGGTCCGCCTCCAGCCAGAGCACCAGCGGGAGGTACTGGGACGGGACGGTCTGGAAGAACACCGTCGAATCCTCGGTGGTGTAGGCGTTGCCGTCGCCGCCGACGCGCGAGATGAACGTCAGGTGCTGGTCGGTGCGGACGTTCTTCGAGCCCTTGAACATCAGGTGCTCGAACAGGTGGGCGAATCCGGTGCGCCCGGGCGGCTCGTTCTTGGACCCGACGTGGTACCACATCTCGATGTGGACGATCGGCGTGGAGTGATCCTCGGAGAGGATTACCGTCAGGCCGTTGTCGAGCGTGGAGATGCGATAGTCGAGCTTCGGCGGCCGGACCGCGCCGTCCAGCGTGACGGCGCACAGCGCGCCTATCGCGGCGACGGCGGCGGCCACGGCCCGCACGCGGGGCCTAGGCTTCATGACGCTGATTATGTCACGGCGCCGGGACCGATTTCAGGGTGCCAACGGGAAGTCTGATTCCTGAGTAAGATAAATGAAGACGAACGCCGGGAGCGGTGAACCTCCGAGTTGCCTTCGTGGCACCAGGCGATACTCGGTCTCTAGTGGTCAACGCTGTGCCGTTGCTCCACCGCTCGCACAACGAGGGCCGGAAGAAGTGGACATGCGCCTGCGACCAGTGGGGCGAAGGCAGTCGCTTCCATGTTTATGTGGATCCACACGGAATATGTCGCGTCAGGGGCGTGATCGGGGACCATGCCTCGCCGCGATCAGCGCCGGTATCGGACCTTGCCGAGCGTCGATCACTACAAGGTCGTTCCCGATCTGACGGTACTTGGCGCCGCAGCGAAGGATGTTCTTGAGGATCCCGATACCGGGATTCGCTATATCGCCAAGCTCGGGGGACGCAACAGTGACATCGAGGTGGTCACCGAGTACGCGATCTACCTGGTTGGCCGAGGCCTTGGCGTATCCGTAGCCGAAGGGCGCATCGCGCGCTACCGCGGACGGCTCAGATTTCTCAGTCGGTACTTCCTGGATACCGCCAAGAACGAAGAACTGGTTCATGGCGTCCAACTGTTTCACGAGCTGTACGACGAGAGCACGGTGCATGAAGTTCTTGGGAACACCGTCCGAGAACAAGAAATGTTCAGCGTGCAGTCCATCAAGGCTGCTTTCGGTGCTCACTACGGCAACGACACGGAGGAGAAACTATTCGAAGGACTGACAGCGATGCTGACTCACGACGCGCTGATCGGCGTCATGGATCGGCACCATGAGAACTGGGGCTTGATCGTGCAACGCGGCGTAGCAGACCCGGATCCGCGATTCGCCCCTCTCTACGACAGTGCCCGAGGATTGTTCTGCAACGAAACGGACGAACAACTGCTGGCGAGGAACGCCTGGCAGAACGGAATGCCGTGGCTAAAGAGGTACATTGAACGTTCACGACCACTTATCGGCTTCGCCGAATTCCAGCCGACAAAGAGCCGGCGGTATCTGACTCACATCGAACTGCTCTCGGCCGTCTACTGGGAGTACCCACGTCAGCGGCCTCGGATCATGTCGGTTCTGAAGGCATATGACCGGCAACGTCTTGCGGAACACCTGATGGAGAAACTCGACAGACTTTGCAGCCCTCGTCGGCGCGACCTCATAATGACGTGTCTCCGGCGCCGACAAAAGGCGTTGTTTCGAGCGCTAGACACCACGGACTACAGGGCCGGCTCAGCGTAAGGAATACGTCATGACTTTTCTGTCTCAATGGCTGGGCAAGGACGCACCGCAGGGAAGAAGCGGGGAGTTTGTGCTGATCTACGAGCCCTCGGGAGAGCCCCGTGTAACGGTAGGTCACTTGGCCTATGACGGCCACGAATGGACGTTCAGCTACGATGAAGACTACAAAAGGCACCGTCCCGAATTGCGGCCAATCGAAGGGTTCAGTGAGCTCAACAAGGTGTACAGATCGAGCGTGCTGTTTCCGTTCTTCCGCGTTCGAATACCCGATGTGCGACGACCTGACGTAGAGGGGTTGCTGAAGGAAAAGCGCGTTCGTAATCCCGGACAGGCTGAGCTTCTCAGAATATTCGGCAAGCATGCTGCGGCTTCACCGTCGTTCAAGCTCGAAGCGGCCACTCCTTGAGACATTCCACAGTCGCGGCGCGAATGTCATTGCAAGCGACGACCGGCGTCAAGGCATACGCAGGATGTCGGGTCACGGCGCGGGAACCGTCATGCGCACGCCCGCCTGCAGCCAGCGCGTGGTTTCGCGCGTGAACTGGCCGGCGTCTATGCGCTGCTCCCAGCCCGCGTACAGGTCCACGGCGCCGGCAGCGGATGGTATGCGGACGCCGCCCGCAAGCCGTCCGCCGCGGCGCGCCCCGCGCCCGAACATCCCGCGCTCGACCGGGGCCACGACGCCGTCCGCCATGCCGATGATCGCCAGCCGCGGATTGAGCGGCAGCTCCAGGGCGCCGTACCACTCGACCTGTGCGGTGTAGTCGACGCCCGCCCGCTCCGTGGTGCCCATGGCGCGCACGCCGGCGTCGACCCGCGCCGGACCGACGGTGAACCGTTCGTCGTACGACACGCCGACCATGTTCCAGGAGATGCTGCCCTGGTCGGCGCGGTCGGCCAGGTGCCGGGAAACGTGGTGGAACATCGCCCCGAGCTCGCCGCGCGGCAGCCGGAAGAACAGCGTGAAGTCCGCGGTGTAGTTGTTCTGGTTGGGGTCGACGTCGCGCAGCTCGCTGCCGACGATGGTCTCGACCTGCGCCAGCACGTTGGCGCGTACGAACCCGAGGTCGATCAGGTCGGCATCGAAGCGGAAGTCGATATCCCAGTCGAAGCGCGGGCCGGCGTCGGAGCCGGCCAGGTGCACGGCGTCGAGCGTGGTATGCCAGGCCGTCAGCACGCCGCGCGCCGGCGGCGCGTGCGGCACGGGGCGCACCCCGCCCAGCGTCTGCGCGCCCGCCGGAGCCGCGCTCCAGATCACTGCGCACAAGACGACGGCGACGCGGCGGGAGCACGCGGGCGATCGAACGGGCACGGCGGGCAGTGTACCAGCTAGAATGGCGCGACCGCGCCGGCCCGGCGGCGCATACATGCCAACGGAATCCGTATTGTTTCCCGCCCTCGTAGCGCTGTTCGTAATCTCGCTCGTGATGTTCCTGGGCAGCCTGGCGCTGATCCCCGTGCTGCTGGTGCGCATGCCGGCGGACTACTTCGCGCGCAGCGAGTCACCGTTTGCAAGCTGGCGGCGGCGCCATCCGCTGGCGGGCAGCGCGTTGCAGGCGGCCCGCAACCTGCTCGGCTTCGTCCTGCTGCTGGCCGGTCTGGCGATGATGGTTCTGCCCGGGCAGGGCATCATCACCATCCTGATGGCGCTGACCCTGCTGGACTTCCCCGGCAAGCGGCGGCTGGAGTTGCGCATCGTTCGCCAGCGGCAGGTGCGGGCCTCCATCGACTGGGTCCGCCGCCGCGCCGGACGGCCGCCGCTCGTGGTTCCGGACGCGCCGCGCCCGGGCGGCGACTGACGCGGCTGCCGTTTGTGGCCCGCCGGCGCGCTGGCGTACGATGGTGTACATGCGTCGGCCGCTGCACGGGGAGATGCGGGTCGCGGTGCTGCTGGCGGCCGCGATCGGCATCTTCCTGACGGCCGCCGTGACGACCCTGCGGTCGAGCACGCAGCCGGAGGCAGCAGCGCCGCCCGCAGCGGAATCTGCGCCGATCGACTTCAGTCACGAGACGCACGTCACCATGGCCGGCCTCGACTGCCAACTCTGCCACGCCTACGCGCGGCGCGGCCCGCTGGCCGGCATGCCGCCGCTGTCGCGCTGCGCCGGCTGCCACCGGTTCGTGCTGCCCGAAAGCCCGGACGTCGCGCGGCTGCTGGCACGCTTCGACGCCGGCGAACCGCTGGCCTGGGCGCGCGTGCACGACCTCCCCGACCACGTCCGATTCACCCACAAGCGCCACGTGCGGGCCGGCATCGCCTGCGGCGCCTGCCACGGCGACGTTGGCCGCATGCAGCTGGCCGAGCAGACCGCGCCGCTGACGATGAACTGGTGCGTCGGCTGCCACGAAGCGCGCCAGGCGCCGATCGACTGCGTCACCTGCCACTACTGAGCGGCACCGTCCGGCAGTGCGCCTACAATAGTCGGATGGCGGAGGGGGCGCACGGTGCGCCTGCCGATACGGGAATCGTCGGTTCGGATCACGCACTGACGCAGACAGTCGGACGGCGGACCTTCCTCAAGGTGCTCGGCAGTTCGGCGCCGGCCGCGGCGGCCGCGGCGTGCGCCCCGGTTCCGCCGGAGCAGCTCATACCCTACGTGGTTCCACCGGAGGACATCGTACCGGGCGTGGCCACCTGGTACGCGACGGTGTGCGGCGAATGCCCCGCCGGCTGCGGGATGCTGGTGCGCACGCGCGAGGGTCGCGCGGTCAAGGTCGAAGGCAACCCGGAGCATCCGCTGAACCGCGGCAGCCTGTGCGTCCGCGGCCAGGCGTCGCTGCAGGGCCTGTACAACCCCGACCGCTTCGGCGGTCCGCTCCGCCGGCGGGAGACGAATGCCGCGGCCGGACAGAGCGTGCTGGAGCCAATCGACTGGCCGGACGCCCGGCAGGTGTTCGCCGAGCAACTGCGGGAAGCGCGGCCGGGCCGGGTCGCCGTCGTCACGCCGCTGCTCAGCGGCGCGCTCGACCGGCTGGTAGAGCGCTGGGCCGAGGCCGTCGGCGCGCGGCGGATCCGCTACGAGCCGTTCGCGCATGAGGCGCTGCGGGCCGCCGGACTGGCGGCGTTCGGCCGCCGGACGATTCCGCACTACGATTTCGCGCGACCGGACCTGATCGTCTCGTTCGGCGCGGATTTCCTGGAAACCTGGCTGTCGCCGGTCGAGTACGGGCGGGCTTTCGCGGAAGGCCGCCGGCGGGGCGGAAACCGGCGAACGCGGCTCGTCCAGCTCGAGCCGCGGCTGTCGCTCAGCGGGGCGCAGGCGGACGAGTGGCTGGCGATCGAGCCGGGGACGGAAGGGCTGAT
>JAGWAI010000050.1:0-1620 GCA_021296485.1 Acidobacteriota bacterium
CTCTCCGCGCGCATTCAGGCCGCCACCTACGAGCTGCTCCTCCTGATCCGGGAGTTCGATTCGCGCACGGGCTGGTCGGGCTGCACCTCCTGCGCGCACTGGCTGAGCTGGCGCACCGGCCTGGCGCCGGGGGCGGCGCGCGAGCACGTGCGGGTGGCGCGTGCGCTGGGCAACTTGCCGAAGCTGAGCGACGCGATGCGGCGCGGCGTCATTTCCTACTCGAAGGTGCGGGCCGTGACGCGGGTCGCAACGCCCGACAACGAGCAGGCGCTGCTCGACCTGGCGAAGTGCGGCACGGCGGCGCACGTGGAGCAGGTCGTCCGCGGGTGGCGGCGGGTCGACCGGGCGGCTGAGCGGACGGAGGAGAGGCGGCGGAACGAGAGGCGGTCGTTGCGGACCTGGGTAGATGACGACGGGATGGTCGTAATCAGGGGGCGGCTGACGCCGGAGGTTGGGGCGGTGTTGCTGCGGGCGCTGGAGGCGGCGTGCGACCAGATGCGGGTGCGGCGTGCTGAGTCGTCGGATGACGGTGCGGACACCGCCGAGCATGCAACGGCGGAAGCGCTGGCGCAGGATGTAGCAGCGGTAGAGGAGCAGTTGGCGCCGACGTTCGCGCACCGCCAGGCCGATGCGATAGGGCTGCTGGCGGAATGCGCGCTGGCCGGCGGGCTGGACCGGGGGACGGCGGGTGACCGCTACCAGGTGGTGGTGCATGTGGACGCCGGGGCGCTGGCGGAAAAGGCGGACGTTCCCGCGGGAACGTCGGCGCAGGCGGATGCTTCAGCGGCCGCCCATAGTCAGACGGTGCTGGACGAGGCGGGCGGCATCCACGTCTCGGCGGAGACGGCGCGGCGGCTGGCCTGCGATGCGGCGATGGTCGAGATGCAACACGGCCCCGTCGGCGAGATTCTGGACGTCGGCCGGCGGACGCGGACCATCTCTCCTGCATTGCGGCGGGCGCTGGCGGCCCGCGACCGGCAGTGCCGGTTCCCGGGGTGCCAGAATCGCCGCTGCGACGCACACCACGTCCAGCACTGGGTGGACGGAGGGGCGACACGCCTCGACAACCTGGTTCTGCTGTGCCGGCGCCATCACCGGTTGGTGCACGAGGAAGGCTTCCGCATCACGCTGGATGCAGCCGGGGAGGTGGAGTTTCTGCGGCCGGACGGGCGGCCGTTTCCCACGGCCCCGCCACCGCCGTTGTGGACCGGTGCACCGCTGGCGCCCGTCACGGAACGGCTCGATGAGGACGGCGTCGCCATTGACTCGCAGACGGCCACTCCGGCCTGGCGGGGCGAGCGGGTGGACATCAACTGGGTGGTCGATTCGCTGTGGCGACCGCGGTCGGAGGGATTGGAAGCGCCTGGATGAGCCACGGACTACCGGAAGTGTTCCCCAGACCGCTTGAGTGAAGCGAGCGCCCTGGCTGGACGGTCGCCTGGCCCGACCGATGGCGGCCGGTCGACTCGCATGCCGCGAAGAGAACTGCCGCTGCGCGCCTCAGAACCCGCCGACATACGGCAGGGCGGCGCCGACGCGGCGGACGGCGTCGAAGTCGTCGAGGAGCAGGCCGGTGGCGTCCCACTGGCCGCTCAGCAGAGATTCGCGGACGCCGGCGGG
>JAGWAI010000050.1:1716-2122 GCA_021296485.1 Acidobacteriota bacterium
GCCGCGGTGGCGCAGGGCAGGCCGATGGTCGTGGAGTTGCCGAGGAAGATCTCGGAGAACGACTGACCCACGCACGCGCCTATGCCGCGGCGCTTGAGCGCCTGCGGTGCGTGCTCGCGCGAGGAGCCGGAGCCGAAGTTCTCGTTGACGATGAGGATTGACGCGCCGTCGTAGGCGGGGTTGGCGAAGGGATGGTTCGGCATCGACCGGCGGTCGTCCTCGAATGCGTGCTCGCCGAGGCCGTCGAACGTGATCGCCTTGAGGTACCGCGCCGGGATGATGCGGTCGGTGTCGATGTTGTTGCCGCGCAGCGGGATGGCGGTCCCGCTCACGCGGTCGATGCGGCGGTCGTTGTCGTCCATGGCCTAGCAGCCTGTGGTGAAACCCCGCGTCGCACCGAGACCGG
>JAGWAI010000050.1:2537-5963 GCA_021296485.1 Acidobacteriota bacterium
CCGCGGACCACGCGCGCCGCCTCGCGCAGGTCGGAGAGCCGCGAATTGGTGCACGAGCCGACGAACGCCACGTCAACGCGCGTGCCCCGAATCGGGGCGCCGGCGGTCAGGCCCATGAATTCGAGCGCTTCTCCCACGGCGTCGGCGTCCGCCCCGGCCGCGCCCGGATCGGGAATGCGCTCCGAGACCCCGACCGACTGGCCCGGGTTGATGCCCCACGTCACGCGCGGCTCGATCGCGTTGCCGTCGATGACCACCTCGTCGTCGTACGCCGCGTCGGGATCCGACGCCATCGACAGCCACCACGCCTTCGCTCGGTCGAACGCCTCGCCGGCGGGGGTGAACGGCCGGCCCGCCATGTACTCGAAGGTGGTCTCGTCCGGATTCACGTAGCCGATGCGCGCGCCGCCCTCGATGGACATGTTGCACATGGTCATGCGCTCGTCCATCGTCATGCGCTCGACGGCCGCGCCGGCGTACTCGTAGGCGTACCCCACGCCGCCCCGCACGCCGAGCCGGGCGATGATCTCGAGGATGACGTCCTTCGCGTAGACCCCGCGGCCGAGCTCTCCAGGTACCGCAATCCGCCGTACCTTGAGCGGGTCGATCGACAGGCACTGCGAGGCCAGCACGTCGCGGACCTGCGACGTGCCGATGCCGAACGCGACCGCGCCGAACGCGCCGTGCGTGGACGTGTGGCTGTCGCCGCAGGCGATGGTCATGCCCGGCTGCGTCAGTCCGAGCTCCGGCCCGATGACGTGCACGATGCCCTGGCGCTCGGTGTCGAGATCGGACAGCCGGACGCCGAATTCGCGGCAGTTGCGCTCGAGCGCCGCCATCATCTGCTCGGCCAGCTCGTCGGCGAACGGCCGGCGCTGGTCCAGCGTCGGTACGATGTGGTCGACGGTGGCGTAGGTGCGCTCGGGAAACGCGACGGCCGCGCCGCGCTGCCGCAGCATGTCGAACGCCTGCGGGGAAGTGACCTCGTGGATCAGGTGCAGCCCGATGAACAACTGGGTCTGGCCGGTCGGCAGCGTGCGGACGGAGTGGAGATCCCAGACTTTCCGGAAGAGGGTCCTGCCCATCGGCGCATTCTACCGCTTAGCGTCTGCGGGCGGCGTTCGCGAGCCGGACGAGCTCGCCGGCCGGCAGCGATGCAATCGTCTCGCCGACCAGGTCGAGCGGCAGGTCGTCGAGCTTGCGGAAACGCACGCACGCCTTGCCGACGTCGAAGCGCTTTCCGCTCGCGCGGTACGCCGCCTCGAAGGCCTGCCGCGCCGCGGGCGAGGTGTAGATGCCCATGAGGTGCAGGGCCATGTAGCGCTTCTGGGAGGCGAGCGCCGCGTACATGAGGGGCTGGCCGTTGTAGGTGTCGGGACAGGTAGCGAGCGGCACCTGCCAGGTGATCATGCCCCAGTTCATCGCTTCTTCGTACCCGGCAGGCAGGTGGGCGTTGACCACGCCGCGCACGGTCTCGATGGCGGCCCGCCGGTCGTCCGGCAACGCCCGGATGTAGTCGGCGACGCTCGTCGCGGCGGATCGCATCGCTATGCGCGTCCGGACGCCGCGGCCTGCGCGCGCCGGAAGTAGCCCTTCGCGTTGATCCGCGCGCAGAAATCGAAGAACCGCGGCTGCGGCCCCTTCCAACGCAGCTCATCGACCGCGTGGAGCACCGGTACGTTGGTGCGCAGGGTGGCCAGGTCGCGGAACAGCGCCGCCTCATCCCGGGCGCCGGCCAGCGCGCCCGCCAGGCGGGCGGCGCCGCGCACCTTCACGTCCCAGGCCGCCGCGTCATCGGGAATGTCCTCGAGGCGACCGTAGCGGGCCAGCACGGTCGACGCCGACTTGGCGCCCCAGCCGCGCACGCCCGGGAACCCGTCGGCGGAATCGCCCATCAGCGCCAGGTAGTCGGGAATCGACGCCGGGTCGACGCCGAACTTCTCCCGCACGCCGTCCGCGTCGCGTACGACGCCGGCGCGCCGGTCGAACTGCACGATGCGGCGGCCGGCGACCGTCTGCGCCAGGTCCTTGTCGGGGGTGCAGATGAACACCTGCTCGACGCGCCGGTCGGCCGCGGCGCGCACGGCCGCCGAGGCCAGCGCATCGTCGGCCTCGTGCCGCTCCATCTTCCAGACGACGACGCCGAGCGCCTCCAGGGCTTCTTCGAGGGGACCGAACTGGCCGAGGATCTCCGGCGCGATGTCGTCGCTGTTCTTGTAGCCGGGCCAGAGGTCGTTGCGGAACGACTCGACGACGTGGTCGGTGGCGACCCCGACGTGAGTCACGCCCTCTTCGAGCAGCCCCAGCAGCGACCCCAGGACGCCGCGTACGGCGCCGATCTCGACGCCGCCGACGTCGGTCGCGCGCGGCAGGGCGAAGTGGTGCCGGAACAGCTCGTAGGTTCCGTCGACCAGAAATACGTTCACCACTCATATACAGGACTAGGAGGCCGTGGCAAGACCCCGCGTCGCACCGAGACCGGCCAGGCGCCCGGCTGACAAGGCGTGACGAGCGAGCATACTTGACAGTATGTGAGCGAGGAACAACGCCGTCAGGAGGGATGCATGGCCGGTCGAATGCAGCGGGGCTGTTGCTACGGCCTCCTAGTCCTGTCCCTCGGCTGCCTCCCACTGCTCGAGCTGCTCCCACTCCTGCTGCGTGCCCGGCTGGCGAATGTTCAGCTCGCGCTGCGCTTCGGCCAACGCGGCCGCCGCTGAGGGCGTTCACCATGCCGTAGTTGTGCTCGTGGCACACGTACTCGTATTCGGGGAACGTCCCCTGATCGCGGCTCTTGACGCTCACTGCCGTCCAGGGCCTGACGAATACGCTCGGATCCTCGATCGTCAAGCGGTATTCCATCGTCCCGGCGTCGAGGCGCGTGAAGCGTTCGACCATGCGCAGGGTCTCGCCGGTGCCCGCGTAGTTGTGGGAATGTCCGGTCCCGAACAGCCCCCCGTGCGCCGGCAGTGTTTCGCCGGCGTGGCCGTCATTGAAGTTGGTGGTTTCGACGACCAGCGTGTCGCCCTCCCACCGGCCGCGCGCGTCCCCGTACCACTGGCGGATGCGCTCCCCGAGATGCGGGCGCCCGTCCAGCGGGACGATGCGGTACACCCCGTCGCCGGGCGTGAACCAGTTGATCACGACGTATCCCGGCGCCTGCATGATGTTCGTGTAGCCGCGCAGGAACACGGCGTTGCCCACGGGCTGCGAGATGCAGCGCTCGCCCAGGCCGCGATCCTCCCAGGAGTCGGCCTGGCCGCGATGCATCCGCTCCGCCTCCCGCGCATCCCACATCGCCAGCGCCTCGCGCGTATAGGCAGGTAGCTGTCCGTCCGGCGGATCCACGATCTGCGACGTGCGCAGGGATGTCCTCCGGGCGTTGATCGGGGCGTTCCAGAAGGCGTTGTATTCGTTGCCCACGATGGC
>JAGWAI010000050.1:5996-7119 GCA_021296485.1 Acidobacteriota bacterium
GTGGCCGCCAGGCTCTCGGCGATCGCTTCGGCCTCGCCCTCCGGCAGACTCGTCGTCGGCGTCCCGCTTGTGGTCAGCGGGGTCCCGCCGGCCCGCTCGGCGGCTTCCTCCTCCGTCATGAACTCCCTGTCCCCGAACTCCGCCGGCCGCTCGAACGGCACGGTCTCGAGCGTCTCCCAGGTCCCCTGCAGGTCGGGATCGCCCCAGGCGGTCCGGAGCGACGCCTCATCCGCCGCAGAATCGGCGGAATCGGCCGTGTCCGCCGGCGGCTGACCGGCGCACGCCGCCAGCCACACGATGGCGAACAGGGCGGCCGGCAGCACTCGTGACGCGAATAGTTGGTGTCTCATCACAGCTAGCTCCCCTTCTTCACGAAGCTGCCTTCTTTCGCGAGGCTCCCGTAGATGTACTCCTCGGTGAACGGCACGCACCTGAAATCCAGGAGCTGGACATTCGCTTCCAGGCGGCGGTAGAGCGGGAAGCTCAGCGTCCAGGGCCGCGTGAACACCTCGGGGTCATCAACCGTCGCTTCGTACATGATCGTGTTGGGGCCCACGGGGGTGTAGCGCTCGACCACGTGCAACGCGCTGCTCGTGAAGTTGCCCGCGCGGTCGAGCCAGGTGAGGCCGTTGAATCCGGTCACGTCGACGACCAGCGTGTCGCCTTCCCAGTGGCCGTTCGACCAGCCCATCCAGAAGTCGATCGGCGCCTCTTCGTGGTTCTCGAGCTGGATGTAGCGGGATATGTTGCTGTACCCGAACACGATCAGGATCTTTTCCGGCATCTGGACGATCTGGAACGGGTAGGGCATGTACATGGCGCGGGGCACGCCGGGCGCGTAGCACTTGGCTTCCGGATCGCCCACGGTGTGCAGGTTGAAGGGATCGACGGCCAGGCGCTGCGCGTAGTTCGCGTTCCGCCGCTCCAGCGCCTCCGGCCTGTACGGCAGCGCGCCGCCCTCCACGATGCTCTGCCCCGCGGGCTGGGCGCCCCACGCGCCCAGCAGGGCCGGCAGGGGCCCCGGCGCCGCGCTGTGGTCCTCGATGTCCCAGTTCGCGGTGGTGAGGTTCTGCCAGATGCCGTTCAGGTCCGGATGGTCCGTCCCGGCCAGCCGCGGCGCCTG
>JAGWAI010000050.1:7178-7503 GCA_021296485.1 Acidobacteriota bacterium
GATCATCACGCCGCCAAACCAGTTCCTCATGGCGAATACCCCCCTCTGTTTACCGGACATCATACGTCCGGCGGGGGCTCGTCGATACTCTTTTCGTCGCCGCGGAAATCGACTTGCAACGTCGACTCGAAGACGTGTCCGGGCGGCAGGCGGGGATGTGGGTACCGGCGTGAGGATCGGGCCGCGGCGGCCGTGACGCCGGGGGCGCGAGCAGGAGGCGGAAGCGGACTAGTCCGCTTCCTCGTTCTCGATGTCCTTCAGGAACTCCGCGCTCGGCTTGTGGATGCGGTCGTAGCTGCCGGCCTGGATGACGTAGTACCAGTTG
>JAGWAI010000050.1:7604-7995 GCA_021296485.1 Acidobacteriota bacterium
CGCGGACTCGTCGAACTCGGCGGTGATGAAGACGTAGCGGTTCTCCCCGCTGCCGCTCTCCTCGTCGTCGCTGGAGTCGTCGCCCACCGCGACCGCGTCGCCGCGGCCGTAGACGATTTCGCCGAACCGCAGCGTGTAGAGCACGCCTTCGTTCGTGCGCACGAGCAGCTCGCCGTCGTTCGATAGCAGGCCGCCCTCGGCCGTCGGATAGAAGCCGCGGCTGGTCAGAGTCTGCACGTCGGACTGGCTGATCTGGCCCTGCTCGAACGCCTCGCGCAGGTTGCCCGACAGGCCGGGCGGCTTGGGACGCACGCCGGCGATCCGCATGGTCATGACGGCGCCGACGAGCAGGTTCACCTGGACGGTATCCACCTCCTGGCCGGCCGGCGCC
>JAGWAI010000050.1:8276-24295 GCA_021296485.1 Acidobacteriota bacterium
ACGCGCGAGCCGCGCCCCTGGAGCGAGCTCACCGTGTCGTCCGTCGGGTCGATGACGCCCAGCGCCTCGTGGTCGGCCACGTTGTCCGAGCGGAAGTCGTCCTTGATCACACTGATGATGTTGGCCGCCGCGTCCGCCAGCCGCTCCTCGCCGTCGGCGGGATAGTCATGGTGCGACGGGATGGTCCACAGGCCGTTCCGGTTGGTCACCATGAACGGAATGGCGGCGGCCTGCTCCTCGTCGAACTCGATCACTTCCAGCGTTGCGGCCTCCTCCGGGTCGGTGAACTCCGGGAAGAACGGCTCGCCCACGTCGAAGAACGCGTCGGGCGCGGCGCGCCGGGGGGCGCTTACGATGGCCACCGCCCCGAGCAGGACGGCGATGCCGGCGATGCTCAGCGTCTTCTTCAGTTCGCTCATTCCGCTCATGATTCGTCCCTCAAGCGATGCGCGGCCGCCGCGCCCTCGCGCTCGCGGCGCTGCCGGCGCAGCAGGATCATCACGCCGACGACGAATACCGGCACCGGCGGCAGCAGCACGGCAAACGTCTGGATCGACGTCTGGATCTGGCGAATCTGCGACTCCATGTTCTCGCGGCTCGCCTGGATCCGGGTTTCCTTCTCCGCCTCGATGTTGGCCGACAGCACTTCCAGCCGCCGGTTCTCCACCCCTTCGAGATTGCGCACCATGATCTGCATGGTCTGCGCGTCGATGTCGTCGCGGCCGCGCAGCTCTTCCACGCGCTCGTCCAGCCTCGCCTGCGCCTCTTCGATGGCCTGCTCGGCGTCCTCCTCGGCCTGCTGCTCTTCCTGCGTGAGCTGCTCGTTGAACCGCGCGGTCTGCGCCTCCACGCGCTCGAGCGTCCGGTGGCGGGCGCGCCGGTTGCGCAGGTTGATGAACGAATCGTCACCTACCAGCAGGTCAATCGCGTTGAGGAAGAACGTGACGTTGTCGAAATTGAGTCCGGCGATGGCCTGCTCGCGGATGGCGAAGAACTGCTCGCCGACGAAATCGAGGTCGGCCACGACGATCAGGTCGACCGACTCACCCTCCTCGGGATCGTCGGCTGCGTCCTCGGCTTCGTCCTCGCCGGCCGAGTCCCCGTCATCCCCGCCAGCCGCCCCCGTCGAGCGGATGCGGGCCGCCACCACGTAGTCCTGCTCGTCCTGCTCGCGTGGCGGCTCGGGATTGATCTGCGGTCCGAACGGCGAGTTCCGCACGATGTGCCCGAGAGCATTCCGGATCGGAGCAGGGGCTGGAATTCGACGTCCGCGTCCTCGGCCGGCTCAACGTAGCCGGGCCAGAGGAAGACGAGCTCCTGCAGGCCGGCGGTCACCGTGTCGGCCTCGTTGAAGGTCTCCTCGTTCCCGTTGCCGCGCCCGAGAAACACGACGTCGTCCGGCATGTGCGCCAGCTCTGGGTGCGGGTTGTAGCTGTCCCAGACGATGCGCGTCGGCTCCCAGCCGACGCCGAGGTCGGCCATCCACTGCCGCACGTTGCCGCGCGGGCCCGGACGCGCGGAGCCGGGCGGATACGCGAACGGGTTGCCGTCGCCGACCCATTCGGTGGGCGAGAGCTGGGGGTTGACGGCCGGCATCGGATCGACCAGCAGCATGGCGGGCGTGCCCTTGCGGATGAAGTCCGCGACGTGCCCCATCTCGTCGGTCTGCAGCGACGACGGCAGCGGCACGAGCAGCGCGTCGAGCTCCGCTTCGATGGGCAGCTCCGGATCGACCGGGTACACCTCGTACTGCTTGCGCAGCTCCTCGACCACCGGCCAGGACGGATTGAACTGGTTCTGCTGGTAGTCGACGCCGCCCATCAGGTCCATCATCGTGCGCACGACGCCGATCCGCTTGCGCTCCGTGCCGGCCACGACGCGGATGCTGCGCACCACTTCGTACTCGGTCGGCAGCCCGCGGTCGAAGAACGGAATCACCTGCTCCTCGGCGCCGCAGGTGAACGCCAGCCCCATGTACACCTCGGAGACGTCGGCCCGCGTGGAGCGCACGTCGCGGAATGGACGCGGCCGGATGCCGAAGGTCTCGCGCGCCTCGCGCGCGGCGTCGGTGAACGACTCCGTGTCGTGGACCAGCACCTCCACGCGCGATCCGGCGAGCGCATCGATCTCGTCCAGCACGCTCAGCAGGTTCGCACGCGCCTGCACGAACGGCTCCGGCACCTCCGGGCTGATGTACGCCTGGATGAACACCGGCCGGTCCGCGGGCAGCTCGCGGATCAACCGCCGCGTTTCGCCGCTCAGCGAATGGAGCTGCTCCGCCGTGACGTCCACGCGCACCCCCGCGCGGGACACGACCACGCCGAAGCTCATGAGCGCCACGACGACGGCGAGCGCGCGCACCGCGTGGTGCGCCCACATCGGGTAGCCGTCCGCCCTGGCCGGCCAGTGGCGGCGCGACAGGACCAGCACGTTGAGATACAGGAACGCCGCGGCCACGGCGATGAAGTACGTCACCGCCGTCAGGCTGATGACGCCGCGGGCGAAGTCCTCGAAGTAGGTGCCCATGACCAGCGCCTGCAGCGCGCGCTCGAGCCCCGGCGCGAGCGCGCCGACGGCCGGCCCGATGACGATGAGCGCCGCGCAGAACAGCGCGCCGAGAATGAAGCCGATCGTGGCGTTGCGCGTCAGCAGGGACGCCAGCATCCCGACCGCGATCAGCGCCGCCCCCATGAACCAGTACCCGGCGTAGTTGCCGAACATCAGGCCGAGGTCGGGACTGCCGAGATAGAAGAGGACGAACACGTAGCTGAGGGCGAGCAGCAGCGAGGCGCTGTAGATGCCGAGCGTCGCCAGGTACTTGCCCAGCACCACCTCCAGGTCCGTCGCCGGCAAGGTGAGCAGCGTCTCGTCGGTGCCCAGCTTGCGCTCCTCGGCCCAGACGCTCATCGTGAGCGCCGGGATGAAGAACAGCAGCAAGTACGGATAGAGGTTGTTGAGCTGCTCCAGATTGGCCAGGTTCTGCAGGAAGAACCGGTCCTGCCAGAACGCCGCGCCCGCGCTGATGAAGATGAACAGGGTGATGAAGACGTAGCCGGTCGGATTGCTGAAGTACATCAGCAGGTCGCGCCGGGCGATCGCCTTGACGATGCTGGTGTTCGGTAGTCCGCTCATGGCTGTTGCCCCTCGATGCTCTCGGCAGCAGGTTCGCTCGGTGGCGGCGGAGCGCCGTGGTTGGTCAAACGGTAGAACGCCTCCTCGATCGTGCCGTTCTCCTCGAGGTCGCTCACCGGCCCGTCGAACGCCAGGCGGCCGCTGTTGACCAGCAGCACGCGGTCGGCGACCGCCTCGGCCTCGTGCAGGATGTGGGTGGAGACGAGCAGCGTCTTCGTGCGTCCCAGGCGCTGGATGTTCTCGCGGAACTGGCGGATCTGGTTCGGGTCGAGTCCGGCCGTCGGCTCGTCCATGATGAGCACGTCCGGGTCGTGCAGCAGCGCCTGCGCCAGCCCGACACGCTGCTTGAGCCCGCGCGACAGCTTGCCGACCGGCTTCTCGATGACGAGGTGCAGCGCGCAGAGGTCCACGACCTCCTCGATACGACGCTTGAGCGCGGCCCCCAGCTCGCGCGCCTGACCGAAGAAGGTGAGCAGCTCCAGGGGCGTCATGTCCGGATACAGCGGACCGTTCTCGGGCAGGTAACCGAGACGCCGCGACGCCGCGATTCTGTCCGTGCGCACGTCGAAGCCGGCAATGGATGCGCTGCCGGCGCTCGGCGCCAGGTACCCGGTCAGCATCCGCATGAGGGTCGTCTTGCCGGCGCCGTTCGGCCCGAGGAAGGCCACGACCTGCCCTTGCGGAATGACGAACGAGATGTCGTGCACGGCCACGAACGGACCGTAGTACTTGCTCAGCCCGCTCGCCTCGATCATCGGCCCGCCCGAACCGGAATCCGTCACGCTCATCGCTTCACCTCGGACTGTTATGACGCCCGAAGGGCGCCAAAAGCCGGAGTATTTGTCAGATGGGGGCTGCGCCCCCAAACCCCCCGCCGGCCCGCCTGCGCGGGCGGGGTGGGTGGTGGGTCAGCAGCCCGTGGCTAGACCGCGGGGACGGGCTGGCCGGGGTCGTTGACATCGCCGGTGCTGCGCCGCTTGCGCGTGAGCGGCCGGCGCGGCTCGACGAACGTGCTCAGGCGGCCGCTGCGGGTCGGCTCGCGGAGCTTGCGAAGCGCGGCCGCTTCGATCTGCCGGATCCGCTCCCGCGTAAGCGAGAACTTCTCGCCCAGCTCGGCCAGCGTCGGCTCGGCGCCGTCGGACAGGCCGAAGCGCATGCGGATGACTTCCCGCTCCTTGGGGCTCAGCGTATCGAGCACCGACTCGGTCTGCCGGCGGAGATCGAAGGCGATGGTCGATTCCGATGGATTGACGGCCTGGCGATCCTCGATGAAGTCGCCGAACTGGCTTTCCTCGCCGTCGCCGATGGGCGAATCGAGCGACACCACCGTCTGGGCGATGCGGCGCGCCTTGCGCACGACGGCAATCGGGAGGTCGGAACGTTCCGCCAGCTCGCGGACGGTCGGCTCGCGGCCGAGATCCCGCATCAGCGTCTGGCCGGCGCGGTTCAGCTTGTTCAGGGTCTCGATCATGTGCACCGGGATGCGGATGGTGCGGGCCTGGTCGGCAATCGCGCGCGTGATCGCCTGGCGGATCCACCACGTGGCGTACGTGGAGAACTTGAATCCGCGGCGGTAGTCGAACTTGTCGACGGCGCGCATCAGGCCGATGTTCCCTTCCTGGATCAGGTCGAGGAAGGCCAGTCCGCGGTTGGCGTACTTCTTGGCCACCGACACCACGAGCCGCAGGTTGGCCTCGGTCAGCTCCTTGCGCGCCCAGTCGGCCTTTCGCGCTCCCCGGTTGATCTGCCGCTGGGTCCGCGTGAGCTGCTCGGAGCTCTCGCCGATCTCTCGATGGCGCTCCAGCAGCGCCACCCGCGCCTGCTGCAACTGCTCGGATTCAGCATCCGGCGCGGCGGCGGGCGCCGCCCGGCGCAGCGATTCGACAGGCCGCTCGGCCTGCCGCAGCGACGAGATCGCCGCGTCGAGACAGGTGGAGAACTCCTGGCGCACGTCGGGCGTGAACTCGATGGCGCGCACCGCGCGCGCCGCCGCCACCCGTGCCCTGAGCAGCCGCTTGGCGGTGCGCGTCGAGATGTGGCCGTACCGCCGCCGCGTGGCCGCGGCACGGTTCTGGCGCCGCACCAATTCCTTGTACGCCGCCTCTACGCGGTCGATGTCCGCGAGCAACTGCCGCGTGCGGTTGGCCACCTGCCGCTCCGACAGGTCCTCGTCGGGCAGCGTGACGACGTCGCGCAGCTCCAGATCGCCGCTTCTGAGCTGCTGGCCCAGGTCGAGCACGTAGCGCACGATGACGAGGTTCTGCGACAACGCCTTCATGACGCGCCGCTCGCCGCGCTCGATCCGCTTGGCGATGGCTACTTCGCCTTCCCGCGTCAGTAGCGGGACGCGGCTCATCTGGCGCAGATACGTCCGCACCAGGTCCTGCCCCTGGTCGGTTTCCTCGCCGGCGGGGTGGACCTCCGCCTCGGAGATCACGCGCAGCGGCGGGTGTGGGCGGCTCTCGGCCTCGAATTGGTCGGCGGTGCCTTCTACCTCGACGCCCTGGCTTTCAATCTCCTGCAACACCAGGGCCAGGTCGTCGGATTCCAGATCCGTGGTGAGATGCTCAATGACCTGGTCGATGGTCACGAAGCCGCGTTCCTGGCCCAAGGCAACCAACTCCCGCACCAGATCCTGCCGTTCCTGCATCAACAAATTGGCTCCTCCCGAATTCCCAAGCTCGCGGTCAGGCGAACGGGTATGAGGTGGCGGGGCGAACATGGCCCCNNNCATTTTGTTTCGGAAAACTTTTGCTCATTCTATCAACAAACCGGCCGAAATGCTGCCCCCTTTTTTTGCCGCCACTACCTCTTTCGTCGGTTCGACGGCGGCGCTGTATAGGCAACGCGCCGCAGGGGCCGCGGGAGCCGCCGGAATACGGCGCTTCGGGGGGTGGTACCGACCGTGCGCTACGGGCCGGCGGCGACTCAATACCGGTAGTGATCCGGCTTGTACGGCCCGTCGACGGCCACGCCGATGTAGGCCGCCTGCTCGGGCGTCAGTTTCGTCAGCTTCACGCCGAGGTGGTCGAGGTGCAGGCGCGCCACCTGCTCGTCGAGCAGCTTCGGCAGCATGTACACCTTCTTCGCGTACTCGCCGGAATTGCGGTGCAGGGCGATCTGCGCAAGCACCTGGTTGGTGAACGACGTCGACATGACGAAACTGGGATGGCCGGTGGCGCAGCCGAGGTTGAGCAGGCGTCCCTCCGCCAGCACCAGCACGCCGTGTCCATCCGGAAACCGCCACTCGTCGTACTGCGGCTTGATCGGGATCCGCTCGATGCCCGGGATCTTCTTCAGGCCCGCCATGTCGATCTCGTTGTCGAAGTGACCGATGTTGCCGACGATGGCCTTGTCCTTCATCTGCCCCATCTGCGCGGCCGTGATGATGCCCTTGTTGCCGGTGGTGGTGATGAAGATGTCGGCGGTCTCGAGGCGGTTCTCGAGCGTGTCGACCTCGTATCCCTCCATGGCGGCCTGCAGGGCGCAGATCGGGTCGATCTCGGTCACGATCACCCGGCAGCCCTGGCCGCGCAGCGACTGTGCGCAACCCTTGCCCACTTCCCCGAAGCCGCAGACTACCGCCACCTTGCCGCCCAGCATCACGTCCGTGGCGCGCGCGAGTCCGTCGGGCAACGAGTGGCGGCAGCCGTACACGTTGTCGAACTTGCTCTTGGTCACCGAGTCGTTGACGTTGATCGCGGGAAACAGCAGCGACCCGTCGCGCATCATCTCGTACAGCCTGTGCACGCCGGTCGTGGTCTCCTCGCTCACGCCGCGGATGGCCGGTCCGAGGCGCCGCCAACGGGTCGGGTCCTCGGCCTGCATCTGCCGGAGCAGGTCGAGAATCACCCCCCACTCCTCGGAATCCTGCGCCGCGTCGAACGCGGGCACCGAGCCGGCGCATTCGAATTCGTATCCCTTGTGCACCAGCAGCGTGGCGTCTCCGCCGTCGTCGACGATCAGGTCCGGCCCGCGGCCGTCCGGCCAGACGAGCGCCTCGGCGGTGCACCACCAGTACTCCGGCAGCGTCTCCCCCTTCCAGGCGAACACCGGCGTGCCGCGCGGGGCATCCGCGGTCCCGCCGCTCTCCGGGCGGCCGACGGCCACGGCGGCGGCGGCGTGGTCCTGGGTCGAGAAGATGTTGCAGGAGGCCCAGCGCACGTCCGCCCCGAGCTCGGCCAGCGTTTCGATCAGCACGGCGGTCTGCACGGTCATGTGCAGGCTGCCCATCACGCGCGCGCCGTCCAGCGGCCGCTCGCCGGCGTGCTGCCGGCGCAGCGCCATCAGTCCGGGCATCTCCTGCTCGGCCAGCCTGATTTCGCTGCGGCCGCGCGGCGCGAGGCCGATGTCGGCGACCTTGTAGGGCTGCCGCCCGGCCTGCAGGGCCGCTTCGAACGGGTGGACGTTTTCCGTGACAACCGTGCTCATGAACCTCTCCTCTCAGCGCCGCGGCCGCCGCGGCGCAGGCCGCCGGCGGCGGGGACGGCGGGGGGCTTCCGGGCCGCCCTGCAGCTCGTCCTTCGGTGCGGCCTCGCGGACCATTACCGGCGGCGCGTGCAGCGTTTCCTGGTAGTAGTCATCGACCAGCATCGCGATCAGCGCCGATTCGTCCTCGTTGCCGGCCAGTGTGCGCGCCAGCGGCACGAAGCGCTGGCTGCGCTCGGTCTGCAGCCGGTCGCGCTCCCGCAGGCGCTGCTCGAGCAGGGTGGTGACCCGCTCGGCGACGACCGCCTGCACGTCCGCGTCGGTCGGTGCGCGGCGTTGCTGGAACTGGATCGAGTAGCGCTTCGCAATCGCCTCGAGCGTGAGCGCCTCCGCCTCGCTCACGAGCGAGAGCGCCACGCCGGCCGCGCCGGCCCGGCCGGTCCGTCCGGCCCGATGAATATAGCCTTCCTGATCCTCCGGCGGCTCGTACTGAATGACGTGCGACAGCTCCGGAATGTCGAGGCCGCGCGCCGCGACGTCGGTCGCCACGAGGAACCGCAGCGTGCCTTCGCGCACGCGCTTCAGGATCTGCTCGCGGTCCGACTGCGAGCGGTCGGCGCTCAGCTCGTCCGCATCGTAGCCGAACCGCTGCAGCACGACGGTGACGTAGTGCACAGCGGTCTTCCGGTTGCAGAAGATGATGGCCGAAGCCGGATTCTCGATCTCGATGATCCGCACCAGCGTGCGGTCCTTCTCCATCGACGGCACCTTGTAGAACAGGTGCTCGGTGTCGGTGACGTGCACCTGGTCGCCGCTGAGGGACAGGAACTCCGGCGTGCGCAGGAACTCCCGCGCCGTGCGTTGCACGAACGCGGGGTAGGTAGCCGAGAACATGCTGTTGTGCAGGGTGCGCAGCGTGGCTTCCGGCAGGTGTCCCTGGACCGCCTGCATGTCCGGGTAGAAGCCCATGGACAGCATGCGGTCGGCTTCGTCGAACACCCGCATGCGCAGCGCGTCGAGCGTCAGCGTGCGCCGCAGCAGGTGGTCGAGCACGCGGCCCGGCGTGCCGACCACGATCTGTGCCCCGCTCGCCAGCGCGTCGAGCTGCGGGCCGTAACCCACGCCGCCGTAGACGGCAATCGTGCGCAGCCCGGTTCCGTCGCACACCGTTTCCGCCACCTGGCACACCTGCCGGGCCAGCTCGCGGGTCGGCACCAGCACGAGCGCCTGGCAGCGCGCCTCGCCGGGGTCGAGCCGCTCCAGCATCGGCAACACGAACGCACCGGTCTTGCCGCTGCCGGTGCGCGCCTGGATCATCATCTCGCGGCCGGCCAGCAGGTACGGAATCGCGCGCGCCTGGACCGGCATGAGGCTGGACCACCCGGCGCGGGCGGCGCCCTGCCGCAACGGATCCGGAAGCTGGTCGAAAGAGAGCTCGTCGAGCTCGTCAATCTCGGCGGTCTGCTGCTCGGTAGGTTCGCTCAAAGTCTTGAACTGATTATTCTACACAGCCCGGCGGCGGGGCGGACGCCGCGGGTAGGCAGCGCCGGAGCGATTGCAGTATGCTGTGGGTCCCTCGAAACCGCCATGCTCGGAGGTTTGTAGCCAATGCCGCGTAGAGTGTTCCATCCCGCCTGGGCCCTGTTGGCGCTGCTCGTATTCGGGGCAGCCGGATTGTCGGCGCAGGAGGGAAGAAACATCGAGTGGCGGTCGTACGCCGCCGATCTCGCCAGCACCTTCTATTCGCCGGCCGACCAGATCGACGGCGACAACTTCAACGACCTGGAAGTCGCCTGGCGCTTCTCGACCCGCAACTTCGGTCCGCGGCCCGAGGCGATCCTGCAGTCGACGCCGCTCATGATCGGCGGCGTGCTCTACAGCACGGTCGGCTCGCGGCGGGACGTCGTCGCGCTCGATGCTACGACCGGCGAGCTGCTGTGGATGCATCGGATCGACGAAGGCGAGCGCGGCATCGCGGCCCCGCGGCGGCTCTCGGGCCGCGGGCTGGCCTACTGGGACGACGGCGCCGACGGCCAGATCTTCTACGTGACGACTGGCTATCGCCTCGTCGCGCTCGACGCGGCGACCGGGCAGCGGGTGAGCAGCTTCGGCACCGACGGCATCGTCGACCTGAAGCTGGAGTTCGACCAGGACATCGACCTCGTCACGGGCGAAGTCGGGCTGCACGCCGCGCCGGTCGTCGCCAACAACACGATCGTCATCGGCGCGGCGCACCGGCCCGGCACCGCGCCGGAGTCCAGGGAGAACGTGAAGGGCCACGTGCGCGGCTACGACACGCGCACGGGGGCGCGGAAGTGGATCTTCCACACGATTCCGGATTCCGACGAGTTCGGCAACGACACCTGGCTGGACGACTCGTGGCGGTACACGGGGAATACCGGCGTCTGGGCGCAGATGAGCATCGACCCGGAGCTGAACATCGCCTACCTGCCCACCGAGACGCCGACCGGCGACTACTACGGCGGGCACCGCATCGGCGACAACCTGTTCGCGAACAGCCTGGTGGCCGTCGATCTCGACACCGGCGAGCGGCTCTGGCACTTCCAGATCTCGCACCACGAGGTGTGGGACTGGGACCTGCCGGCGGCGCCGATCCTGGTGGATATCACGGTTGACGGCCGGGACATCAAGGCCGTGGCGCTGCCGACCAAGCAGGCGTGGATCTTCGTCTTCGACCGGGAAACCGGCGATCCGGTCTGGCCGATCGAGGAGCGTCCGGTCGCGCCGTCCGACGTGCCGGGTGAGGTGCTGTCCCCGACGCAGCCGTTTCCGACCAAGCCGCCCGCCATCGACCGGCAGGGAATCGGCGTGGACGACCTAATCGATTTCACGCCGGAGCTGCGCGCGGCGGCCGAGGAGATCGCCAGCAGGTACACGCTCGGCCCGATCTACACGCCGCCGACCATTGCGGATCCGGACGGCACGGGCAACCTGGGAACGCTCATCGTACCGGCCGCCACCGGCGGCGTGAACTGGCCGGGCGGGGCTGTCGATCCCGAGACCGGGATCATGTACCAGTACACGAAGACGCAAGTGACCGCGCTGCGGATGATGAACGACCCCGAGCGGTCGGACATGGACTACATCAGCAGCTTCCGGCTCCGCGGCGTCAGTCCCGCACGCCAATCCCTGCTGGTGGAAGGGCTGCCGCTGCTCAAGCCGCCATGGGCGCGCATCACCGCGGTCGACCTCAACAAGGGCGAGATCGTCTGGCAGGTGCCGCACGGCGAGACGCCGGACCACGTGCGGAACCACGAGAAGCTGCAGGGCCTGGATATCCCGCGCACCGGCCGCGTCGGCCGCATCGGCACGCTGGTCACCAAGACGCTGGTGATTGCCGGCGAGGGCGGCGTGTTCACCACGCCGTCCGGCGCGGAGGGCGCGATGCTGCGGGCGTATGACAAGGCGACCGGCGCCGAGGTCGGCGAGGTGTTCATGCCCGCGGGTCAGACCGGCACGCCGATGACCTACATGGTCGACGGCACGCAGTACATCGTCGTCGCCGTCGGCGGCGGCGGCCGCGATTCGGAGCTGATGGCGTTCCGGCTGCCGGGGTAGTCCGCCGCACGCCAGGGAGGACGCGCGTGTCGACGAGCACTCGTTTCGGCCTGGGACTCCTGTTGCTGGCGCTGGGCGCGGCTCCCGCGGCGGCGCAGGAAGGGGGCTGGACCCACTGGGGCGGCAACGCGGCCAGCCAGCGCTACACCCCGCACACGCAGATCGACGCCGGCAACTTCGGCGACCTCGAGACCGCCTGGGTCTGGCGCGGCGACAACTTCGGCCCCGGCGTCGACTACATCCTTCGGTCGACCCCGATCTACGCCGAGGGAAAGCTGTTCAGCGTGGCCGGCCAGCGCCGCACCGTGGTGGCGCTCGACCCGGCGACCGGCGAAACGCTGTGGACGTTCCGCGAGCCGACCACCAAGCGCTGGGCCGATTCCATGCGCAAGAACTACGGCAAGGGAGTGGCCTACGCGCAGGTGAACGGCGCCGGCCGCATCTACGTCGTGACGCCCGGCTTCTTCCTGCACGCGCTGGACCCCGGCGACGGCCTGCCGATTGAGAGCTTCGGCGACGGCGGCACGGTAGACCTGCTGGCCGACTTCGGCTACCCGTATCACCCGGAGGACGGCCTGCCGGCCGAGGTGGGCTACATCACCAACTCGTCGCCGCCCATCGTGGTCAACGGCGTCATCGTGGTGGGCAACTCGCACGAGCAGGGCTATCGCCAGACGCGGCGCGAGAACGTGCCGGGCCACATCCTGGCGTACGACGCCGCGACCGGCGAGCACCTCTGGAAGTTCAACGTCATTCCGCAGTCCGAGAGCGAGTTCGGTTTCGACACCTGGGAGAACGACGCTTGGCAGTGGACCGGGAACGTCTCGGCCTGGGCGCCGCTGTCGGCCGATCCGGAGCTGAACCTCGTCTACATCGTGACGGACCCGCCGACCAACGACAGCTGGGGCGGCTTCCATCCCGGCCAGAACCTGTTCGCCACCAGCATCGTCGCCCTGGACGTGCGCACCGGCGAGCGCGCCTGGCATTTCCAGACGGTGCACCACGACATCTGGAACTACGACAACCCGACCGCTCCCAACCTGGTCGACGTGACCGTCGACGGGCAGCGCATACCACTACTGGTGCAGACGACCAAGCAGGCGTTCGCCTACGTCCTGAACCGGGCAACGGGCGAACCGGTCTGGCCGATCGAGGAGCGCGCGGTGCCGCGCGGCCACGTGCCGGGCGAGTACTACTCGCCGACGCAGCCGTTCCCGACGCGGCCCGCGGCCTACGAGATGCAGGGCATCTCGCCGGACGACCTGATTGACTTCACGCCCGAGCTGCGCCGGCGCGCGCGCGAGCTGCTGGAGCAGTACGAGTACGGCCCGCTGTTCACCCCACCGCTGCACCGCGACAACGACCTGGGCAAGCGCGGCTCGCTGTTCTGCCCCGGATACGGCGGCGGCACGAACATCCTGGGCGGCGCGTCGGTCGACCCGGAGACCGGCATCCTCTACGTCGCCTCGGTCAAGGGCTGCACCACGCCCAACCTGGTGCCCGGCGCCGAGGTCGACGCGGAAGACCCGAACCCGATCGGCCGCACGGTCATGAAGTTCGTCAGCACGACCGGCGGCAGGCTCAACGTCGAAGGGCTGCCGATCTACAAGCCTCCCTACGGGCGGATCACGGCCATCGACCTGAACAGCGGCGAGACGCTGTGGTGGATCCCGAACGGCACCACGCCGGACCGGTTCACGAACCACCCGCTGCTGCGCGGCGTCGACCTGCCCAACACCGGGCAGCCCTCGCACGCCACCACACTGCTGTCCCGGACGCTGCTGATGTACGGCGAGGGGCGCGGCGGGCGGCCGCTGTTCCACGCGGTGGACAAGCGGACCGGCGAGCACGTGGGGTCGGTGGAGATGCCGGCGCCGTCCAACAGCGTGCCGATGAGCTACACGCACGACGGGAAGCAGTACCTAGCCATCCCGATCGGCAGCCGCGAGCATCCGGGCGCGCTCGTCGCCCTCGCCCTTCCGGACTAATCCCGTAGCGGCGGCAGCGGCTCGCCCTCCGGGACGAACGCCAGCGCCTCGCCGTTGTTGCAGTAGCGCTTGCCCGTCGGCGGCGGACCGTCCTTGAAGACATGGCCATGGTGGCCGCCGCAGCGGATGCAGTGGTACTCGGTCCGCGGCAGGATCATCTTGTAATCGGTTCGCGTGCCGAGCCGGCCCTCGATGGCCTGGAAGAAGCTCGGCCACCCCGTGCCGCTCTCGTACTTGGCCGACGACTCGAAGAGCGGCAGGTGGCAGGCCGCGCAGATGAACGTGCCGTCGCGGTGCTCGTGATTGAGCGGGCTCGTGCCGGGCCGCTCGGTGGCGTGCTTGAACAGAATGTCGAATGCCGCGGGCGACAGCAGCTCGAGCCACTCGTTCGACGGCTTTTCCAGCTTGGTTATGGGGTCGGTCATCGCAGGCTCCCGCATCGTCAACGCGTCACCAGTCTACCCCGATCGACCGATACGTCTGATGGGGGCAGCCGTCCGGCCGTGCTGCCCGAAAGTAACGGCTGATATGATGGCCAGGTGACGATGGGTAGCGGTAGCGGCCTCGACGAATCACCCGAACTGCTGAAGAAACCGGCGGTTTCGGGCGACGTGTCGCCCGCCGCCGACAACCCGGAACCGGCGCCGGACCTCACCGATCCGCACTTCTACATCAACCGCGAGCTGAGCTGGCTCGAGTTCAACCAGCGCGTTCTGCTGCAGGCGCTGGACCCCTCGCATCCGCTGCTGGAGCGCGTCAAGTTCCTGTCGATTGTCGCCACGAACCTGGACGAGTTCTTCATGGTGCGGGTGGCCACGCTACTGCGCAAGTTCCGCGGCGACTCCGTCGACATGTCGCCGGACGGCCTCGATACGGAGCAGCAGCTTACCGCCATCCGCGAGCGCGCCTCCCGCATCATGCGCGAGATGTCGCACTGCTGGAACGCCGTGCTGCAGCCGGCGCTGGCGAAGCACGACATCGTGTTCCTGGAGCGATCCGAATACACGGACGCGGTGCGCGACTGGCTGCGCGACTACTTCCGGGAGAACGTGCACCCGGTGCTGACGCCGCTGGCGTCCGATCCCGGGCATCCGTTCCCGTACATCTCCAACCTGAGCATGAACCTCGCGGTCGTGGTGCGGCACGGCGGCCGCACCCGCTTTGCGCGCGTCAAGCTGCCGGACCTGCTGCCGCGCTTCATCCAGCTGCCGTCCGAGGTGTCGGGCCTGCCCAGGGAGACGTTCGTCTTCCTGGAGGACGTGGCGCGGGAACACATCGGGATGCTGTTCCCGGGCGCCACGCTGCAGGGCGTCCACCTGTTCCGCGTCGTCCGCGACACGGACATGGTGATCCAAGAGGACGAGGCCGACGACCTGCTGGAGTCCGTGGACCGCACCCTCAAGGAGCTGCGCTACGGTCAGCCGTCCCAGCTCGTCGTCGAATCGACCATGCCCGACCGCGTGCTCAATATCCTGCTGGAGAACTTCGATATCGACGATGACGTGGTCGAGCGTACGCCGTCGCGCATGGGCTTCGGACACTGGCTCGAGCTGGTGCGCCTCCATCGCCCGAAACTGAAGGATGCGCCGTTCTCGCCGCGACCGCTCTGGTCGGACGACAACCTGGACTCGATCTTCGACGAGGTGCGCGAGCGCGACCACCTGGTGCACCATCCGTTCGACTCGTTTGCGTCGGTGGAGGCGTTCCTGCGGGCCGCGGTCCGCGATCCCCAGGTCATCGCCATCAAGATGACGCTGTACCGCATCGGGTCGAACTCGCCGCTGGTCGACATGCTGATCGAGGCGGCCGAAGCGGGCAAGCAGGTGGCCGTGCTCGTCGAGCTGAAGGCCCGCTTCGACGAGCGGAACAACATCGTCTGGGCGCACCGCATGGAGGCGGCGGGCATCCATGTCGTCTACGGCATGGTCAACCTGAAGACCCACAGCAAGCTGTGCCTCGTGGTGCGCAAGGAGGCCGAGGGGATCGTGCGCTACGTGCACGTCGGCACGGGCAACTACAACCGGGCGACGGCGAATGTATACACGGATATCGGGCTGTTCACGGCCAATCCGGCGATTGTCACCGAGGTGAGCGACGTCTTCAACTATCTGACCGGCTACTCCAACAAGAAGGACTACCGGGAGCTGCTCGTGGCGCCGCTCAACCTGCGCGCCGAGTTCACGGCGCTCATCGAGCGGGAGGCGGCCCACGCGCGGGCCGGGCGCCCGGCGCGCATCATCATCAAGAACAACTCGGTGGCCGATCCGGAGATGATCCGGGTCCTGTACGGGGCCTCCCGGGCCGGCGTACGGATAGACATGATCGTGCGCGGCGTCTGCTGCCTGCGGCCGGGCATCCCGGGCGTAAGCGATAACATCCGGGTGCGCTCGATCGTCGGTCGCTTCCTGGAGCACTCCCGCCTCTACTACTTCGAGAACGGCGGCAGCCCGGAGCTGCTCATCGGCAGCGCGGATCTCATGGAGCGCAACCTCGACCGGCGGGTCGAGGCGCTGTGCTTCGTGCGCGACCCCGCGCTCCGCAATCACCTCGTCAACGAGGTGCTCGACACCCTCCTCAGCGACACCGTCCGCGCCATGGAGCTGCGCACCGACGGCAGCTACCACCTGGTGGACGGTCCGCCGGGCGCGCCCGCGATCGACGCCCAGGCCCGCTTGCTGGAGCGCCACTCCACCACTGACGCGTAGCAATACCTGCGCAACGCGAAAAAGGGGGGACGCCGAGCACTCAAGTCGTCCCCCAAGGCGCACACAGTGCGCCTCGGCGGACGCGGCGCGGGGCTACGGGGTCCCCGCTAGCCCGCATTCCTCACCAACCTTCTGCTGCGGCCGCCGATCCGCTCGCTGTGGCGGGCCGTACTCCCTCACGCCGCTT
>JAGWAI010000050.1:24307-25819 GCA_021296485.1 Acidobacteriota bacterium
GTCGTTCAGTCCGTGCGACCCACCACACCGGCGCCTCGACGCCCTCGCGACGAACGCTGGTGAGAAATGCGGGCTTGCGACCGTCGGGGGTTTGGGGCGCAGCCCCAAGTGGTAATGCCATTGACAACACGCAGCGGCCGGTATACTTAGTGGGTCTGCGAAGGAGGCCTGTCGCATGCTGAACAGATCCGCCGCCACCGTAAGCCTGTTCCTCGCCATTTTTGCGCTGACCGCGCTGGCGCCGGCCCTTGCCGGCGCTCAGGACGGAACCTTCAAGTCGCCGACCACGCCCTGGGGCCACCCGGATCTGCGCGGACACTGGCTGCCGGGCACCGCCGCGCCCATGGAGACGCCCGCCAGCGGCGAGTCCTGGGAGCGTCCGGAGTCGGAACGCGAGCTCGGCCCGCGGTTCCGGTTCTTCCCGGGCCACTCCGATGCGCCCGACATCGTGCGCCGGGAGCGGCCGATGGTGGTGGATCCGCCGGACGGCAAGATCCCACTACAGCCCTGGGCGGCGGACAAGCGGGACGAGATCATGGACAAGCGGGACGAGCTGGAGTTTCTCGACCCGCGCGTGAAGTGCCTGCCGGCCGCCGTGCCGCGCGGCAACCTGCCGGTGGGCTACAACACCTATCAATTCCTGCAGACGCCCGAGGCGGTCATCCTGCTCTACGAGTGGAACCACCTTTTCCGCTACATCCCGCTCGACGGGCGTCCGCCCGTCGCGTCGGACATCCGCCTCGGCATGGGCGACTCGCGCGGCCGCTGGGAGGGCGACACGCTGGTGGTGGAGGCGACCAACTTCACCGAGAACACCTGGGTCGTGGGGCACGGCGCGCCGGCGGAGAACCAGCCGGCCAGCACCTTCACCTCGGGCCACGGCGTCTTCCACAGCGACGAGCTGAAGGTCGTCGAGCGCTACACGCTGATCGACGCGGACACGATCCACTACGAGGCGACCATCACCGATCCGAAGGTGTTCACGCAGCCGTGGACGATCTCGTATAACGCGTTCATGCGTGGCGAGGAGGATCACATCCTCTATGAGTACGCGTGCCACGAGGGGAACGCCCGCAACCTGAAGCTGATGACCGGCACGGATACGGCGGCCAGCGTTGCGCTGGGCCACGTCCCTACCGTGAGCCGCTAGAAGAAGGTAGGAGGATCACTACGATGCGTACCACCATTCTTGCCGTACTGCTCGGCATGGGTCTGCTGCTGGCCACGCCGCCCGTCGCGGCCCACCACGCGTTCTCGGCGGCCGATGCAGCTCCACGGTGTCGTTACCCGCACCGAGTGGATCAACCCCCACTCCTGGATTCACATCGACGTCACCGACGAGGACGGCAATGTCGAGAGCTGGGCCATCGAGTGCGGCGCGCCCAACGCGCTGATCCGCCGCGGCCTCAACAAGAACTCCGTCCCGGCCGGCACCGAGCTGGTGGTCGACGGCTTCGGCGCCAAGGACGGCTCGAACACCGCCAACGCGCGAGACATCACCCTGCCCGACGG
>JAGWAI010000051.1:0-9892 GCA_021296485.1 Acidobacteriota bacterium
CCAGATTCGCCATCGATCCGTCGCTGGGCCGGCTCGGCATACGCACGATTACGGTGCTGCGGTTCGTGCTGCCGGACGGCGCCGTGCGGGCCTTCGAATACTCCGGGAATCCGGGACTCGTCCGCCTGGACCCGCGCTGGCACCAGGCCGCCCTGCGGTTCGTCGCCCTCGGCTTCGAACATATCCTGGACGGCATCGACCACCTGCTGTTTCTCGCCTGCCTGGTGATCCCGTTCCGGCGCTTCATGCCGCTCGCCGCCATAGTCACTTCATTCACCGTCGCGCACTCGGTGACGCTCATCGCGTCCGCCTTCGATCTGGCGCCCGACGCCCTGTGGTTCCCGCCGCTCGTCGAGACGCTGATTGCACTCTCGATCGTCTACATGGCGTTCGAGAACATCGCCGGCGTGCGGTTGCGGCGGCGCTGGCTGATCACGTTCGCCTTCGGGCTGGTGCACGGCTTCGGTTTCTCGTTTGCGCTGCGGGAGACGCTGCAGTTTGCCGGCTCGCACCTGTTGACGTCGCTGCTGTCGTTCAACCTCGGGGTCGAGCTGGGACAGCTGCTGGTGCTGGCGCTGCTCGTGCCCGTGCTGCACCTGCTGTTCCGCTACATGGTCGCGGAGAAGATCGGCACCATTCTGCTGTCCGCGCTGGTGGCGCACACCAGCTGGCACTGGATGACGGATCGCGCGGCGCAGCTGGCCCAATTCCAGTTCGAGCCGGCGTGGCCCACGTTCGACCTGTTGCTGCTCGCCAGCGCCATGCGCTGGGCGATGCTGCTGCTGATCATCGCCGGGCTGTTATGGCTGATGTACGTCCTGTTTCCGCAGGAGCCCGAGGCGAAAGCCTCGAATCGCACCGAGACCGGCGCCGGCGTTACGGCAGCGCCAGAGCAATGAGCTCCGGCACGCTCCCCCCGCCCACCGTCAGCGAGATGTACTGCCGCCCGCCCGACAGGTAGGTCATCGGCGTGCCGATGGCGCCGCCCGGCAGGTCGACGGACGCGATCTCCTCGCCGGTCGCCTTGTCGAATGCCACGAGGCGCGGGCCGTCGTCGGCGCCGCCCGCCGTCAGCGCATAAATCAGCAGCGTCTTCGTCAGCACGGGGCCGACGCGCCCGCTGTCGCCGCCGAGGGGAGGCAGGTCGAGGTCGCGCAGCAGCGGCAGGTTGCGGATCCGGTTGCCGTCGCCCATCGGCCGCATCCAGCGGTGCTCGCCGGTGTGCATGTCGATTGCCGTCATCCGTGAATAGGGCGGCTTGAAGAGCGGCAGGCCCTGCGGCAGCTGCGGGCGGTGGGTCAGTGCGCCGCGCGCCTCCAGCACCGCCAGCGTGGTGTCCTCGCCGGGCTCGGGCGCGCGGAAATGCTTGACGGTGTAGCGGATGGCGGACGGCACGTACAGCGTCCCGGTGTCGGGGTCGACCGCCGCGCCGCCCCAGCTGCCGGCGCTGAATCCGGGCCGCACGACGGTGCCGCGCTTGCTGTGCGGCGTGTACAGCGGGCCGATCCGGTACGGCGCGACCGCCTCGATGGCCATTTGACGTATCTCGGGCGTGAAGTCGACCAGGTCGTCGATAGCCACCCCCTGGTAGTCGAACGGCGCCGGGCGGGTCGGAAATGGCTGGGTCGGCCAGGGGACCTCGCCCTCGATGTCGGTGTCGGTGGGGACCGGCCGCTCCTCGATCGGCCAGACCGGCTCGCCGGTCACCCGGTCGAATACGAACGTGAAGCCCTGCTTGGTAATCTGGGCGACCGCCTTGATCGGCCGGCCGTCCACCGTGATATCGATCAGGTTGGGCGCGGCCGGCAGGTCGTAGTCCCACAACCCGTGGTGCACGATCTGGAAGTACCAGACGCGCTCTCCGCTCTCCAGGTCCAGGGCGACGAGACTCTCGGCGAACAGGTTGGCGCCGGGCCGGTGGCCCCCGTAGTAGTCGGGCGCGGCGGTGTTGAGCGGCAGGTAGAGGTAGCCCAGCTCGGGGTCGATGCTCATCATCGTCCACACGCCGACCTTGCCGGTCTCGCGCCATGAATCGCCGCCCCAGGTCTCGTTGCCGTACTCGTCGCCCTGGGGAATCGTGTGGAAGGTCCAGCGCGTTCGTCCGTTACGCGCGTCGAACCCGCGCATCCATCCCGGCGGCATCTCCCTGCGGTTGTTGTAGCTGGAGATCGACATCGGCGTTACGACCGTATCGCCGTACACGATGGGTGGGGACTGGACGGAGTAGGGCAGCGCGTTCAGCCAGTCGCGCTCGCCGCGCGTGGCCCGTGGAATGCCGTCCATGAGGTCCAGGCGCCCATCTGTGCCGAAGTCGGCGCACGGCCGGCCGGTCTTCGCATCGACGCAGACGAGGTACCCGTTGCCGGTGCCGAAGAAAATGCGCTCGTCCGCCCGGTCGGGGCCGCTCGACCAGTACGCCACGCCGCGCTGGTTCCAGCGCGCCGTCATGGTAGTGGTGCCCTCCTCGTAGCTCTTGGGGTTGAAGACCCACAACGTCTCGCCCGTGCGGGCGTCGATGGCGGCGGCCGCCGAGGTCGGCATGTTGATGAAGATCCGGTCGCCGACCATCAGCGGCGTGGCCTTGAAGTTCGTCAGGGTCGGAGGCTGGCCGTCGCGCCAGCGGTCGGGGTCCAGGCGGTTCAGCTCGGCGAAGATCTGCCGCGAATCGGCGTGCAGCTCCGCGCCGTCCGGCAGCGTCAGGCTCAGCGCGGCGTCGGCGGAGCGCCAGCGCCAGGCTATCTCCAGGCCACCGAAATTGTCGCGGTCGATCTGATCGAGGGGCGAGTACTTGGTGCTGCCGAGATCGCCGCCGTACGTCGGCCACTCGCCGTTCGCCGGGGCGCCGAACTGCCCCGCCGCGGGGCTCGCGACCAGCAGCAGCGCCGCGAGCATGATGCCCGCGCCTCGGTTCGTGCGTGCAGCAGGCATGCCGTTCTCCTCCCTCCCGCGCCGCGGACCCGCGCGCCGCGTCAGCGGCTGACCACGAACGTCACGTCTTCGTAGGTCTGGAGCCCGCCGTCGTGGGCCAGGCAGCGCAGCACGTAGGTGCCCGGCGCACTGAACGTCGCGCGGGTCACCCAGCGGTTGCCGTCCGGCGGCTGCGGTGTTTCGAAGCCGTTGGACCACGGCGAGCCCCCGCCGTCCCGCATGTCTTCCCACGTCTTGATCTGGGGCGGGTCGAAAACGACCTCGCCCGGGCCGCGATACAGAATCCAGGACAGGCGCAGCCCGGTCGCGGAGGAAGGCGCCACACGCCCGCCGCCCGAGACGCGGATGCCGCCGGCGAATGCCCGCAACGGCCGCTGCGCCGGCTTGCCGTCATCGGTGGCGACCGCCGCCAGGGTGATCGGCTCGCCCGCGCTCACCGTTCTGCGCCGCACGCCGTCCACCGCCAGTGCGGGGGGTACGTTTCCGACGATGCTGGGGTGGAAGCCGGTCCCGCCGGCCCCGCCGAAGTTGGCCATGATGGCGACGTCGTCGAGCTCGTATTCGGGTCGCAGCGTGCCGTACGCAGTCAGCGTCTCCCCCTGCGTCTTCAACGTCCAGACCAGCTCGCCGTTGCCGAAGTCCGCGGGCACCGGCACCCGGAAGACGAAGCGGTTGCGGCGGGGGTAGAAGTGGGCCGGCTGGCCGCGGTCCGCGTCGCCCGGGCTGAAGTGATTATCCGGGCCGACCGGCACGTTGGGCCGGTCTTCCCAATTGCGGTTGAAATACCCGAACAGGAGATCGAGCGATCCGTCCGGCTTGCGCTGGAACCCTTCGTACACCGGCACCACCGTCTGGCCGCTGCGCTGGAGTTGCTGCGCGCCGCCGCCGGCCGGGGCGCACAAGGCGATCGCCAGCCAGCAACCGAGCAGTCCGCGGACGGTCGGGCGCAGTCGGTTCGACGATGGCATCGCAGCGTGTCGGGCGGAAAAGGGTTCCCGCGGCGCGGACCTACTGCTGGTCCTGATCCTGGGCCGGCCGCTTGTCCGGGAAGCGGCTGACGCCGCACAGCGGGCAGCCGATGACGGTCTCGCCCGCGGCCAGGCCGAGGCTCTCGCGCCGCGCCGCGACCTCCGCCAGGAACTCCTCCTCCGTCAGCGTGATGGCCGGCCCGATGTGGAGCAGCATGTTGTCGATCGAGCGGTGGCCGAAACCGGTCCAGTTGCGCGGGTCGACGACGTTCGGATTGGCCGGGGTGTTGTCGAAGTACCCGGTGCCGCGCAGGATTGTCCCCCTCGGCAGCAGCGGCGCGGCGTGGTCGTCGTACAGGTACGCCCGGATCCAGTTGTGGTCGTACCCCGCGCAATTCAGCGTTTCCGAACGGCCGCCGTAGATCGCCTCGATGCAGAAGCGCACGCCCGGCGCGTGCATGTGCGGCCCGAACGTCGTCATCCTCGTATGCTCGTCGAGCGTCATGTAGAACTCGAAAGCCTGGTTCGCCTCCATCGGCCGCAAGTCGACGTCCGGCGTCCCGAAGCCGAGGCTGCCGAGCTGCTTCGTCGGTCGATACCCGGCGGGATGGAACTTGAAGGCGACCTTGAGATAGGCCGTGGTGTCCTCGCCGTTCGCGTGCATGTGGACGGAGTGGTAGAGCAGGCTCGAGCCGCCCCTGACGTAACGGCCCACCTCCGGGTCGAACGTCCAGCCGAAGCGGCCGGTGGTGGTGTTCGGCCAGCCGTAGTCGCCGAAGGTGTCGCCGTTCTCGTCGATCATCGTCATCAGCGCGTGATGAAAGATGAACTTGCCGCCGACGCCGCCCGCGGCGTCGCTGAACTCCTTCACCTGCATCGCGGAAACATAACGGTCTTCCCCCAGGCCGAGCGGGACCGGCTCGAGCGCCCCCCACCAGTCGGGCGCCGCCGCCGCCATCGTGATGGCGGGCGTCGTGACAATCAGGTCCGGTTCGCCGATGTCCCATTCGTTGGCGCCGGTAAAGACGCGCGCAGGCGGCAGGTCGGCCGGATTGCCGCGTGGCGCGCCGTTGTCGACCCAGCGCGCAATAAGCTCGATTTCCTCAGGGCTCAGCGAGGTGTCGTCCTTGAAATCCTGTATGCCGACGCTCTTGTCGATGAACCAGGGCGGCATCACCCCGACCGGGCTGCCGAGGCCGGTGCGCTGCTTGATGCTGCGCGCCCACGGGCGCACCTCGTCGTAGGTCATCAGCGACATCGGCGCCATGGAGCTGGGCCGGTGACATTTCTGGCAGCTGCGCTGCAGGATCGGCGCTATGTCCCGGGTGTAGGTCGGCTCGCCGCGCTCCGCTGCAACGGCCGGCCACGGCAGCACCGCCGCGACCGCCAGGATGGCGGCGCCGACGCCGGTCGTCGTCACGCGCATGGTCCAGTCAATCCCGGTCCTCGTCATGGGTGCGTGTCCTCCGTCGCCGAAGCTGGACCCGTATTTTCGCATACAACCCCCGTCAGGACGGCAGCGCGAAGGCGATCAACTCTCCGTAATGGCCGCCGCCGCTCACGGCGACAACGAGATACTGGCGCCCGTCGAGCACGTAGGTCATCGGCGAGCCGGTCTGCGGGGCCGGCAGATAGACGGCGCCGACTTCGGCCCCGCTCGCCTTGTCGTAGGCCCGCAGCATCGCGCCACGGCGGCCGGACGGCGTGGTGTACACCCCCGGCTCGCCCGCAATCACCAGCGTCGCGGTCACCAGCGTCCCGACGCTGCCCGGCCGGCCGGTGCGCGGGATATCCATGCCCTGCAACTGCGGATGCTCGCGCACGTTGTCCGGCGTCGCGCCGTGCGGCACCTGCCAGACGATTTCCCCTGCGTTCAGATCGATTGCCGTGATGCGGCCCCACGGCGGTTTCAGTAGCGGCAGTCCCTGCACGGCCAGCGCGCCGGCGCCGCCGACGCCGCCGGCCGGGGCGTTCGGGTCCGGCGCAATGATGGAACCGACGTACTCCATCTCCGAGCGCTCCGGGTCGTGGGCGAGCCCGAGCGGGAAAATGCCGGTGGTGGACGACACGTATAGCATGCCGGTCTCGGGATCGAAGGATCCGCCCGGCCAGTTCGTGCCGCCGCCGACGGACGGCACCACCAGCGTGGCGCGCGGTCCCTCCCAGCGGCTGACCACCGGAGGCGTGTAGATCGGGCCGAGCCGGTATTGGGAGACGATATCGACCGCCGCGGCCCGCAGCGCGGGCGTGAAGTCGATCAGATCGTCGATGCCGATGCCCTGCCGCTCGTACGCCGGCGGGCGGGTCGGAACCGGTTGTGTGGGCGAATACCACTCGCCGGGCACGTCGCCGCGCGGCACGGGGCGTTCCTCGATCGGCCAGACCGGATCGCCGGTGGCGCGGTCGAAGACGAACACCCAGCCCTGCTTGGTGGGCTGGGCGACGGCGGCAATGCGCCGCCCGTCGACGGTGATGTCGGCCAGGATCGGCGCGCAGGGCAGGTCGTAGTCCCAGATCTCGTGGTGCGTGATCTGGAAGTGCCAGCGCCGCTCGCCGGTCCGGATGTCGAGGGCGACGAGGCTGTTGGCGAACAGGTTGTCGCCCGGCCGGTGACCGCCGTAGAAGTCGTTGGTCGGCGTCTCCGTGGGCACGTACACCAGGCCAAGCTCTTCATCGGCCGACATCTGCGACCACGCGCCGGTGTTTCCGGTGTACGACGAAGAGTCGTTCAGCCAGCTGTCGCGGCCGAATTCGTCCGCGGTCGGCACGGTGTGGAAGATCCACAGGCGGCGCCCCGTGCGCACGTCGTAGCCGCGCACGTAGCCCTTCGCGTTGCGCGCGCTGGCGGGCACGATCCCGGCGATCGGATTGTTCCCGGCGTGGGCGGCGCCGATGACGATGACGTCGCTGGCGATGAGCGGCGCGGCGTGCAGGCCGATGTCGGCGGCCACCGGATCGATTTCCTGATCGTTGTCCCGCCGCAGATCGACCATCCCCTCCCGGCCGAACCCGGGCAGCGGGCGGCCGGTCCGCGCGTCGAGGGCGACCATCGTGTAGCCGGGGGTGACATAGACGATCCGCTCGTCCGCGCCGTCGGCCCAGTAGGCCAGGCCGCGGCCGGACAGCCTGCGCGGCGCGGCGTCGCCGCGCGCCCCTTCGTCAAGGCTGAATACCCACTTCAGCTCGCCGGTCGCCGCGTCGAGCGCGAACACGGCCCGGCGCGTGCCGCCGGTGGCGTACAGCATGCCGTCCACCACGAGCGGCGTCGCCTGGTAGCGGGGCTCCGGGCGCGGGCCGAGGTTATCGGTCCTGAAGCGCCACGCCACTTCCAGACGGTCGAAGTTGCCGGCGTCGATCTGGTCCAGCGGGGCGTAGCGCGTGCTGGCGAGATCCGCACCGTAGGTTGGCCATTCGCCGCCGGCCGCGGGCGGCTGTCCGTGTGCCGGCGGCGCGGCGAGGGCCAGGCCCGCCACCAGACAGACGGCGACCGGGTGCGCCGGATTCCGTGTATCGGGATTCACACGCTGTAGACTAGCGGACTGGCCGCCGCCGGCAAAGAGCCATGGAAATCTTTGGTGTCCTCATTTCGCTGCTGGGGCTGATGTACTTCGCCTATCGGGGGATCAATGTCTTGATCCTGGCCCCCATCATGGCGTTGTTCGCCTGTCTGTTCCACGCGGACGCCCCGCTGCTCGCATCCTACACGCAGGTCTTCATGCCTGCCCTGGGCGGCTACCTCCTGCAGTACTTCCCGGTGTTCCTGCTGGGCTCCATTTTCGGAAAGCTCATGAGCGACAGCGGCGCCGCCGCCGTCATCGGACAGTTCGTGGCGTTCAAGCTGGGCGCCGAGCGCGGGCTGCTGGCGGTCATCGTGGCCTGCGCCGTGCTCACCTACGGCGGTGTTTCCCTGTTCGTCGTGGCGTTCAGCGTCTATCCGATCGCGGCGGAGCTGTTCCGGGAAGGGCAGATCCCGAAACGCCTCATCCCGGCGGCAATCGCGCTCGGCTCGTTCACCTTCACAATGTCGGCGCTCCCGGGCACGCCGTCCATCCAGAACGCCATTCCGATGCCCTTCTTCGGGACGACGGCGTTCGCCGCCCCCGGATTGGGCATGCTCGGCGCCATCGTCATGTTCGGCGTGGGCTACCTGTGGCTCGACGGCCGGGCCCGCCGGGCGCAGCGCCGCGGTGAAGGCTATGGGGAGCCGCTCGACCACGCGGATGCCGGCGCGGGAACGGGCGAGGCTCGCCGGGTTCCCTCCGTGCCGGCGTTCGTCAAGGCCGTCACCCCGCTGGTCGTCGTCCTCCTGCTCAATCTGGTGCTGTCGCGCTGGGTGCTTCCCGCGATGGACCATGGCTATCTGGCCGACACGAGATTCGGGGCAACCACCCCCGAATCGGTGCTTGGGCTGTGGTCGTTGATCGCCGCCATCTTCGGCGCGATCCTGCTCCACCTGGGCCTGTATCGACACCAGCTTCGGCGCCCGGTCGCATCGATCAACGAGGGTACGTTCGGGAGCATGCTGCCGATATTCAATACCGCGTCGGAGGTGGGTTACGGCGCGACGATTGCCGCGCTCTCGTCGTTCGTGCGCATCCGGGACTCGCTGCTTGGTGTCGCCCCGTCGTACCCGCTGATCTCCGAGGCTCTCTCCATCAACATCCTCGCGGGCATCACCGGCTCCGCGTCGGGCGGTCTGAGCATCGCACTGGACGCGCTCGCCCAGAGCTACCTGCAGCTCGCGGATCTGGCCGGAATTTCTCCCGAGCTCCTGCACCGGGTAGCCACCATGGCCAGCGGCGGCTTCGATACGCTGCCGCACAACGGCGCGGTCATCACGCTCCTGACCATCTGCCGGCTGAATCATCGCCAGTCCTATCCCGACATCGCGGTCGTGGCCGTGGCAGGCCCGTTCGCCGCCACCTGCCTGGTGGTCCTGCTGGGGTCGATAATCGGGAGCTTCTAGGGAGATTGCGCATGTCGGAACAGGTCGCCATTGTCGGATCCGGCCTCGTGGGCAGTGCCTGGGCGCTCGTATTCGCCCGCGCCGGCTGGCGGGTGCGCCTCTACGATCAGGAGGCGTCGCAGCTCGCCGCGGCCGCGGCGCGTATCGCGGACAATGCCGGGGAAATGGTGCGCCACGAGCTGCTGGACGACGCGCCGTCCGTCCTCGGCCGGATCGAGAGCCGCGCCCGGCTGGAAGACGCGGTGGAGGGCGTCTCCTACGTGCAGGAGAGCGTGTTCGAGAACGCCGATGTCAAGCGCACGTTCTATCGCCGGATGGATGCCGTCGTCGGCAGCCACACGATCGTCGGCAGCTCGTCCTCGGGGATCCCGGCTTCCGTGTTCACTGAGGGACTTGCGTGCGCGTCGCGGTGCCTCATCGCCCATCCGATCAATCCGCCATACGTCATCCCCCTGGTGGAGATTTGCCCCACGCCCTGGACCGATCCCTCCGTCGTGGACCGGGTCTGGTCATTGATGTCCGACGCCGGCATGACCCCGGTGCGCGTCACGCGCGAGATCGACGGGTTCATCGCGAACCGGCTCCAGGCGGCGTTGCTCTGGGAGGCGTTTCGGCTGCTCGAGGGAGGCTACGCCAGCGCGCAGGATATCGACCGGACCATCTCCGCAGGTCTCGGCCGACGGTGGGCCTTCATCGGCCCGTTCGAGACGATCGACCTGAATGCTCCGCGGGGACTGGCGGACTACGCGGCCCGTCTCGGCCCCGGGTTCTTCGAGTTCGTCAAGCAGGGAGAACCGGCGCAGCCGTGGTCCGACGACGTGATTGCCAAGGCCCACGACGAGTGCCGCAGCAGGGTGGAGGAGTCCGAGTTGCCGGCCCGTCAGGCCTGGCGCGACCGGCGGCTCATGGCCCTGGCCGCGCACTTGAATCGGGCGCGCACCGAGATCGGGTCCTGATCTCGACTTCGCGGCGGCGACTTGGCATGCTAGGAGAAACGCACGCCGCGGGGCGGACGTTGACGCGGACGAAA
>JAGWAI010000051.1:9915-10804 GCA_021296485.1 Acidobacteriota bacterium
CATGCGTGGCTGCCGCCGCGGCGCTTCTGGCGGCCGCGGCCATCGCCACCGTGCACGGCCAGCCGGCCAACGCCTTTCGGGCCTCGCGCGACCACCCGGCCATCGCCTATTCGACCGGGCCGGTCGACAACGCCGTCGTCGACCTCAACCGCCGCTTGCGGGACGGCGAGTTGCAACTGGCGTTCGACGATCGTTCCGGGTACCTGCAAGCGGTGTTGGACGCGCTCGGCATTCCGGTGGAGTCGCAGGTCACCGTCTTTTCGCCCACGAGCAACCAGGCGAACCTGATCAACTCCGCCAACCCGCGGGCGGTCTATTTTCGGGATGACGTGGCGGTCGCCTGGGTGCGCGGCGGCGCCGAGCTGGAGGCCGCGGTGCAGGACCGACGGCAGGGCACGGTTTTCTATGCCCTGGACCAGGCGCCGGACGGCGCCCCGCGGTTCGTGCGCGACGACCAGTGCCTGGCGTGCCACCTCACCTGGGAGACGCTCGGCGTGCCCGGCCTGCAGGTGCTCAGCACGTTTCCGCTGACCTCCGACCCGAACGCCTACGCCACCGGCTTCGTCTCGGACCACCGCGCCCGCATCGAGGACCGCTGGGGCGGTTGGTACGTCACCGGCCGCCACCCACCGTTCGCCCACATGGGAAACGTCGAGGTCACCGACGTGGAGGATCCGAACGCCACCATCGGCGTGCCGCGGCCGGAGCTGGCGTCGCTGGAGGGACTGTTCGACCTGGCCGGCTTTCCGTCGGCGCACAGCGACATGGCGGCGCTGCTGGTGCTGGAGCACCAGACGCACATGACCAACCTGATTACCAGGGTGGGCTGGGAGGCCCGCCGCATCCTGTTCCGCGACCACGGCGCGGGCGGACTCGCAGCGGATGACGG
>JAGWAI010000051.1:10952-21067 GCA_021296485.1 Acidobacteriota bacterium
CTCATGCGCTATCCGTGCAGCTACATGATTTACACGGCGGCGTTCGACGCCCTGCCGCAGCCGGCGCTGGACGCCATCTACCGTCGCATGTGGTCGATCCTGTCCGGAGAGGTGAGCGGCGGACCGTACGACCGGTTGTCCGCCGCCGACCGCCAGGCGGTCATCGAGATACTGCGCGACACCAAGCCCGGCCTGCCCGACTATTTCCTAGATGGGGCTGCGCCCCAAACCCCCGGCGGCCGCTAGCGGGGACCCCGTTGCCCCGCGCTTGCCGGGCCGCGCGGTGCGCGGCCTTAGGCTCAGGGCTCGTCGACGATGCGCAGGAAGTCGCTCCAGGATGCCGGCTGCCCGTGGAGCGGCACGATCGTCTCGACGTCGAGGCCCAGCCGCCGCACGTGGGCCAGGAGGCTGTGGTTGGCGTCGGTGGCCGCGGGCCGCGGCGCGCCGGGCGGTGGCGGGTTGAACAGTTCGGACTCGATGATCATCCGCTCGGCGGGCAGGTGCGCCATCAGCATGCCTTCGACGTGCCGCAGCGGCTGCACGTACGAGATGTGCATCGAGCGCGCGCCGTCGGTCAGCACGTAGTTCTCGCGCACGGTCTCATACTGGTACCCCTCGGCCACCTCCGTAGGCGGCCACAGCGACAGCATGTCGGGCGCGAGCGTGCGCGGCGCATAGTTGAGCACGTCGCTGCGGTAGAAGTCGTAGTTCTTCCAGTGCGTGACGATGGTGGCGCCGATGTGCATGTAGGTGCGCAGCCCGCCGACATGGTCGTGGTGCTGGTGCGTATTGATCACGTAGCGGATCGGCTTGTCCGGAACGAGCCGGACGATCTCCTCGATGACGGCGAGGCTGCGCGCCTCGTCGAGCGGCGCCTCCACCACGGCGACGTAATCCGCGAACTCGACCGCCACGCTGTTGTGCGAGCCGCCGCCGAGCAGCCACACGCCGTCGGCCAGACGGCTTGACGCCACCCGCACGGTGAAGTCGGCCGACCGGACCGATTCGGGCGCCTCCACCGCGTCGCCGCAGTCGTTGGGGCGGATGTCCGGCAGCATGCCGCCGAACGAGTTGCGTCCGGCGCTGAAGCTCTGCGCCTGGTAGTTGTCGTCCCAGCCGACGTGTGCGTGCCAGCGCGCCGGGAAGCGGATGCCGCCGCCGAGGTCCACGTAGCTGTCGTCGCTGAACTCGTGCTCGTAGTTCGTGTCGCCCAGCACCGGGTCGGGCACCCAGGTGTGGATGCGCTGCAGCAGGTTCCGGCCGTTGATCGTGGCGTCCACGCGGTACTTGCCGAGCATCGTGATGGAGACGACCGTGACCTTCTCGGGCGTCGTCGTCGCTCCGTCGCGGCCCATCTCGCCCAGCTCCCAGCGCCACACCGCGCGCGGGTCGGCGCCGGGCAGCCGCGCCGCCTTGAGAAAGCCGTGCGGATTGAGCCACAGGTCGAGCTGCCACAGCTCCGCGTCCGCGGGCGGGGCGGCCACGGGAGCGCCGCCCGGGCCGTCCTGCGACCATGCGTGATCGCCGGACACCACGAACGTCTGCTCGCGGCGCCGCTGCAGCGGCGTGCCGCTGCGCCAGCCGAGGCCGTACTTCCACCCGGCGGGATTGTGTCCCGGCTCGCGCTCGAACCGCTCGACCATGGTCCGTGCGGTCCAGTCCATCGTGCGCGTATAGCCGTTGAGCGGCTCACCCCGCGGCCAGTCCGTGTCGTAGCCGGCCAGGCGCTGCTGGCCGACCATGCCGGCGTAGGCGTCGCCCGCTACCGTGACGCAGCGGAGATTGCCGGCGCCAATCGCCGCCTCGGTCGCTTCCAGCACGGGCCACGGATCGACATACCCCGGCCGGAGCTCCTGCGCCGCCGCCGCTCCGTGCAGCAGCACGAACGCTGCCGCCGCCGCCGCGCACCTCGTCGTGATTCGTCGCATGTCTCGCCCCCGTACTGGGGCCGACCCTAGCAGCCCGTGGTAAAAGCCCCGCTGCATTCGACCGGCCATGCATACCGCCTGAGCTGCGTTGTTCGTCGCTCACATATGGTCGAATATGCTCGCTTCTCACGCCTTGTCAGCCGGGCGCCTGGAGACGCGGGGTTTCACCACGGGCTGCTCGCGGGAGTCAGGACCCGTTTGTAATCCTCCGCCGCGCCCGCGCCAGCAGTCCGGCGAGCAGCAGGCCCAGCCAGACGGCCGCCATGCCGGGCAGCGCGGGGACCGGTTCGCCATCGTCCGTCTTCGTGAAGACATTGCTGCGGTACATGCCGCGCTCGCCGTCGATGGTCCCGTCGATAATCATCCGATAGTCACCGGGTTGCTCCGGCGAGTAGGGGCAGACCTCTCCCATCGCTTCCGTGCCGGCGATATTCTCCCAGGCCGAGTCGGCGGCGGCCCGCCGCTGCCAATGCGACTCGTGGACGGTGTACGTCACGCCCTCGAACATCAGACCTTCGACGGGGAAGCAATCTGTCACGGTGATGCCGCCGACCGACATGGTGCCGTCGCCTACCATGAGCGGCGCGAAGCGCATCGGCTCTTCCTGCGCGTGGAGGCCGGAAACGCCGGCCAGGAGCAGCAGGACCGCGAGCAGAGCGGCGGCTGGCGAACGAGTGGGGTTGCTGACTGCGGTCATTGAAGCGCCGACCTCCTGCAGCCGCGATGCCGGCTGCCAATAGACGTGGGCGCCAATTCGCCCCGGGCGCGCAGATTATAGCGCAGGCGATCGGTCGCGCACCGCGGCCCAATAGGCCGCGGGGACGACGAACATGTTGAGGGCCGTGGACGTGACGAGTCCGCAGACGACCACCATGGCGAGCGGCGCATGGATTTCGCTGCCCGGCGTGTCGAACGCGAGCGCGACCGGCAGCAGCGCCAGACCTGTCGACAGAGCAGTCATCAGGATCGGCACCAGGCGATCCACGCTTCCCTGCACAATGGCGGCGTGGGCATCGGTGATGCCTTCCTTCGTACGCAGGCGCCGGATGTGCGACACCAGCATGATACCGTTGCGCATGGCGATGCCGAAGAGCGCGATGAAGCCAATCAGGGAGGCGACGGAAAGCACGCCGTCACCGAGATACACGCCAACCACGCCTCCGATGAGCGCCAACGGCACGTTGACCATGATGATGAGGGCGTCGCGCACGGACTGGAATGCACTGAACAACAGGAGAAAGATGCCGGCGACGGCGGCGAGGCCGAACCCCAGGATGAGCCGCTCTGCTTCGATTTCCGCTTCGAACTGGCCGCCGTATTCCACGCGGTAGCCCGCCGGCAGCGTCACGCCGGCCGTCAGCCGCTCACGCACGTCGCCGACGACGGACCCGAGGTCGCGCCCGGCGACGTTGGCTGAGACCACGATCCGGCGCTCGCCGTTCTCGCGGCCGATGAGGTTGGGATCGCGATCTTCCGCGATGTCCGCGAGGCTGCCGAGCGGCACGCGCGCGCCCGTCGGCATGTCCAGCCGCGTCTCCCAGATGTCGTCGAGGTCGGACAGGTCGTCGGGCGCGTAGCGCAGCACGAGCGGCACCGTCATCTGGCCGTCGATGATCTGACCCACCTGGAGCCCGAGCAGCGCAGTTTCCAGGGTTGCCGCGGCCTGGCCGGCGGGCAGGCCGTGACGCGCCAGCGCCGCCCGATCGAATTCGACCTGCACGGTAGGGATGTCGGCCTGCGGCTCGAGCGCCAGGTCGACCAGCCCCGGGACGTCCTGCAGCGCGGCGACGGTTTGTGCGCCGAGCGCCCGCAGCACGGCCAGGTCCTGTCCGAAGATCTTGACCGCGATGTTGGCCCGCGTCCCGGACAGCATGTGGTCGATGCGGTGGGATATGGGTTGTCCGATGGTGATGCTCGTTCCGGGCACGAGCGACAAGCGTTCCCGTACGTCTTCCTGGACAACGGACCACGGGCGACCACCGGGCCGCAGCCGCACGTCGATCTCCGCCGACTCGACGCCCTGCACGTGCTCGTCGAGCGCCGCCCGTCCCGTCCGGCGCGCAGTCGCCGCGATTTCGGGAACCTCGAGCAGGATACGCTCGATGGCGCTGCCGAGCGCATTCGACTCCTCCAGGCTGGTGCCGGGAAGCGTCACGGCGCTGATGACGAGAGCGCCTTCGTTGAACGGCGGCAGGAAGGCCCGGCCCATTTGCGGAACCGTCGCCAGCGCGCCGGCCAGCAGCAGCGCGGCCGCGCTGATTACGAGCCACGGACGCCGCAGCACGCCCGGCAGCAGCCGCGCGTATGCCCGTCTGCATGCGGCCGAAAGCTTGGGCTCACGGCCCTCGCGTATAAGGCGCACGCCCGGCAGCAGGTACAGGCACAGGGCCGGCGTCACCGTCAGGGCCACGACAAGCGAGGTCGACAGCGCGATGATGTAGGCCAACCCGAGCGGTTGCAGCAGGCGTCCCTCGACGCCGGGCAGGAAGAAGAGCGGCAGGAAGACCAGCATGACGACGAACGTCGCCAGGGTGATTGACACGCGGATTTCGCTGCTGGCGCGATACACCACTGCGAGGATTGGCAGCCGCTCCGCCGCCGGTCGGGCGGCGTTCTCGCGCAGCCGCCGCGCCACGTTCTCGACATCAACGACCGCGTCGTCCACCAGCGCGCCCACGGCTATGGCCATGCCCCCGAGCGTCATGCCGTTGATCGAGAGGCCGGCGAGCTGCAAGCCGACCACCGCGGCCAGGAGCGACAGCGGAATGGCGAGCAGCGTGATGCCCCCGGCGCGCAGATTGGCGAGGAACAGCAGGGTGACGGCGATAACCAGCAGGGTGCCGTCGCGCAAGGCGCCGGTCAGGTTGCCGAGCGCCACCACGATGAAGTCGGCCTGCCTGAACAGCCGTGTCTCGAGCCGCATGCCCGGCGGCAACTCGGTCTGGAGCTGATCCAGCGCGTCGTCCAACGCACGCGTCAGCGCCAGAGTGTTCGTGTCGGGTTGGCGCTGGATACCCAGCAATACCGCAGGAAGCCCATTGTGGGATCCATCGCCACGCTTGACCGACTCACCGATACGGAGATCGGCGACGTCCTGCACGCGAATGGGGAGGGTGTCGCGCGTGGCGATCACCGTCGCGGCGACCGCCTCGACATCCAGGGCGCGGCCGGCGCCCCGGATAAGGTACTCGCTGCCGCCGGCCTGTCGGAAGCCGGCCGAGGTATTGCGGCTGGCGCTACGCAGCGCCTCCTCGAGGGCGCTCAACGGCACACCGTAGCTGGCCAGGCGTCCCGGGTCGGCGAGCACCTCGAACTGGCGGCGCTCGCCGCCGATCACCGTGACCTGCGCGACGCCGGGCACGGCCAGCAGCCGCCGCCGGACGACGACGTCCGCCGTGGTGCGTAGTTCGAGAGGAGTTGGAATTGTCGTTTCCGCTGCCGCATTGGAGTACGCGGCCGGCTCCAGCGCGACGAACATGATCTCGCCCATGATCGAAGAGGGCGGCGCCAGGACAGGCGGACTGACGTCATCGGGCAGCGTGGCGGCCACTGCCGCCAGCCTTTCGGTCACCGTCTGCCGCGCGCGGTAGACGTCGGCGCCCCAGTCGAAGTCGAGCCAGACGACGGCGATTCCGACGGCGGTGGCCGAGCGCACCCGCCGCACGCCGGGCGCACCGCTGAGTGCCGCTTCAACCGGGAAGGTAACCAGCGCTTCCAGGTCGCGCGGCGCCATGCCCTGCGCTTCCACCAGCACGGTGACCGTCGGCGCGGTGAGGTCGGGTAGCACGTCGACCGGCGCCTCGTATGCGACGGAACCGCCCCAGACGACAAGGGCCGCCGCCGCCGAAAGCACGACCACGCGGTTGCGCAGCGACCAGTGGATGAGCGCGTCCAGCAGCATGGGCCTCGCGGGGTGTTCCCGGTTCAGTGCACGTGCCCGTGTGCCGGCACCTGCGGCGAGAGCGCCGCGAGCCGTATGAACGGAGCGCCGCGGACGACCACCCGCTCACCCGGCGCTATGTCCCCGGCCACCTGCACGGAGCCCCCTTCGCGGTTGCCGAGCACGACGGCCCGGCGCTCGAAGCTCTCGCCCTCTACCTGCACGAAGATGACCGGCTGTCCGGCGTCGTCGACAATCGCGCTCTCCGGTACGGTGACGGCTTCGGTTGCCGCCGAGACGAACATGCGCAGCGAGACGGCCTGTCCGATGGCGATTCGCCGATCCGGATTGCGCAGCTCATAGGTGATAGGCACCGTGCGGGACGCCGGATCCAGCACCCGGCCCACCGCGACCAGCCGATCGAGCGGCAGCGGCGCCGCCAATCCCGGCACGTTCAGTTCGGCGCCCACCAAGTCATCGATTCTTGCCAGCGCCGCTTCGGGTACCGCGCCTACGACGTGCACCCGATCGACAGCGACCAGCCGGAACAGCCGGGCTCCCGCCTCAACACTGGCGCCGGCCGTGGCGTCGGATTCCGCCACGACCCCGCTGAGCGGCGCCCGCAGCACGAAGCGCGTATCGTGTCCCACTTCCCCCTGTCCGGTGCGGGTCGCGTCGAGCTGGGCCAGGTGTTCCTCGGCCGCGGCGAGCCGGGCCTCCGCCGTCCTCTCCGCCAAACCGCTCTCGAGACGGCGCCGCTCGGGGAGAGCCCCGGCCGCGACCAGGCGCTCCACGCGGGCGCGATCGGCCCGCACCAGCTCCAGCGCGTTGCGCGCCTCCGCAACCGCCAGCTCCAGCTCCGGCCGGTCCTCACCGTGTCCGCTGTGGGGAACGATCTCCGCCAGCGTTGCGCCGCGCGACACCGGCGCACCGACGGGCCAGGGGGGCAAGTCGTCCGCCAGCCGTCCGGTGACCGGCGTCGTGACATCGGCCCGGCCTCCAGTGCGCGGTTCGATGTTCGCGGCAATCACCAGGCTGTCGGCAATCGGTCGCATGTCGGCCGCGGCCGTGGCGATGCCGAGCGTCCACTGCTGTTCCTTCAGGAACGGGATCGATTCATCGCCCGGCGGCTCGCTGCTGCGGTCCGGCGTGGTTCCTGCCGGCAGCACCTCCACCTCGCCAAGCTCGTGGCGATCGGCCAGCGTCCCGGCGTCCAGCGCCACGGACAGGCTATAGCGGCCGGCCCGCGCCGGGGTCACGTCGATACCGAAGTGCCCCGGCCCGTCCGGTCCGTCCACCTCGAACGCCTGCGCGTCGGCACCGGACAAGCGGACCTCTACGCGGCCCGCCCGGACCGGCTCGAACCCGGCGAGACGAGTGAAGTGAACGGTGAAGCGACCCGTTTCGCCGGCGACGAGCGGCGGATACTCCATGAACAACTCTGTCCGCTCGCTCCACCGCGTCTCGACCACGGCATCCTCCGCCTCCGGCACCTCGGTTGCGGCCGGGCTGCTCCCGCTGCACGCGGCGGCCAGGCCACCTGCCGGCAGCGCGCAAATCAGGATCCACCCGTACGTTCGCGCCCGTCTGCTCATGGTCTGGCCGGTCCTCCGATAACCCGGTCGAGCTCGACGCCGGCCCGGCGCGCAGCCGCCGACAGCTCGAGGAGGCGCAATTGCGCGCCGAGGGTTACGCGGTGCGCGTCGAGCAGCTCCAGAATGCCGTACTCTCCTTCCTCATAAGCGGCGTCCGCTATCGCCGCGAGCTCGGCGGCCGGCTCCACGGACGTTGCCCGATAGCGGTCGGCCAGCGCCCGATAGCGCACGGCCGCGACATGCGCGGCGCGGACCTCGCTCTCGATGGTTCCGCGGAGCGCCTGCCGCTCGGCGTCGACGCGTGCCCGCGCCGCGGCCGCGCGTGCCACCTGCGCCTGCCCCCGGTTGAAGAGCGGGACGACCATCGTCGCCGTCACCGCGTAGCCGGATTCACGCGCGGCCGCTACACCTGTCCGTTTGAGGCCCGCGTTGACTGCCGCGCCGGGGTAGCGCAACCGCTCGGCCGCCCGCTGTTCCGTCCTCCACTGCGCTGCGCTCAGCTCCAGCGCGCGGTAGTCCGCGCGACCTGTCAGCGCAAGCTCGACGAGCGAATCGGGATCGGTGCGGATCGGGTGCTCCAGCAGCGCTCCCGCAGCGCGCAGGCGCGATGAGTCCGTTCCGGGAGCGAAGAACGCGGCGAGTCGCGCCTGCGCGCCCAGCCGCTCAATCTCGGCAGCCTCCAGGTCGGTCTCGGTGTCGGCCACCTCGCGCTCCGCGCGCAAGCGGTCGAACCGTGAGCCTTCGCCTTCGCGCTCCCGTGCCCGGAGCACGTCTACCACGCGCTGCAGCTCGGATACGCCCGACTCGATCACGCGAGTGCGTTCCTGCGCCAGGAGAAGGGCGGTGAACGCCTGCCGCAGCCGCGTCTCGAAAGCAAGCGTCGAGGCGTCGGCACGCGCGTCGGCCGCCGTCACGGCCTGCCGCGAGGCCTGGTCGAGCAGGCCGATACGCCCGCGCACCGGCAGCTCTTGCGACACGAGCAGAAAATCGTCCGTGACGGGTCCGGCATCTTCGCGCGTGTAGCTCAATGTGGGGTTGGCGAGCAACCGCCGCTCCCGCATGTCCGCCTCCAGCTCACCGACACCGAGGCGCAGCGCCGCCAGGTGCGGGTGCTCGGCGCGCATGCGCTCGAGCGCCTGCTCCTCGGTAAGCGTTTGACCGGCCGCAGGGGTGACGGATGCGCCCCAGACACCAGCCAATAACACAGCGAATCGCCATTCACGCATGGCTGTCATCTCCCATTGTCTACCGGCACGGGCCGGTGGGCACTGCAATCAAGCGGACCGCGTGACGGGCGGCGGTGGTCCGTGCGCGGGACTCCGTCGATCTCAGTGGTTGGTCGGGGCGCCGAGATTCGAACTCGGGACCTCCTGCTCCCAAAGCAGGCGCGCTACCAGGCTGCGCCACGCCCCGCTCCCGTTGTTGCGCGGCCGGTCGCGCAACAACGCTAGTCGCCGCCGAGCCGCTCCGCGTACGCCCGGATCCGGGCGGCGTTGGCGCCGACGTCGCTGCCCCCGACGCGCGATTTCGAGCGGACGTCGACGCGGCTGCCGCTGCCGTCAGGCCGGATTCTCACGACGACGTCATCCTTGAATCCGTACCAGAACGTCGTGTCGGTCGCCTCGATGCGGCCGGCGCCGGCGTCGTCGGCGACCAGCTCCCAGCCCAGCGCGTGCACTGCGTCCAGCGCCCGCTCGAACGCCGCGTCGGGCGGCGCGTCGAGGATGATCGGCTTCAAATCGGGGTAGCCCTCGCGTTGCTGCGCCGCCACCTCCGGGTCGTATTCCGGCGGATTCGGGGCGTCGGCGCGGAGCGGCAGGACGTCGACGAACGCCGGTGGATTTTCCATATCGGTGGTGATGTCGTGGATTGGCGGCACCGACCGCGCGATCGACTGCTGCCCTGCCGGAATGTAGTAGGAGACCGCGCCGATCGCAATCGCCAGCACGCCGGCGGCTGCTCCGGGGACGAGATCGTCCAGCGGTCCCTGCCGGCCGCGGACTACGGTCAGCAGCAGACCGACCAGTCCGACCGCGATTGCCGCCAGGCCCGCCCGCGCCCCCCAGCGGAGCAGGGAGAACGACGTGCCGAGCTCCAGCGCGCCCGAGCGATATCCAAGGGCCGCGGCGAGCGCGAGTGCGCCGGCCACGAGCGCCAGCACCAGTCCTCCCAACGCAACCGCCGACAACCGTCGTTCCGACGCACCTGCAGCATTCCTGGCGTTCATGGGGTGTCTCCTCGAATCTGTCAGCGCTGGTCGACGCCGATGACGTCGCCGGTGAAGGCGTCGACCGTAACCGTTGCTTCCTCGAAGTCGAAGACCGATTGTCCCGGCAGCCGGCCGCGCAGCGTGACCCGCCAGACAGGCGGCTGCGCGTCCGCCGCCATTTCCGCGTCGACAGCCTCCGGCTCGAACAGCACCTGCCGTCGCGCGACGTCCACCGCCTGCTGCTCACTGACCTGCGGCTCGACCACGCCTCCCGGGCAGCTGAGGGCGACGATTGCAAGCGGCGTGAGGCAGAGGCGGGCGAATTCCAGCATGGCGCGTCCGTCTTCCGTGCCTACTTCGAACCGGCCACACCGTCCCGTTCCATCGCCCGCGCACCGGACAGGATGCCTGTCAGCCCATAGTTGCCTTCGTGGCAGGCCGATTCAAATATCTGGGCCTCGGTCGCCGCGGCCTGCATCCAGGGCATCTCAATCGTCCATGGG
>JAGWAI010000051.1:21079-24897 GCA_021296485.1 Acidobacteriota bacterium
GTACTGGATCATGTCGGGCGCCACGCGCGTGAAGCGCTCGATCAGGTGCAGCGTCTCGCCCTGGCCGCGAAAGCCGGGCGGCGTGGATGTCCCCTCGACGCTGCGTCGGTCGGTGAAATTCGTGGTGTCGACCACGAGCGTATCACCCTCCCAGTGCCCGACGGAGTCGCCGTACCACAGGCGGATATGCGACGGCACGTGCGGCCGCCCGTCCAGTGGTATGGTGCGGTAGGCGCCGCCGGTGTGGCCGGCCTCATAGTAGATGGTGACGGTGCCCGGGGTCTGCACAATCCGGCTGTACGCGCAGTACATGCTGGTGCAAGGCAGCGTGAATCCCAGGCAGCGGTCGTTCGGACGATCCTCCGGCCCTTCGGCCATCGACACGTGGTCCTGCAGATCGGCGGTCATCAGCGCCTTCCGGTACTCCATCTCGGCGGCCAATTTCTCCAGCCCCTCGGCGGAATACGGGATCTTGCCGTCCGGGGGGTCAATCACCAGCGAAGTCCGTCCGGTCCTCACGACCGTCGTCCCGCGCGAGCTGAAAACCGAGTTGTAGGCGCCCGCCACGTCGACCGCGGTGCCCCGCTCGGCGCGCTCCGGCAGCAGGGTGGCCCCGGACCCGGTTTCCGACGCGCGCTGGGCGTTCGTCTCCAGATCCGCGATTTCCTCTTGCGTCAGAAACTCGCGGCCCTCGTACGCGTCCGGCCGCTCGAGGGGAGTCGTCGTCTTGCTGCTCCAGATCCCCTCCAAATCGGGGTCGCCCCACGCTGTCCGGGGCGCGGTGTAGCTGTCCGCCCCGCCGTCCTGGCCGGCCGCGGGCAGCGCCGCGAGCAGCACCGCCAGGAACGTCAACAACGCGCCGCGAGCAGCCGGAAATCCATGTCGCATGCCATACCCCCGCGATAGACATGCACTATAACACCACGCGCCAACCCGGCCTGCCGCGCCCTTCCCGCACCCTTGGCGTAACCCCGCCGAAACGCAACTAACGCGCATTTAACCCCTCCGTCATTCGGAATTAACCGGCTATTCATGGACCGGATACACACGCTCGCTATCTTCGGAACGGTTGACGACGGCCTGGCAGCGGCGCCTCCGCGCCGTACTGTAGCGGGCGTTCGGAAGGGAAGGAACGAGAGTATGCAAAGGATGAATTGGACATGGCTCCTGCTGGCGCTATTGGCCGTGGGCGCGCCGCTACAAGGGCAGGAGCAAGGGACCGTGGCGGGACAGGTCCTGGATGAAGTGAACGGCATCACGCTGCCGGGTGTACCTGTCGAGTTGACGGGACCGGTGAGCCAAATCGAGTACACGGACCTGGACGGCAACTACCGCTTCCAGGTGCCGCCGGGATCGTACGAGCTGAAGGTCGTGATGGGCGGCTACGCCGAGCAGACGGTCACGCTCGATGTCGAGGCCGACCAGCTCACAAGGGTGCAGGTTTCACTCGCGTCGAATGTCTTTGCCGAATCGGTTACCGTTTCGGCCCCCAACCTCGAAGCCGAGTCATCGACCGCTGCCGCGCAGCTGATGCTGCGGATGCGGGCCCCGGTCGTGCAGGACAACATCGGCTCGATCGAGATGAGCGCGAACGACGACTCGAACGCCGCGGACGCCATGGAGCGTGTCACCGGCGTGTCGGTCGTCGGCAGCGGCTCGGTCTTCGTGCGCGGCCTCGGCGAGCGTTACAGCAACACGACGCTCAACGGCGCAATGCTGCCGACGACCGAGCCGGATCGGCGCGTGGTGCCGCTCGATCTATTCCCGACCGCGCTCATCGACAGCGTGCAGGTGAGCAAGACCTATACGCCGGACAAGCCGTCGCAGTTCGCCGGTGGTCTCGTCGAGATCATCCCGCTGAAGATGCCGGTCGAAACTTCCTGGGAATTGGGCGCCGGCGGCGGTTGGAACAGCGTGACCACCGGGACGCGCGGGCTGTCGTATCCGTCTGGCGGACGCGAGTGGCTCGGATTCGACGACGGCGCGCGGGCGCTGCCGGGCGGCATCCCGGACCGCAAGATCATCCGCGGCGGCCGGTTCACGAATGACGAGCTCGGCTTCCTGTCGAGCGAGCTCCAGGAATTCGGGCGCGCGTTCGACAACGTTTGGGACCCGACCGCCAAGGACCACCCGATGGACCAGAGCTACAGCGGTCTGTTCGGCGGGCGCTTCGGCAACCTCGGTATCGTGACCACTCTCCGACAGTCCCAGTCATCCTCGTTCGCCGACGAGCGCCAGACGTTCTACAACGTCGGTGAGGGCGGCGCGATCAACCGCTTCAACGGTCCGTACGATTTCGACATCTCGAGCTACGAGCGGACTCTGGGCGGCGTGGCAAACATGTCCTATCAGTTCACGCCGAACCACCGCTTGTCGTTCGAGAACTTCTACACGCATCTCGGCACCGACCAGGCCCGCACGTTCGAGGGCTTCAACAGCGACGCCGATACCGACCTCTACAACCAGCGGCTCTACTTCATAGAGGAACAGATCCGGGCGCACCATGTGGGCGGCGATCACCTGTTTCCGGGCGCGGCGAACAGCCGCCTCGATTGGAAGGTCGCCATCTCGGCGGCCGACCGCGAGGAGCCGGACCTGCGCGAGACGCTGTACGAATTCGACCCGGCCCGCGACGCATTCGTGCTCGCGGACGAGTCGCAGAGCGGCCTGCGCCAGTTCAACAACCAGCGCGACGACAGCATCGAGCTCAACGTGAACTGGAGCTCGTTGTTCCAGCAGTGGGATGGGCTCGCGACGCAGGTGAAGTTCGGCGGCGGTTACCTGGAGCGCGACCGCGTATTCGACTCGCGGCGGCTGCGGTTCACTCCGCGCAGTTTGTCCGGCATCGACCTGTCGCTGCCCGCGGAGGATCTGTTCACGTCCGCCAACATCGGTCCGGTGTGGCAGTTGAAGGAAGAGACGCGGCCGACCGACTCGTACGACGGGCGCCAGGAAATCGCATCGTTCTACGGCATGGTCGACCTGCCGCTGTCCGCGCAGTGGCGCGTCATCGGCGGCGCCCGGGTCGAGTCGTACCGCCAGACGGTCGACACGTTCGATCCGTTCGCCCGCGATCTCGGCGGCAGCTCCGCAGTGATTTCCTCGGATCTGGACAGCACCAACGTGTTCCCGGCGGCCAACCTGGTTTACGCCTTGCGCTTTGACCAGAACATCCGCGTCAGCTACAGCCAGACCGTAAACCGTCCGGAGTTCCGGGAAGTGGCGCCGTTCGAGTTCACGGACGTCGTCGGCGGCCGGGCGGTCGTCGGCAACCCGCTGCTCGACCAGTCGCTCATCCAGAACGTGGACGTGCGCTGGGAGTGGTTTCCGGGCGCCGAGGAAGTCGTTTCGGCCAGCCTCTTCTACAAGTACTTCGATACGCCGATTGAGCGGGTCGTTCAGCCGACCGCGCAGTTGCGGACGTCGTTCGCCAACGCCGAGTCGGCCAACAACCTCGGCATAGAGGTGGAGGCCCGCAAGCTGCTGCACGAGAACTTCCTGGTGGGCGCGAACTACACCCACGTCAACTCCGAGGTGACCATCGGCCGCGCGGCCGGCCAGGTGCAGACTTCGCTGGTGCGGCCGCTGGCCGGCACCTCCGCGAACCTGTTCAACGCGATGGCCGAGTTCCGGCGGAGCGACTTCGCGGCGCGGCTGCTGTGGAACTTCTTCGACGACCGCATCGTCGATGTCGGTTCGCTCGGCCTGCCGGACATCATCGAAGAGGGCCGCAACACCGTGGACCTTGTTCTGTCGCACCGCTGGGATGTGCTCAGCATCAAGGTGGCCTTCGAGAACCTGCTGGATGACCCGTTCCT
>JAGWAI010000051.1:25230-25774 GCA_021296485.1 Acidobacteriota bacterium
CGGTCAGCTGCCGCACCAGAGACGGATTCGACAAGGAAATCTGCGTGGTCAGCGGTCGCATCACCAGCGACATGACGTTCGACTCCGACAGCTACTACGTGTTGCGGGGTGCGGTTTTCGTCGAATCGGGCGCCACGCTGACGCTTGATGCGGGCACGGAAGTGTTCGGCGAGTTCGCCACCAACGGCACCCTGGTCATCTCCCAGGGCGGCCAGATTCACTCGAACGGCACGGCGGCGGCGCCGGTGGTGTTCAGCAGCGACCAGCCGGTTGGCGAGCGGGCCCGCGCCGACTGGGGCGGCCTGATCATCAACGGCTACGCGCCGCTAAACGTGCCGGGCGGGACGTCCGTGGGTGAAGGCGATACGGGCGTATACGGCGGCAGCGATCCGGACGACGACAGCGGCCACCTGCGCTATACGCGGGTCGAGTTCGCCGGCACCGAGTTCAGTCCCGACAACGAGCTGAACGGCATCGCGTTCCAGGGCGTGGGCCGCGAAACCGAGGTGGAGTACGTCCAGGTCTCGTTCAACAAGGACGACGG
>JAGWAI010000052.1:0-3617 GCA_021296485.1 Acidobacteriota bacterium
CCGAGCTCGTCTTCACCGCGCACGGCCAGACGGTGCTCACCTGCCCCCACGCCCTCGGCGGCAAGGACTGGGAGGCCGGCGCCTACAGTCCGCTCACCAACACGATGTACATGCCGCTGCGCAACGTCTGCGCGCGGATGATGGTCCAGGCGCTGGAGGACGGCGACGAGTCCAACCGGCTCTACACCCTGACCTGGCGCGGCCAGCTCGCGCCGGGGACCGACCAGGTGGGCTCCGTGCACGCAGTCTCCGCGGAGACGGGCCGGACCGTCTGGCAGCACCAGCAGCGGGCAGCCACCATGTCGCTGGCCGCCACGGGCGGCGGCCTCGTCTTCGGCGGCGACGTCAACGGCCGCTTCCGGGCCTTCGACCACGAGACCGGCGAGGTCCTGTGGGAGATCAACCTCGGCTCGCCCGTCTCCGGCTTCCCGATGACCTACGCCGTCGACGGCCGCCAGTACGTGGCCGTCAGCACCGGCTACGGCCGCTTCCTGGACCTGACCCCCCTTCGGCAACAACCTGTTCGTGTTTGCGCTGCCCTGACCTGAAACAAACGCTGGATCCAGGTGTTTCCCGCTTGAATGATCCGCGCTTGGGCGGGCTAGGGGCGCTGCTGCGACCCGTACTTGCGTACCGGTGAGGCCCCGTTCGAGGACGTCACCAGCGCCGTCATCGCCGTCACGTCGCGGAGCGTGAGCAGTCTCGTCGTCATGTCTTCCTCCTGCGGTTGTGGCCCTCCGACGGGCGAGATCTACGCGGTTTCTTCGCCGCGCTCGCAAGGGCCGATCAAACCACAGAAAATACCGTAAGATACTGAATAATAAAAGCTTACCCGCGTGTGGACCGGCCTGGATCCGACAGGACGAAACCGGACCAGGACGTGTCCTCGTGTGTCCACCTCTGTCTCGCTGAGGACCTGCTGATCAACGGCTGGCACCGTCGACAATCGAGGAATCTCGCGGTCCACACCTGTCCGCCCGCAGAAAGGCCGGCTAGCCTCGTACCTCGTCGGCACTCGGGCGCCGTAGCCGGCCTCGGTTTGATCGGCTACCCTGAATGCGCTCATGACGCCGTACGCATTCATCGACAAGTGGCGCGCCGCCGGGCTGATTCGCACGAGGCGCGAGGGCAGGTCGAAGCTCCATCGGTTCGAGGGCGGCTCGCTGAAGGCCATTGCTGAGCGTTGGCCGATCTCGACAGACGAAAGGGCATTGGAAAGATGAGAATTCACCTGGCCAGCGTCTTGGTAGACGACCAACAGAAGGCGCTTCGCTTCTACACGGAAACGCTTGGCTTCCAGCTCAAGCACAACATCCCCCTGGGAGAACATGCCTGGATCACTGTCGTATCCGAGGAAGCTCCGGAGGGGACGGAGCTGGTGCTCGAGCCCGATGGCCATCCCGCGGTGCGTCCGTTCAAGAGGGCGCTTGTGGAGGACGGTATCCCCTGGACCTCCTTCGCGGTCGACGACGTCGAAGCCGAACACGAGCGTCTCGTGGCAAGAGGTGTGCGATTCGTGCAGCCGCCAACAGATCTCGGGACTGTCATTACCGCGGTATTCGACGATACGTGCGGCAACTTGATCCAGATCGCAGAGGAGAAACGTCAACCGTGACGATCTTGAGCAGGAGCCGTTCATGACCGACGCCGGGGAACAAAGGGACCGGGAACGGCGCGGCCACTGAGGTGTCCACAGGAGTCGTGTGGACCATACGGCCCTGGACCGGGCATCGGCAACGAGGACGCCCTCGGTGAGTTGCCGGCGCTGAAGGGCGGTGGGCGATGAGCAAGCTGCGGATACGGTGCGGTCCGTAGACGGCTCCGATGGTGCCGTAGATTCCCGTTCGCAATATGGTGGAGCACTACCGCTGCGTGGATCTGGCGGGGGCGTCGAGCCGACTCGGGTTATCGGTTCGCGTCGGCCGTTCCGAGTGGTCCGTGCGCCCGGCGGTGCGCGGCGGGCTGGAATACGACAGCGGTGAGGTGTCTCACACGGTCGGCGCCAGCCTTACGTTCGGCCGGCGGTACGGGGCTCGTTTCATCGTTGACCGCGGGGTCCTCGCCGGCGGAGCGTCGATCGTGCTCCTGCACATAGGCGGGTACATCTCCTTCTGAGCAGCCAGCGCCCGCGCGGCGCGCTTACCCACCGCGCCGTTTCCTTCCAAAAACTAGGTAGACGTACAGCACAATCAGGCCGCCAACGGCCAGCAGGCCGATGTTGCCGTACATGGGGTTGACCTGCAGCCCCAGGAACAGGGCGAAGGAGAACGCCAGATACAGGCCGATGATGGCGGCGGCGTGGGCGAGGCGTCTCAGCGCGGCGCACCCGGCCTACAACAGTTTCAAGCCCGGCACGTCGCTGAAGTCCTTGGGGTTCAGCGTCCAGAGGGCCGCGTCTTGTACGAGGGCGCAGGCGGCGATGGCGATGTCGAGGTCCCGGCCGCGCGCGCGAGGTAGCTTCGCGTACAGAGCCGCGGCTTGCGCGGCGGCCTCGGTTCCAAACGGCACGGCCTGCGCGCCGGGGAAGAGCTCTTCCTGCACCCGCAGCTCGTTGACCGTGCGCGGTCCCCGCAACCATTCGTGGAGAACGATCGCCGAAAGCTGGACGCGGTGGCGCTCCACGACGAATCCGCGCAGGCGGTCAGATGCCTCACGCGGCCCGGCAAGCGCTCCGACGAGCGCCGACGTATCAAGATGGATCGTCATGGCGGGAGCGGCGCAGCGACGATTCGCGGCGTGACTGGCGTATCTCCCGCAACTCGGTCGCGACGCTCTCCGGGGAGCGCGGCGTGTGCTCTTTCCGCCAGCGGTCGAGCACGTCGAGCATGCGCAGGCGCTCGGCCTCGCTCAGGCGGTCGGTCCGGGCGTCGTACTCCGCAACCGCCTCGCGCACCACCTGGCTCTGCGGTTTCCCGAGCCGCTCGGCCGCCCGGCGGATGCGGCGCACCGTGGCGTCGTCGAGCGAGTAGGTGACCTTTACCATACCGCTGCAATACTACCATACCCGCCGGTGCCGGCCGCCGTCCTCATGCGGCCTGTCGGAGAGATGTCGCAGGGTCGATCCGGCGGAGCGTTGCACGGACGCGCAAGATCGCAGTAAAATCCGCCTGTTTATTCTGCTGGCAGCTTGGGTGTGCTCACCTTTGGGGAGGGGAACTTGATGCTTCATCTCAGGACTGCGCTGTCCGTGTGTACGGTCATCGCATGCTTACTTCTTGTCGCCGGCGCGGCCAACGCGCAGGAGATCGGCGGAACAGTCGCCGACACGACCGGCGGCGTGCTGCCGGGCGTTACGGTCGAAGTCAGAAGCCCGGACATCATCGAGCAAGTCCGCACGGCCGTGACCGACGGCGCCGGTCTATACCTGGTCGTGGCCCTCGAGCCGGGCACGTACTCGGTCACCTACACGCTGCCGGGATTCACGACGCTGGTCCGCGAGGGCATCGAGCTCACCACCGGGTTCACGGCGAGCGTCGACGTGGAACTCTCGGTGGGCGATGTCCAGGAATCCATCACGGTTTCCGGCGCGAGTCCGGTCGTGGACATCCAGAACACCTTGCAGCGGGCGCTCATCGATCGGGAGGTCATCGACGAGATCCCGACAGGCAAGTCGCATC
>JAGWAI010000052.1:3638-13469 GCA_021296485.1 Acidobacteriota bacterium
CGGCGTTCGGCACGAGCCTCAACCAGGACGCGGGCGGCACCACGGTCCAGACCGTAGCGGCCCTCGACATCCACGGCAGCCGCCCGAAGGACGGGCAAACGAACATCAACGGCATGGACGTCAGCAACGCCTTTTCCGGGGGCGGCGGGCAGATGTTCGGCACGGTCTCGGACGGCGCGATGGAGGAGATGTCCGTCGAGGTCTCCGGGCACGGCGCCGAGGCGGCGTTGGGGGGCGTCGGCGTGAACCTGGTCCCTCGAGAGGGAGCCAACCAGTTCAGCGGAGCCTTTTTCGCGAGCGGCACCGGCCCCGGGCTGCAGGGGACGAACGAGGTGCCCGGCGCCTCGAATTTCCCGGAGCTCGACAGGGCCTGGTTGTACAACCCGGCGGTCGGCGGCCCGATCGTCAGGGACCGCGTCTGGTTCTACGCGCAGTTCACGCATCAGGTAGCCGACAGCTTCACTCCCAATGTGTTCGCGGCCGTGGACCCGGCGGCAATCATTTACACGCCCGACCCGACCCGGCCCGTGGCCAGCATCAATGGCTCCAAGGACACGACTCTCAACCTGACGATCCAGGCGACCCGTAAGGACAAGTTCAAGTTCTTCTACAGCTACGCTGACTGGGAAAAGCCGAATGCCCTGGCGGGGCCGCTCTTCGGCTTGTTCATCGCGCCGGAAGGTTCGGTCAATGGGGACTACAGACTCCACACGACCCAGTTCAACTGGGTCCGGCCGGCGACCGACCGGCTGCTGTTCGAGGCGGGATTCTCGAGTTCCCCGGCCCAGTTTGACGCCGGTCCCAACGAGCATGCCGCCAACGACGTGCTCGGGCTCCTGGAGGCCAGCACGCTGACGATTCACCGCAACAACCACTTCATATCGCAGGGGAGTGGCTACGACAGCTGGCGGGCGACCCACTCCTTCCGCGGCAGCATGACCTACGTGACCGGCACCCACAACCTGAAGGTGGGGTTCAGCGGCACGAGGACCTCCGAGAGGTTCCAGACCTTCAGCAACCAGAACTTTACGAACGCGCTTACCATTCTCGGGCTCCCGCTGCAGGCCGGCTTCTGGCTGCCACACGATTCGACCAACGAGGGCATCGCCTACGGAATCTACGCGCAGGACCAGATAACGCTCGGCCAGGTCACCGTCAACGCCGGCCTCCGCTTCGACCGTCTCACGAACTCGTATCCGGACCAGACTCGCGCCGCGTCGACCTGGGAGCCGCAAGGTCAGTCGATCTCCGGCGTCTCGGATATCGTGGCCTGGAACGACCTGCAGCCACGGCTGGGGGTGGCGTACGACGTGTTCGGCGACGGCCGGACGGCGCTCAAGGCGTCGGCCAACCGCTACGGCACGCGGTCGAACTCCGAGTGGGCGGTCCTGCTGAACCCGTTCTCGGCTGTCCCGGCCCGCGCAAACGACAGAGTGTGGCTCGACGGGGCGCCCGGCCATCCCTTCGCCGGCATACCAGCGGTCTTCCCGTCCTGTATCGGGCCGGTCGAGTGTATCGCCGGCGACGGCTTCGTGCAGGGCGACCCGGCCAACCCCGCCCCGAACGGAGAGCTGATCTTCCCACTCGCCAACGCGGCCTGGGGCACCACCGCGCCGTTCCAATTCCTCGACCCCGACTGGGCGAGCGGATATGGCCAGCGCTTCTCCAACTGGGAAGTGACCGCCGGGATACAGCAGGAGCTGACTGCCGGCATGGCGCTCGACGTGACCTGGTTCCGCCGCAACTTCGTCAACTTCGCGCTGCAGGACGACCGGGCGCTGTCAGGTACCGACTATGACCTGGCCACCGTGGATCTGAGCGGCCGGGGCATTCCCGGCGTCGGGACGGTCACCTTCCCCGAGATCAGGCCAGAGGCGTTCGGCCGCCAGCCCGACGTCCTGTTCACGTCGGCGAATAATTTCGGCGGCGAAGAGCAGGTGTTCAACGGCGTCGACGTCACGCTCAACGCGCGGCTGGAGGACCTGACCCTCCAGGGCGGGCTGTCCACCGGGACGACGTCATACGACTACTGCGGCCCGTATGCTGCTTCGCCGGAGCATCTCTCCCGCCGCGGAGATCTGGTGCGCGGCACCACCACGCTCGTGCAGGAGTTCTGCGATTCGTCGACTGTCTGGCTGACGCAGATCAAGCTGCTCGGGTCGTACACCCTGCCGTACGACATCCAGGTCGCCGCCACGCTCCAGTCGGCTCCCGGCCCGGAGCGGCAGGCTCTCATCACCGTTACGCCGGCGGAGATCGCGGCGGCGCTCGGCAGGCCGCCGGCCTCTGGGGGGGCGGCAACCGTCAATGCCCTGGAGCCGGGAACGGTTTACGGGGAGCGCTTCAACCAGTTCGACCTGCGGTTCACGAAGATCTTCCAGGCCGGCCGAGCCCGCATACGGGCGATGATCGACATCTACAACGTGTTCAACAACAACGCCGTCTTCAGCGAGTCGTACGCCCAGGCCAGCTACTTGAGCCCCCTCGGGTTTATGCCGCCTCGGTTGTTGAGGTTCGCGGCTCAGCTCGACTTCTGACGGACGCCGTTAGGGACCGTTCCGGAGGGCCATCCCCGCGCGCCGGCATGCGGCCCGCGGGGGTGGCCCGCGCGTTCATTGGAAACAGGGGGCCGAGCGTCCCCCGGGGAGGGCTCGCACATGCGTACGCGTTGCCGGCCGGCCCTCGTGACCGTGTGCACCGTCGTGCTGCTGGCGCCAGTCCCCGGTGCCGCGCAGACCGGTAACGGCGCTCAAGGCGACGTGCCGCGCACCGCCTGGGGCGATCCCGACCTGCAGGGCACGTGGTCGTACGCCTCGCTCACACCGCTGGAGCGGCCTGCCGAGCTGGCGGAGCGTGAGTTCTTCACCCCCGAGGAAGCGGCGGACCGCAACGAGTACTGGAACGTCACCCGCTTCGAGACCCGGCCCCCGCCGGGGAGCGTCGGCGCCTACAACGCGGCCTGGCTCGATTTCGGAAGCGTGAGCCCGGACCGGCGCACGTCGCTGATCGTGGATCCGGCCGACGGCCGGCTACCGCTGCGCGCGGACGCCGAGCGTCGCCTGGCGGAGCAGCGCGAATACCAGCGCCTGCACCCGGCCGATTCCTGGCGGGACCTGACCAACTGGGACCGCTGCATCACCTACCACGGCGTGCCGCCCGTTTCCACCGGCTACAACAACACGTACCAGATCCTCCAGGCCCCCGGCTACGTCTTCATCCGCGTGGAAGCCATCCACGACGTGCGCGTCATTCCGCTCGACGGGCGCCCGCCGCTGGACGACGCCATCCGCCAGTGGAACGGCAGCTCCCGCGGCCGCTGGGAAGGCGACACGCTGGTCGTCGAGACGGCCAACTTCAGTCCCGAGACGCAGCACCGCTTCCCGTCGTCGCCGAACACGCGTGCGGTCGAGCGGTTCACGCGCGTCGCCGCGGACACCATCGAGCACCAGTTCACGATCGAGGACGCCACCGTCTACACGCGGCCCTGGACCGCCGTGCGCCTGATGCCCCGGCTCCCCGGCTACGTGATCTACGAGTACGCCTGCCACGAGGGCAACTACGCGCTGCCCAACATGCTCAGCATCCAGCGCGCCCTCGAGAGCCAGGCCCCCGCCACTCCCCGTTAGATATTGCTCGATGTGGGCGTACAGCCCGCAAGGGTTGAATGAGGAGGGGACGGCGAGCACCGAAGCGGCCGTCCCCAAGCCGCGCCCGGCGCGGCTCGGCAAGCCCGGCGCGGGGCTAGGGCTTGCCGGGGGCTTGGGGCGCAGCCCCATCTCGATAGGAGCCGTCAGGCAGGGCAAACGTCACGAGCATGTTGCTGCCGCTCGGCGTCTCGAGCTCTGGCGCGTAATTTCGCAGCACGAAGGCGAGCGACCCGCCGCCGATGGGGACGGTGAGGTACTGGCGCCCGCCGGCCTTGTAGGTGACCGGATAGCCGGAGATCGGACTGCCGAGAATGGTCTCCCAGAGCACCTCGCCCGTCTCGGCGTCGTGCGCGCGAATGCGGCGGTTCAGATCGCCGTGGAAGACCACGTTGCCGCCGGTCGCCAGCGCCGAACCGGCGTTGGGGGCCCGCTGGCTGTAGCGCCAGGTCTCGCGCCCGGTCGAGATGTCGAGCGCGCGCAACTCGGTGAAGTCGCCGTCCTCTCCCAGCAGCGGATCGGGCATCGTGAACCGCGGGCCCACGCCGGTGGGCGTACGGGCATTGGCCGTCTGGTTCAGGCACGCCCGGTTGAGCGGGATGTAGAGCAGCCCGGTCAGCGGGCTGTACGACCACGACCACCAGCCCTTCACGTTGTGGGCGCAGACGATGTGCTGCTCGCCGACCGCCTTCGCGACGACGTCCATGTTGATCTGCACCCGGCCCGTCTCGACGTCGATGTCGCGAATCAGGAACCTGCCGGTGGCGGCGTGCTCGGCGGCGGTGTAGGGGAGCGGGGTGGCCCAGAGAAACTCCCCGCTCTCCCGGTCGTTGACGAACAGCCCGCCGGGTTCGCCCAGCGTCACCACGACCTTGCGTTGCCGCGCGGCATCCGCCGCCGCCGGATTGATCCACATCACGGCGTCGGGATCGGGATTCACGACGGTGTCGATGAGCGTGCGTTCCTGGACGAAATCCTGGTCCCAGTCGTCGCACGGCAGGTGCTGGTAGTACCAGTCCAGCGCGCCGGTCTCTACCGACAGCGCGACGGTGGAGTTGGAGTACAGCTCGCAGGGCGTGCGGTCGCCGACGTCCCACGTGCCGCGGCGCACGATGCGCGTGTACGGCTTCGGCACCGCAATTCCCCAGTAGACCAGGCCGAGCTCCGGGTCGTAACTGCCCGGGAGCCCCCACGGAGAAAGGTGTATGCGCTGCGCCGGCGGGACCTCGCCCCACGTCCGGCCGCCCGGGTCGTCGGCCCCCGCCGCGGTGTAGAAGCGCCATTGCTCCTTCCCGCTGGCGGCGTCGTGCGCCGCGATGAAGCAGCGCGCCGTCAGGCTGTTGACGTTGCACGCGCGTCCGCTCAGCACCCGGCCGTCGATGATCATGGCCCCCGACGAATGCGTGATGCCCTCGCGGTAGTCGGACAGCTCATGCTCCCAGTCGAGCGCGCCGGTCCGTGCGTCCACGGCCAGCAGGTGCCCATCGGCGGTCAGGTGGTAGATGTTGTCGCCGTAGATCGCGAGGTTGCGGGTGCGGTTCCCCAGTTGGGAGTACTCGCGCAAATCGGCCGGCCACTCCCACGTGTAGTCCCAGATGAGGTCGCCGGTCGTGGCGTCGATCGCCTGCAGGTGATCGCTGCCGGGGTGCGCGATGTACATGACCCCGTTGTAGACGAGCGGCCGGAGCTGCTGTGGCCCCGCGTCCATGGCGCGCATCCAGGCCAGCTTCAAATCGCCGACGTTGCTCCGGTCGATCTCGTCGAGCGGGCTGTAGGCCTGGTGGTCGTAGGTCCGGTTGACCATCAGCCAATCGCCGGGGTCGGGGTCCAGCAATATCGCGTCGGTCACGGGGACGAAGTCCGCCGTGACGCTGCGCTGCGCCTCCACAGCCTGGAACGGGAGGAGCACCGCCGCACCGACCAACGCCGCCGCCTGCATTCCCGCTCCTCGCATTGCGACATAATGGCACCGTTTGGGGGCGTTTGGCATGACGAGGAAAGACGACAATCCGCGGCGCAAGCACGCTGACCGTCTCACGCGCCGCGATTTCGTCAGGACGGGAGCGGCGGCGGGGCTGGGCGCCGGCGCACTGCTGGCGCCGGACAGGGCGGACGCGCAGCGCGCCTCCACGAGCCCCGGCGACACGGCGTGGGATTACGAGGTGGACGTCGTCGTCGCTGGGGCGGGATGCGCCGGGCTGACCGCGGCCATTCGCGCGCGGGACCTCGGGGCCAGCGTGCTCGTGGTCGACTCGAACTACGACGCCGGCGGCCGGATGCTGCTCAGCGGATCGGTGGTATCGCTCGGCGGGGGCGACGCGGTCCAGCGCCGGGACATGCGGGGCGAGAGTGACCGCGACGGCTACATCACCGTCGATCCGGCCGAGGCCCCGGAGGAGCTCGACGACAACGTCGAGACCCTGTTCACGGACCTCAACGACTGGTCGGTGCTCGACACCAAGGCCCAGAGCCCGTACCGCTACAACGAGCGGGACGTCGCGCGTTCGTGGGCCGAGAACGCCCCGGCGACCCGGCAGTTCCTGATAGACAACTACGTCCGCTTCGCGCGGGTCAGCGGCGGGCATCACGGCGGCGGCCTGTCGCGGGCGCGGGCGGCGCGCTGCTTCCTGATGTTGGGCGAAAGGACCGACATCAAGGCGGGGACGATCACCGCGGAGGACGCCGGCGTCGCGGATCCCGAGCGCACGAGTCCGTTCGCGCCGGTGCCGATGTACGACTCGAGCCGCTATGTCGGGGCCGCCGCCGTCAGCAACGGGGTGGCCGTGGCCCGGCCCCTGGAGTTCTCGGCCCGCGAGAAGGGCGTCGAGTTCATGTTCCACCGGCGTTTCGACGAGCTCGTCCGCGAGCAGCCGTTCGCGGGCCGGGTGCTGGGGATCCGGGCCCACTACTCGCCGCGGCATCACCCCGAGACCGGCGAGCTGCTGCAGAGCTACTGGCGGAACGGCAATGTCGAGGAGCAGCGGGAGACGGTCAACATCAGGGCCCGCCGGGGCGTCATCCTCGCCAGCGGCGGCCACGCGGGCAATCCCGAGGTCCGCGGCATGTTCTATCCGGCGTTGCGGGAGCCGGCCTTCCCGACCAGCGGCTACGCCTACCAGGGCCCGCATGGTCAGGACGGCAGCGCGCTCACGGCGGGCTTGCGGATCGGCGCCAACCTCGCCGGCATGCAGCAGAACCTCTCCTATCCCACGACGTTCCACATCTCAACCCGCCTGGGGACCCGCGACGCGTACACCAACATGCTGCCGGGCCATCCGACGTTCGGCTTCCGCAAGTCCGCGGGCATCAACGTGGGCAACGCGGGCTTCCAGGAATTCATTGCCGTGAACCAGGTCGGGAAGCGCTTCTTCAACGAGGTCCGCCTGCCCCTGCGGCCCGGGCGCAGCTCGTACGAGTATGCGGGTGATGGCGGTACCCCGGACCAGGGGCTCGAGCACACGCCGCGCGACTGGCGGAACTGCCGCAAGGAATGGGTTCGGGAGATGTACGGCTACGACCACGGGCTGGATGCGGCGCTGGCGATCAACGAAGGGTCGCAGCCGCCGCACTACTACTCCGGACCGCTGTGGGCCATCTTCGATCAGGCGGCGGTGGAACGGACGGGATGGGAGCTGCGCGCGCCCTGGGTGGCGGACAACGGCTACTACTTCAAGGCCGACACCATCGAGGAACTGGCGGAGAAGATCGCCGCGGGCCACGAGTTCCAGCGGGTTCCGCTGGCGCACCTGGCCGACACGGTGGCGCAGTGGAACCGTTACGTGGTTGCAGGGGCCGATCCCGACTTCGAGCGCGAAGCGGAGGCGCCGATGCACGCCGTCGCCACCCCGCCCTTCCATGCGCTATCCATCATGGTGATCTGGCACGAAGCCTACGGCGGCCTTCGAGTCAACGGCCGGCAGCAGGTGGTGGACATGCAGGGGCAGGTCATTGCGGGTCTCTATGCGGGCGGCGAAGCGGCGGGGGGCATCAACAAGCACGGCCTGGGCAAGGGGCACGTCCAGGGCTACGTCGCGGGCACGCATGTGGCCGCGGATCAGCCGGTTTGACGCGGCCCCGCGACGCAGCCGCCCACACTGGTATTCCGTATGCGCATACGGCATAGTTGCGACGCGCGGAGGATGACCGATGAGATCACGTAACACGAAGGCATTGCCCGCACTCGTGTTGGTGGTGCTCCTGGCGCTGCTGGCCGTCGATCTCTACGGTCAGCCGCCGGCTGAGGGCTACACGCCTCCCTTGACCGCCTGGGGCCATCCGGATCTCCAGGGCGTCTGGAACAACAACACCAACGTGCCGCTGGAGCGGCCCGACGAATTCCAGGGACGGGCGACGCTTTCCGATGAAGAGGTGGCCGAACGCCGGCGAACGCAAATCGAAGCGGTTTGGGGGACAAGCGAACGCCGCGTAGATGTAGGCGGCACCGGTTTCTACGACCACTTGTGGAACGAGTACGGGATCGACGGCAACACCTCCTCGCTCATCGTCGAACCGGCGGACGGCAGGCTGCCGGCGTTGACCCCGGAAGGCGAGCGCGACCGCGCGACGGGGGCGCCCCCGGTCCAGCGCGCACCCTCCAGCCTCGGCGACCTGACCGTCTACGAGCGCTGCATCACGCGCGGACTTCCCGGCGCCATGCTGCCGGGCTTCTACAACCACAACTACCACATCGTCCAGACGCCCGAGTACGTTGCGATCGCCGTCGAGATGATCCACGACGTGCGCATCATTCCGCTGGACGGACGCCCCCACCTCGCACCGGAGATCCGCCAGTGGCTGGGCGACTCGCGCGGCCGCTGGGAGGGCGACACGCTGGTCGTGGAGACGACCCGCTTCCCGGACTGGCTCAGCCAGCGCGGCCTGGTGCGCCCCTACGACTTTCACCTGCAGGGGGCGGACCTCCGCCTGGTCGAGCGGTTCACCCGCGTGAACGAGGACACGATCGATTACCGCATCACGGTCGAGGAACCGAGGACATACACGGACTCGTGGACCGCCGCAATCCCGCTAAACAGGTTCGGCGGCACGCTGTTCGAATACGCGTGCCACGAGGGGAATTACGCCCTGCCGAACATGCTCGCGGGCGCGCGGGCAAGAGAAGCGGCAGGAGTGCAATGAGCTTGCGAACAACGTTTTCCGTGATTGGCGTCGTGGCGGCCGGACTCATGCTGGCGCCGGCCGCCGGCCGCGCGCAGCCGGCCGAGGCTGAGCCGTGGGTGTTGCCCCGCACGGCCGATGGCCAGCCGGACCTGCAGGGGGTCTGGTCGAACAACGCCGCGACGCCGCTCGAGCGCCCGGAGGCGCTGGGCGCACAGGCGGAGTTGACGGAGGAGGAGCTGGCCCGGGCCCGCGAGCGTTACGCGCAGATCTTCGGCTCGGGAGACGGCGACGCTGCGTTCGGCAACTTGGTCTTCACCACGGCGATCGGCGACCAGAGCGAGTTCCAGTACGGAGACGGCTCGCCCGGCAACTACAACCAGTTCTGGATGGTCGACCGCGAGTTCGACAACCGCACGTCGCTGGTAGTGGATCCGCCGACCGGCAGGCTGCCGCCGTTTACCCCCGCGGCGCAGCGGCGCGTCGACGCGCGTGCCGCACACTTCGCGGCGAATCCCGGTTCGTCCTATACCGACAGGCGGCTCCAGGAGCGCTGCATCACCGTGGGCATGCCGAACCTGTTCCCCGGCTACAACACCAACTTCCACATCCTGCAGACCGCGGACCACGTCGCGTTCCTGCACGAGATGATGCACGACGCGCGCATCATCCCGCTTGGCGACGCGCCGCACGTCGACGACGACATCCGGCAGTGGCACGGCGACCCGCGGGGCTACTGGGACGGCGACACGCTCGTAGTCGAGACCACGAACTTCTCGGCCAAGTCCGAGTCGCCGGCCGCGGTCTTCACGCGCCATCGGGGGTCGGCCGGCCAGCTCCGGCTGGTCGAGCGCTTCACACGCGTGGATCGGGACACCATTGAACACAAGTTCACGGTCGACGACCCCGGCACGTACGCCGCGCCGTGGACCGCCGTCATCCTGCTGAAGCGCAGCGGCGATGTGCTCTACGAGTACGCCTGCCATGAAGGCAACGTCGGGATGGCGGGAATCCTGTCAGGGCACCGCGCCGAGGAACGCCGGGCCGCTGAAGCAGCCGCGGGGCGCTAGGA
>JAGWAI010000052.1:13558-13928 GCA_021296485.1 Acidobacteriota bacterium
GACGTACTACCGTGACGTCGCGCCCATCATCCGGAACCACTGCCAGACCTGTCACCGGTCAGAGGCTTCCAACCTCGGCAGTCTGCTGGCGCCGATGCCGCTGCTGTCGTACGCGGACACGCGGCCCTGGGCGCGCTCCATCGCGTCGAAAGTCCGGTCGCGGGAGATGCCGCCGTGGTTCGCGGATGCGCCCAAAGGTGTGTTCAGGAACGAGCGCGGGCTGAGCGAGGCCGAGATCGCGACCATCGTGGATTGGGTCGCGGCAGGCGCGCCGGCAGGCGACCCGGCCTTCGCTGAAGATCCGGCCTCCGCTGCAGCTATGGCCAATGGCTGGACGCTCGGCGAGCCGGACTTCGTCGTCCGGATGGAA
>JAGWAI010000053.1 GCA_021296485.1 Acidobacteriota bacterium
CGATGGACCCCGGCCAACCGTGGGTGATCACCAGTGGCGCCGCGCTCTCGACCGGCGAGCGCACGTGCAGGAAATGGATGCCGAGGCCGTCGATCTCCGTCCTGAAATGCGGAATGGCGTTGAGGCGCGCCTCGGTGGCGCGCCAGTCGTAGCCGTCGCGCCAGTAGCCGCACAGCTCGCGGACGTACGCGAGCGGAATGCCCTGGCTCCAGTCGTCGACGGTCTCCGCTTCCGGGAAGCGCGTCCTCGCCAGCCGGTCACGGAGATCGTCGAGGTCGGCCTGGTCGATATCGATGCGAAACGGTTGGATTTCTGCGCTCATGGTCCCCTTCCTGTCTGGCGCGTATTGTGTCAGAAACGCGACCACGGAATGGACGCGCCGCCGTGCGCCGGACCGCCCATGCGCGATAGGATCGACGAGGCGCATGACGCAAGCCACCGAGCGGTCCGACTATCGGGTGACAGCCGTGCGGCTGACGGCGGCGCTGCTCTTCTTGCTGCTGCCGGCGCGGGTGCTGGCCCACACCGGCGAGGAAGTGGCCGCCGGTCTCCTCAGCGGGATTCTGCACCCGCTGACCGGCATCGACCATCTGCTGGCCATGGTCGCGGTAGGCATCTGGGGCACGCAGCTCGGACGCCCCGCGATCTGGCTGCTGCCGCTGACTTTCCCGCTAGTGATGTCCGTGGGCGGCGTGCTGGGCGTGCGCGGCGTGCCGCTTCCCGCGGTGGAGTTCGGCGTGGCCGGCTCGGCCGCGGCGCTCGGGCTGATGATTCTGCTCGTCGCACGGCCGCCGATTGCCGTTGCAGCCATTCTCGTCGGCGCATTCGCAATCTTCCACGGCCATGCGCACGGGACCGAGTTGCCCGGCGCCGCCGACCCGCTCGCGTACGGCGCGGGGTTCGTGCTGGTGACCGGCCTGTTGCACGCGGCCGGCATCGCCATCGGGTTGATCGACCGCTGGCCGGCGGGCGCGCTGGCGCTGCGCTGCGCCGGCGCGGTTATCGGAGCCGTGGGCGTCTACCTGCTGCTGGGGCTGACGGGCGCGTGGTGAACCGTTCGCGGCGGGCGGCAGTCGCCTGCGGGCCGCTCCTGGCGTTAGCTTGGCCGGCCGCGGCCGATGCGCATCCGATGGCCGGCGTCGGCGACTTCTACGCCGGCATGCTGCACCCGCTGACGACGGTCGAACACGTGCTGCCGCTGGCCGCGCTCGGCATGCTGGCCGGCCAGCAACAGCGGTCCACTACGCTCCGCATCCTCCCGGCGGTGCCGGCTGCATTGATCGCCGGCGCCGCGCTGGCGCTGGCGCTGCCCGCTCCACCGGGATTGCAGGCGGTCACTGTCGGCTCGATGGTTGCGCTGGGCCTGCTGGTGGCGTTGGCGGCGGCACTCCCGATGCCACTCGCCGTCTTCGCCGCCGTGCTGCCGGCTGCGGCCATCGGCTGGGCCAATGCCGCTGAGCTCGGCGGACAGGTCGCGGCGGTACGCTTCGTGCCCGGAGTTGCCCTCGCGGGCCTGTTGGTGGTTATCTATGGCGCCGGGTGCGTGCGCGGCCTGCGCGCGCCCTGGATGCGCATGGGATTCCGGGTGTTGGGAAGCTGGATCGCCGCACTCGGCGTGATTACGTTTGGACTCCAATAAACGCAACGACATCGTTCGCAGGAAGGAAAGGAAGAATCAATGGCAGCTCGGGATATGACACTGGCGCAGATGTACGACTTGAGCGGAAAGGTGGCCGTGGTGACTGGCGCGGCCAAGGGCATCGGCCAGGGCATCGCCAACCGGTTGGCGGAAGCGGGTGCGACCGTGCTGCTCGTGGATATCGACGCCGAAGGCGCGCAGGCATCCGCCGGCGCTATCGAGGAGCGCGGCGGCACGGCCAGCAGCGCGGTGGCGGATCTGTCCACCGCCGACGGCGCGAGAGCCGCCGTCGCCACGGCCGTCGAGCGTTACGGCCGGATCGATGTGCTGGTCAACAACGCCGGCATCTACCCGATGGTTCCGACGCTGCAGCTCTCCGAGGAGGTCTGGGACCGCACGCTGAACCTGAACCTGAAGGGCCTGTTCTTCGCCTCCCAGGCCGCGGCGCGCGCGATGACCGACGCCGGCCACGGCGGCTCAATCATCAACATCGCCTCCGTTGACGCGATCAAGCCGATCGGCAACCTCCCCCACTACGATGCGTCGAAGGGCGGCGTGGTCATGCTCACCAAGTCGCTGGCGAAGGATCTGGGACCGCTGGACGTGCGCGTCAACGCCATCGCGCCGGGTGCGATCCAGACTCCGGGTACGACGGCGCTGCCCGAGGGCGTAATCCCGGACGAGCTCCGGGCGATGGCGGAACAGCTGGCGGCCGCGATGCCATTGAAACGCCAGGGCGAGCCGGACGACATCGCGCGGACGGCGGTGTTCCTCGCGTGCCCCGCATCGGAGTACCTGACCGGCAGCACGGTCGTCGTCGACGGCGGGATGCTGCTTATCTAGGTGCGGGATTCAGGTCCGGGGCATCGCCGCCGGCGGCGCCCCGGGCCTGACCAACTCCCCTACGACTCGCCCATCCGCGGCAGCGCTTCCGCCCCGAACCGCTCGACCGTCTCCAGGGTCTCGCGCACGTCATCCCACGTCGTGGTGTGGTTGACGATGCAGAGCCGGAGCGCGAACGTCTGGCGGAGCCGCGTCGACGACATGAAGGCGCGGTCCTCCCAGAAGACGCGCGCGAGCACGGTCCGGTTGACTCCCTCCAGCGCCGCGTCGTCGAGGCCGGCGCCGGCGGGACTGATCCGGAAGCACACGATCCCCAGGGACGCGGGGTTGAGCAGTTCCAGGTTGGGGCTGTTCCGGATGAAATCCTCCGCGCGAGCAGCGAGCTCCATGCCCCGCGACACGGCCCGCCGGAACGCGGCCATCCCGAAGGTCTGGACCGACATCCAGATCTTCAAGGCTCGAAACGAGCGGCTCAGCTGCAGGCCGCGGTCCGACACGTTGGGGTGGTTCCCGCCCCAGATCGTGTCCTGCAACATGTCGTGCGGTACCGCGAAGGCGTTCTCCAGCCTGCCGACATCCTTGACCAACAGGCAGCCGGCTTCGTACGGCTGGAAGAACCACTTGTGCGCGTCCATGCCGACGGAGTCGGCGCGCTCGATGCCGGCCAGCAACTGCTTGCCGCGCTCGGTCACGGCCGCGAAGCCGCCGTACGCCCCGTCGACGTGCAGCCAGATGCCTTCGGCTTCGCAATAATCCGCCATCGCTTCGAGCGGGTCGATCGTACCGGTGCTGCCCGCGCCGGCATTGGCGCAAATCGCTATCGGGTTGAACCCGGCGGCGCGGTCGTCCGCCACCGCGCGCGCCAGAGCATCCATGTCCAGGCGAAAGCGCCCGTCGCTGGGCACCCGGCGCACGCACTCCGGCCGCACCCCGACAATGTGGGCCGCGCGGACCTGCGCGCTGTGGCTCTGGTCGCTCATGTAGACGGTCGCCCGCTCGGGGTGGCCGGCCCGTTCGCGCGCCGCGACAAAGGCGTCGAGGCTGGCCGCCGATCCGCCGCTAGTCAACAGCCCGCCCGCGCTGTCCGGATAGCCGATCCAGCGGCGCAGCCAGTCGACGACCACCAGTTCCAGATGGCTCGGACCGCTCGCCGCCAGCCACGTGCACGTGTTGGGGTTGTAGCCGGCGGCCATGAAGTCCGCCAGCACACCGGGCCAGGTGGGCGAAGTCGGAATGAATCCGAAGCACCGCGGGTGGTCTAGCCGCGTCGCAATCGGGAGGATGTCGCGTGCGGCCCATTCGAGGACGTCGGCCGCGGGGCGGCCTTCCTCGGGCGGATCCTGCATGAATTGGGCATCGAGGCCCTGCTTGAATTCTCCTTCCCAGGCGGTGTCGTCGGGCAGGTTCTCGATCCGCTGTACGACGAGCTCCGCCGCCCGGCGCGCGAGATCGAGCATCTGCTCCGGCTCCATGCGGAGACCGTCCCGCCCGTCTCCGGCTGATGCCGCGGATTGTTCATCGCGTCGCTTGGCCATGATCGCCGGCGATCATACCGCTTCATCTCGTCAGTGACGCCCGGCACGGCCCCGCGCGGTTGTGCCGCCGATCCAAACGGCCTACAATCCGGCGAGATAGCCGACATGAATATACGGACACGCGCAGCCTGGATTGGCGGCCTGCTGGCACTGGCCGGGCTGTGGATTGTAGCGGGCTTGCCGTTGCCGCCGGCCGCTCTGCAGGCTTCCGCACAGGCGCCTTGGCCGACGCGGCAGCCTGCCGAGCCGCTGGCGCTCTCCCCCGTCACCGACGCGATGCTCCGCGAGCCGCCGCCCGGCGACTGGCTGATGTACCGCCGGACGTATGACGGCTGGGGCTACAGCCCGCTGGATCAGATCGACCGCACCAACGTCGGGCGGCTGCGCCTCGCCTGGGTCTGGTCGATGGAGGACGGCCGCAACCAGCCGACGCCGCTGGTGCACGACGGCGTGATGTTCCTCGCCAACCCCCACGGGGTCGTGCAGGCGCTCGATGCCCGTACCGGGGACGGCCTCTGGGAATACCGCCGCGAATACCCCGAAGGGTTCGCGGGCGGCGAACGCGGCATGCGGAACTTCGCGCTGCACGGCAATCGCCTGGTGCTGGCCACGGCCGACGCGGCCATGATCGCCCTCGACGCGGCAACCGGCCGGCTCGTGTGGGAGAGCCAGGTCGCCGACCCCGCCCTGGGCTACAACAACACGGCCGGCCCGCTCGTCGTCCGCGGCAAGGCGATCAACGGCATCAACGGCTGCAGCCGCTTCCAGCCGGACAGCTGCTTCATCACCGCGCACGACGTGGAGACCGGCGAGGAGGTCTGGCGCACTTTCACCATCGCCCGTCCGGGCCAGCCGGGCGGCGACACGTGGGGCGACCTGCCACTGGAGTTGCGCGGCGGCGGCGACTCCTGGATCGCCGGTAGCTACGACCCGGGGCTCGACCTGCTGTACTGGGGCGTGGCGCAGGCGAAACCGTGGGTGCCGGCCAGCCGCGGGCTGACCACCGACGACGCGGTGCTGTACACCAACTCCACGCTGGCGCTCGACCCCGACACCGGCGAAATCGTCTGGTACTACCAGCACGTGCCGGGCGAGGCGCTCGACCTCGACGAGGGTTACGAAAAGGTGCTGGTCGACAGTGACGGCCGCCAGGCGCTGTTCACCATCGGCAAGCACGGCATCCTCTGGAAGCTCGACCGCGAGAGCGGCGCTTTCATTCGTCACAGGGAGACCGTCTTCCAGAATGTCTTCTCGCATATCGATCCGCAGACCGGCGCGGTGACCTACCGGGACGACATTGCCGCCGCGGGCGTTGGCGACTGGGTGTCGGTGTGCCCCAGCACGGCGGGCGGGAACAACTGGCAGGCAATCGCTTTCAGCCCGGAATCGCGGCGGCTGATCATCCCGCTCAGCCAGAGCTGCATGGAGCTCGCCGGCCGTGAGGTGGTGCTCGAGGTCGGCTCGGGCGGCACGCAGGCGGACCGCCTCTGGTTCGAGATGCCCGGAACCGACGGCAAGTTGGGCAAGCTGGCGGCGTACGACGTCGACACACTCGAAGAGGCGTGGTCGATCGAGCAGCGCGGGGCGTTCATCACCGGCATTCTGACCACGGCGGGCGGTCTGGCGTTCGCGGGCGATGTCGACCGGCACATTCGCGCGTACGACGTGCGCGACGGCGCTGTGCTGTGGGAGAAGCGCCTGGGCACGTCGGTTCAGGGTTTTCCAATCAGCTACGCGGTCGACGGCCGGCAGTACATCGCCGTGCCGACCGGGTTGGGCGGCGGCAGCCCGCGGCGGGTGCCGGACCTACTCTCGCCCGAGATTCGCTATCCCCGCACCGGCAACGCGCTGTACGTCTTCACGCTGGACTAGCAGCCTGCGCCAGTGACTCCGCGCGACGCGGGGTCCTGGCACAGGCTGCCGGAAACCCGTATTGGGAGAGCAGACCCCATGCACGTAACCTCGCCATGCCGCAAGCTTGCGCTGGCGGCCGCGATTGCCGCGGCCGCGGCGACCGTGGCGCTGCCGGCGCAGAGCAGCCGCCCACAGACCGTGACGCCCGACCAAATCGAGCGCTGGAAGCAGGAGCTCACCAACTGGGGGCGCTGGGGCGACGACGACCAGATGGGCGCGCTCAATCTCATCACGCGGGCTAAGCGCCGCCGGGCCGCGGCCCTGGTGCAGGAAGGGTTCTCCGTCTCGCTCGCGCGCCGGGCCGACTACGAGAGCAACCCGGACACCGAGCTCGGCATACCCGGCACCGGCCCGTACGTACGAAACATGGCGCGGCCGACGCTCGACTGGTTCGAGTTGCGGTACCACGGCTTCGCCCACACCCATATCGATTCGCTGGCCCACGGCACCGACAACGACGTCTCCTACAACGGCTACGTCGACGACGACGAAGCCGTGATGACCACGGGGCAACCGCGCAACGCCATCGACGTAGCCGAGCACGGCATCTTCACCCGCGGCATCCTGATGGACATCCCGCGCTTGAAGGGCGTGCCGTACCTGGAGCCGGGCGAGCGCATCTACCCCGCCGACCTCGAGGCGTGGGAGCAGCAGGCCGGGATGCGGGTGGCCGCCGGCGACGCACTGTTCATCCGCACCGGACGCTGGGCTCGGCGCGAGGCGCTCGGCGCCTGGAACGCGCGCGAGCACTCCGCCGGCCTCGACGCCTCGGTCATCCCCTGGCTGCGGGAGCGGGACGTCGCGATCCTGGCGGGCGAGTCGCCGCAGGATGCGGTGCCGCCCGGCGGCGAGCTGACCGGCCTGCCGCTCCATAACTTCGCCCTGGTCTATCTGGGCGTGCACCTGTTCGACAACGTCGCGTTGGACGACCTGGCCGACGCCGCGGCGGCGCGCAACCGCTGGGAATTCCTGCTGACGGCCGCCCCGTTGCGGATGGTCGGCGGCACCGGCTCGCCCATCAACCCGATTGCGACGTTCTGACAGCCGCAACGAGAGGAGCAAATGGGAGCACTTGACGGACGCGTAGCGATAGTGACCGGCGCCAGCCGCAGCATCGGCAAGGGCTGCGCATTGGAGCTGGGCGCCGCCGGGGCGACGGTTTACGCCACCGGGCGGACGCTCAAGGAAGGCGACGCCGCGCTGCCGGGCAGCCTGGAATCGACGGCCCGCGAGGTCGACGCGCTCGGCGGACGCGGCATCGGGGTAGTCTGCGACCATCGCGACGACGCCCAGGTGGCCGCATTGTTCGAGCAGGTGGCGGAGGAAAGCGGGCGCCTCGACGTACTGGTGAACAACGCATTCCTGATCCCGCCCGAGCTGGTCTCCGGACTGCCGTTCTGGGAGACGCCGCTGTCGAACTGGGACGACATGATGGACGTGGGAACGCGCTCGGCGTACGCCGCAACATGGCATGCCGCCCGCCCGATGGTGGCGCGCAAACGCGGCCTGATCGTGAATATCAGCTCATCCGGAGCCATCGCATTCGCCTGGCACGTGGCCTACGGCGTGGGCAAGTGCGCGCTGGACCGCGTCACCGCCGACACCGCGCACCAGCTCCGTGAGCATGGCGTCACGGTCGTGTCGCTCTGGCCCGGGCTGGTATACAACGAGCGGCTGCAGCAGGTGCCGAACGTGGAGCAGATGTTCGACATCAGCGGCGCCGAGTCGCCGCGGTTCTGCGGGCGGGCGGTGACCGCGCTGGCCGGCGATGCGGAGGTGCAGCGGCTATCGGGCCGTGCCGTGTCGGCGCGCGAGCTGGCCGACCAGTACGGCTTCACCGACGTGGACGGCCGCCTGCCCAAGGGGCCGCTGTCGCACGAAGCCCGAACGGACGCCGCCGAGCAGTCCTGATACGCCGTTGCGCCCACCCGGCATTTCCCGGCGGGCCATCCGTACATCCCGGAGGAACGCAGCGATGACTGTGCCGCAGACGACCGTTGACCGGCGAACCGTCCTCAAGCTCATCGGCGCCGCCAGCGCCTGGCCCGCCGTGGCCCCGGCTCCGGCCGCCGCGCAGACGCAGTCTGACATCCAGCGTTTCACGATCAGCGTCAGCGACGACAATCTTGCCGATCTTCGCCGGCGCCTCCGCAGCACCCGCTGGCCGCCCGACGCGACCGGAGAGCCGTGGTCGATGGGAACGGACCGCGCTTATCTCCAGCAGCTGGTCGCGTACTGGATTGACGACTACGACTGGCGCGCGCAGGAGGCGGCGCTCAACCGCTTCGATCATTTCACGACCATGATCGACGGCTACAGGATCCACTTCATCCACCAACCGTCGCGCAACCCCTCAGCCGTGCCGCTGATCATGACGCATGGCTATCCCGGAACATTCTGGGAAATGCTGCCGTCGGTTGCCGCGCTCGTGGACCCAACAGCCCACGGCGGCGCGGCCGGCGATGCGTTCCACGTCGTCGTTCCGTCCCTGCCCGGTTACGGCTATTCCGGTGAACCGCTCGCGGACTTCACGCCCGGCACGGTCCCGGGTCTGTGGATCAAGTTGATGGACAAGCTGGGCTACGACCGATTCGGCACTTACGGCAGCGACTGGGGCAGCCAGATGGGCAGCCGGATCGCGGCGCGCGTCCCGGACCGGGTCATCGGCGTCACCACGCCGGGGCAGCCTCCGCGAACGCGGTTCGAGCCGCGCACGGCCGAGGAGCGCGCGTATTGGGAGAGCATGGACCGCTACACGGCCGAGGAAACGGCCTACCAGCTCATCCAGGGCACCAAGCCGCAGTCGCTGGCCTACGGCCTGACCGACTCGCCCGCCGGCGTCGCGGCCTGGGTGGTCGAGAAGCTGCGCGCCTGGAGCGATTGTCAGGGGAATCCCGAGAACAAGTTCAGCAAGGACGAGATCCTGACCCTGGTATCGATCTACTGGCACACGGGCTCGATCGGCACCGCCGTCCGCATCTACTATTCGTCCGGCAATTTCAGAACGCCCCCGGCGCCGCGCACCGTCGGGCTCACCCTGGAGAACCTGCGCGGCAGACAGGCTTCAGCGCAGCAGCAGGCGAACGGCCGGCGGGCGCCCGAGGGGTATTTCGACTTCTACGGCATCACGTCCCGCGCGCGGCCGCCGCGATCGCTGATCGAGGAGGTGCCTGACCATGTCCGGCTGTGGTCCTACCACGAGACCGGCGGGCACTTCCCGGCGGCCGAGGAACCCGAGCTGCTGGTCGGCGATCTGAGAACGTTCTTCCGGCCGCTGCGCGAGGCGTGAAGCGTCATTCGCCGGATGCCGACGCGCCGACGGCTTCGAGCGCCGCTGCGCGCGACGTCTCGGTGGAGATGACCCGATGCAAGCCGCTTATCCGGTACGTCTCCTCGACTTTGGACTTCATGGCGCACACAGCGAATGACCCGGCCTGCGCCTTGAGCGCCCGTGAAGCCATCAACAGCACGCGCATGCCGGCGCTGCTGATGAAATCGAGTTGGCTGCAGTCGACGACCACCTGCCGCTCGCCGTTGTTGATGAACTCCATGAGGAGCTCCTCGAACGAGCGGGCGTTTCCGCTGAAGAGTCGTTCGGTGGGCAGCAGCACCAGCGCGTCGCCCTCGCGCTCTTCCATGACCGTGATCTTCACGGTTACGCCCCTTCCATCGGTCGGCCGCGTCACACCGGCCGCTGCTGTGTCGTCGGACTCCAGCGACAACCGGTTGCCGCCGCCAACGACATTGTAAAGGGGATGCCACCGGCCGCCAACGTTACGGTGTGAACTCCGCGCCGCCGCCCCAAGGGAGTGTCAAGGCAGGGTGAGTCACCTAATTCTCGTAAGCCGTTCATAA
>JAGWAI010000054.1:0-5126 GCA_021296485.1 Acidobacteriota bacterium
GCGCGGCTGGGATCCCGACATCGGGCTCGCCCTGTTCGACGTGAGCGGCGAGGCGCTGATGCCGTTCACGCTCACCGATCCGCGCGCGATGCCGTCGGGGTCGTACGTCGGCGGCGTGACCCTTACGACGGAGGGCGAGCCGGCCGTCGCCCCGGGTTATTTTGTCGCGGTGGAGGAGGAGCCCGAGGGCGCCGCGGGCGACCTCATCGTGTCGATGAACATGCCGGAATCGGCGGCGCTGGCCGCCGTCGTGAATCTGGACGGTGCGCTGCTGGGCGTCGCGCATGCCACGCCGGACGGCCCGCGGGTCATCTCCTCCATGAGCATGCTGCGGCTGATCGAGCGCCTGCAGGAGGAAGAGGTATGCCGCGGCCTGGAGGTGTCGGATCTGGCCGAGGCGGTTCGCGAGCGGTTCGTCATCGAGCGCGGCGTGTTGATTGAATATGTCCACGCACCGGCGTTTCACCCGGAACCCTCGCTGCGCGGCGGCGACATCCTGCTGGAATGGGGCGAGGAAGACGTCACTTCCGCGGAGCAGTTCCGGGAGTTGTACGACGCCACGACGCCGGGCGAACTGGTGCGCTACCGCGTCTTGCGGAACCGCCGCCGGATTGCCGGCGGCACGTTGGTGCCCGATGCCGATTGCCTGCCGGTAGATCAGGGACCTGTGCGCTTTGCGTCGTCGGGCATGGCGTTCGAGTGGGTGCGGCCCGCCGCGGATGACCCGGGAGGCGCCGGACGTTGGGTGGTGACGGCGGTGCGGAACGGCGGACCGGCGGAGCAGGCTGGCGTCCGGGAGCGGGACTGGCTGCTGTCGATCGAAGGCGTTACCACGGATGTCGAGGACGACCGCGCGGCGCTGGAGGCGGCAGCCGGGCGCACGGAGCCGATGCTCCTGTCGCTGCGGCGCGGGGAGCGCGTGAAGCTCGCGGTCGTGCAGCCGGTCGAGCCGCCGCCCCCCCCCGCCGACATCGAGGTCGAGCGCTAAGTCGCCATGTCCACAGGTGGAGAATTCGGGAAGTGGCTTGCCGCCGTCGTCGCCGCGCTTGCGGCGGCCGGCCGGAGGATGGCGGCCCGCGTCGGTGTCTGGGATGGGGCGCGGGTGTGGCTGCGCGCCTCGTTTCTCCCGGAGCAGAATTACCTCATCATCCTGGCGGTCGTGGTCGGCGTGGTCACCGGCCTCGGTTCGGTCGGTTTCATCTACGTGCTGGAGCTGACGGCCGGCTTTGCGCGCGGGCCGGTGGCGGGGCTGCTGGAACGGTTCGGGCCGGCCCAGCTCGTCCTGTTGCCCGCGCTGGGCGGGTTGTTGGTCGGGCCCATTGTCCAGCGGTTCGCGCGCGAGGCAAAGGGTCACGGCGTGCCGGAGGTGATGACCGCGCTGGCCACCCGCGGGGGCAATATCCGCAAGCGGGTCGTCACGGTCAAGGTGATCGCCTCGTCGCTGACCATAGGGTTCGGAGGCGCCGCCGGCCGCGAGGGGCCGATGGTGCAGATCGGCTCGGCGATCGGATCGGCTATCGGCGCCTGGACCCGGCTGAGCCGCACCAATGTCCGCACGCTCGTCACGTGCGGCGCGGCGGGCGGCATTGCCGCCACGTTCAACGCGCCGATCGGCGCGGCCATCTTCTCGATGGAGGTGCTGATCGGCCGCGTCCACACCGACTTCCTGCTGGTGCTGCTGACCTCGCTCAGCTCCTGCATGATCGCGCGCTACTTCCTGGGAAATTTTCCGGCATTCATGGCGCCGGCCTACGACCTGGTCAGCCCCGCCGAGCTGCCGCTCTACTTTCTGATGGGCATCCTCATCGGTCTGGCGGCGAGCGGCTACATCAAGCTGCTGTACTGGTCGGAGGATTCCTTCGGCGCCTGGAAATTCCCCGACTACCTCAAGCCGGCCGTGGGCGGCCTGATGGTCGGACTGATACTGAGGTTCTTCCCGCAGATATACGGGGCGGGCTTTCCGGCCATCGAGTCGGCCCTCTGGGTCCGCTTTTCGTGGGAGCTGCTGCTGGCGCTGTTCGTCGCCCAAATGGTGGCCAATTGCGCCACGCTGGGCTCTGGCGGATCCGGCGGCGTCTTCGCGCCCAGCCTGTACATGGGCGCAATGCTGGGCGGCGCATTCGGATCGCTGGCCAACGGCGTCTTCCCCGAGTGGACCGCCGGCTCAGGCGCGTACGCGATGGTGGGCATGGCGGCGTTCTTCGCGGCAATTGCGAAGGCGCCGACTACCTCAATACTGATCCTGTTCGAAATGACGAACGACTACCGCATCATGCTGCCGCTGATGGCGGCGGTGGTGGGCAGCGTGTACGTCTCGCACCGCATGTCGCCCTTCAGCATCTACACGCTGAAGCTGCAGCGGCGCGGCATTGACTTTCCCGGCCTGCAGGCGGACGAGCCGGCGCCGGCGCGCCGGCCGCAGTCCTCAACGGAGCCCGCCGGGGCCTGACAGGTCCCGGCGGCGGCATGCGGCGCAACCCCTACGGCGCCGCCGACGTAATCGTGATCATGTTGAGGTCCGCTTCCTCGGACGGCAGCTCCATGTCGCCCGCCGGAAAGTCGTTACGCTTCAGCATGTAGGCCACGATGTCGGCGTATCCATTGGGGCTGAGGCTGGCCGGCGCGCCCTGGGGCATGGTGGCGCGAATGGCCACGAACATGTCGCCCACCGACAGGTCGCTCCAGCGAAAGTCGAAGGCGGCGCCGGTGAGCGCCGGGGCGATGCCGTCGCCCAGCAGATCGGCCAGGTGGCAGGTCGCGCATTCCTGCTCATAGGTCGTCTCGCCTCGCACGGCCTGTTCCTCGGTGTACACGCCGTCCCACACTGTCTTCTCCTGCGCGCCGACCGCGGCGGACAGGCTGAGGAGTGCGATGCCCGCCGCCGCGGCGGCTGTGCGCACCCAAAACGCAAGACTGTTCATTCCTCGCACACGTGTTGATCGTCGCTTCGTCATTGAAACCTCTGGCTAGTCGTTCAGGTGGGCCTCCACGGCCCGCAGAATCCCAACAATATACCATCTGCCGCGCCGCGGACGCCCCCTGGCGCTGTGCTATCGTGGCGGTCGTGACATCCTCCCCGAACGCGGCGCAGCGTCTCGACGCCGGCGCCTGGCGGCAGTTCTTCGGCGCCGTCTCGGAATTCGCGCGAGTTCACGCGGTCAAGCTGTACCGCCTGCCGGCCGCGCTGCCCGACGGCGTGCCGCGGCTGCCGTGCCTCGATCACGAGGCGCGTCTGCACGAGGACATCTCGCCCCACGCCGCCATGTACATAGAGGATCGCGACGGCGGTGCGCTGCACGAAGTGGTCTGGGTGCCCGAGCGACGGCGCATCGAGATCGACATCGTCTCGACCGCCGACGAGCATACCGCTGAAGCGCACGCCCGGCTGCTGCAGCGGCTTGCCGCCCGGTTTCCGGATCACCAGATACACGTCAGCGGCCCGTCATGGCTGCGCGGCGACCGCCGCGTGTCGCGCGCCTGTCGGGCGCAGATCACGCTGCGGGAGGTGCTGATCGGCACGGACTTCGAGCGCCTGGGCACGGCGTTGGAGCGGCTGGGCACGATCGGCAAGCTGATGGAGAAGGAATCGCGCGTCGCCTCCTGGAGCATGCGCACGGTGACCGGACCGCTGCTGGCTGTCGCCGGCTTCCTGTCGTACGGCGCGCTCGGCCTGCTGACCTCCCAGGTGGGCGCCGACTGGGTCCAGGGCATGCGCCTGGTGGTGGTGGGCGGGCTGGGCGCCGTCTTCCTCTACTTCGGCCTGAAGGCGGTGCACCTCACCGAGATGGCCAACCGCGTCTGGAAGCGCTGCGCGGAGTACGGCCTCATACTGGCCGAGCGGCGCCGGATTGACGGCGGCGGCGCCCAACCGGCTACGCCGGCATCCGCAGTATCAGCAGCAGAAGGATGACCGTGTTGATCCCGTGCGTGGTGAAGCAGAGCACGCACGGCACGCGCGTGATGAACAGCAGCGAGTAGGACAGGCGCCAGGCTGGCTCCCAGATACAGCATGAACAGCGCCGGCTGGTCCAGCAGGCCGAGTGGCAGGCCCGCCAGCAGGGCCACGTAGAACACTTGCCCCAGCACCGAGTTGGGCAGCCCGAACACCCGCGCGCGGGGCGTGAACACGATCGAGGCGCACGTTCGCTCGCCCATGCGGCAGAAGGCGGGAATCCAGCGTGTATCGGGGCGTATCCAGCGGTACGCCACCCCCGTGAAGTACGTCGAGATGCCGAGCCCCACGACCGCCAGCGCCATGACGGCCGCGTCGGCCGCTCCGGTGGCCGCCACTACCAGAGATCGGGCAGCATCCGCTCACGCCCCGGTTCGAGCTGCAGGTCGAACGACTTGAGCGTGATGTTGACGAAGTTGTAGTAGCCGATCAGGCCGACCAGGTCCATGACGCCCGTGTCGCCGAGCAGCTCGTGCGCCCGCGCAAACGTCTCGGAGCTGACCCGCTCGTCGCTGATCGCTTCCCGGGTGAACTGGATGATCAGGCGCTCCACGTCGCCGAGTCCCGGCACGTCGCCGGCGCCGTCGAGCGGCGCGCGCTGCTTGACCAGCTCGATGATTTCCGCCTCGAGACCGGCCGCCACTGCGGGCGGCTCGTGGGCGGTCCACTCGTACTGGCTGCGCACTTCGCGGGCCGTGGCGAGTATGGTCAGCTCGGTCAGACGCTGATCCTTGTCCGTGCCGAACCGCAGATAGGAGCTGGCCGGGAACAGGTGTTCGACCATGCCCGGGCTGTGGAGCCACATGCCGACCGGCCCCCATAGGCTGTCCGCGTAGCGGCTGCCCGGGGCGCGGACGATGTCGTAGGCGCGCTGTCCGTCGGCGTCCATCTGTTCCCGTTGCGGATGCGGCAGGCGCGCCCACGATTCCCGATGGATGTCCGCCGGGATGTCGGCCTCGGTCACTATGGTGGGTGCGGCCGCCGCCCGCGGTGCCACGGCCTCACCTGATGCCTCGGTTTCCACGGCGTCGCCCGCCGCGCACGCCCCGGACAGCACTGCGCAGGTGAATATCAGTAAGCTCGATCGCCACATGAAAGCCCCCATTTCGTTTACCACATGGGGCTGCGCCCCAAACCCCCGGCAAGCCCTTCGCCCCGCGCCGCGCTTGCCGAG
>JAGWAI010000054.1:5204-15658 GCA_021296485.1 Acidobacteriota bacterium
TGCCGAGGCGCGATGGTGACTCACGCGCCTGTCGCTGTCAAGGACCACTCGGCCAGCACGCGGCGGCAGGTGCAGAAGCGGCCGAGGTGGCAGAGCGCCGCGCGCGCGGCGTCGGCGGCGGGCAGGGAATCGGGACGCGGGAGCGGTCCGACGCCCAGCGTGATGTGCGGATCGAAGCGGCCATGGGCCGCCTGCGTTCTGAACTGCCGTACCCACTCCACATCCGCGCGGCGCGCGGGCTCGAGGGCGTCGGGAAAGAAAGCCGCCTCGTCTCCGCTGCCCGACTCGAACCGTTCGAGACGGTCCATCAGGGCGGCGTGCAGTCGTGCAAGCGGCTCGGTCAGCGTCAACCGAACTGTCGACGCGGTGCGTCCCCGGCTTGTTTCTGCCGGTAGCAGCCAGAGCGGGCCGGCGCCGCGCAGCACGGCCGCGGTCTCCCGGATGACGTCGGGCAGGCGCGCCGCGGAGATGAAATGCTGCGTCAGCGTGACGTGCGGCAGGTGCGTGTCGTCGAAATGGAAACCGTCGGGCGGCGGTTGCAGCGCCGCGTTCAGGCGCAGCAGCGGTTGGAGCAGCGTGTCGGGGAGCAGGATCGCGACGTCGACCGCCAGCAGCGCCGGCGCGCGACCGCCCGCGGACCGAGCGATTTCTCCCATACTTGAACCAGGTTCAAGCCGCGCACAGCGCGGCCCGGGCAGGCCGGGGCCGGGTGGCCGGGGGCTTGGGGCGCAGCCCCATGTGAAGAAACGCGGTAAGGCTCGAGGTGCCACTCAAGGAACGTCCAGATGCGGTTCCAGGAGTCGCGCTGCGCCCGACTGTCGGCCCGCACGTACCCGCGCGCGCGGTCGACCCGGCGGTTGAACATGTGGCCGTCGCCAAATTGGTCGACGGGCGGATTGGCGTAGATGCGCGTCTCGGCCAGGTGCGGCTTCTTGTACTCGAGGGCGTGGATGAGCTGCTGCGCCTCTTCGAAATCGACGTCGCGGTCGTTGTCGGCGACATGTACCAGCAACGGCGTTCTCAGCCGGTCGATCTGGTAGAGCGGAGAGCGCTCGACGTACAGGCGCCGCCGCTCGTGCACCTGCCCGCCGATCCGTTTCTGCTGCACGAACCGTTCCGCGTAGCGCGGTCCCTTGAACGACAGGCGGAAGATGAGGTTGGTGACCGGCACCATGGCGGCGGCCGCCTTGAACGCCGCCTGGTCGCGGAATACCGCGTGCATGGCGATGAAGCCGCCGTGGCTCCAGCCGATGACCCCGAGCCGCTCGGGATCGACGTACGGCATCTGCCCGGCCATGTAGCTGACGGCTGTCAGGCAGTCCTCGACTTCGTATCCGCCGTAGTCGATTGCCTCCTGGTGCGCGCGGCCGTAGCCCGTGCTACCCCGGTATTCCGGCGCAAGCACGACGTAGCCGCGGTCCAGCGCCTCCTTGATGAACGGAAAGTAGAGCGGATCGAGGTCGCCGTGCACGCCGCCGTGAATCCACACCAGCGCCGGATGGCCTCGCGCGCCGCGCAATTCGAGCGGCTCGAAGATGTAGACGGGGATGTCGAGACCGTCCGCGATGCTCGCGTACGACGCCTTGCGCATCCGGATGACGCCGTCGCTCAGAGCGCGGAATATCCGATCGCGTTCCCGTTTGCGCAGCTGGTCGCGTTCATATTGATCGACACCCCGCTGCGCCGCCGCGCCGGCCGCATGACCGGGTGCAAGATGGTCGGCGGCGAGACCGCAGAGCGCCAGGGCGCCGATGGCCGCACAGGCTCGCCGTTGCAATCGTGTAGTCGTCATTGGTCGTTCGGGGTCCGGCCGGATTCGACCGCCGGACTTACCAATTGCCGCAGCGCCGCCAGCAGTCGCTCGTTCTGCGCGGGCGTCCCGACGGTGATGCGCATCCGATCCGCCAGCATCGGTTCGTCGAAGTACCGTATCAGGATACCTTCCGCCTTCAGACGCTCATAGACGTTGCGTGCATCGCCGTCCGGCGGGCGCACCAGCAAGAAGTTCGCCTCGCTCGGCCAGACGCGGCAGCCGATGTCTGCCAGCGCCGCCGACAACCGTTCCCTCGACGCGCAGACCCGTTCGACGTTCGCGACGGTATGGGCGGTGTCCCTGATCGCCGCCGCACCGACCCGGGCCGATACCGCATCGACATTGTAGCTGTCCTTCACTTTCAGTAGGCCGGACAGCAGCGCCGGCGGCGCCACGGCGAAGCCGAGGCGGAGACCGGCCAGCGAATGGCTCTTCGACAGCGTGCGGAGCACCACGACATTCTCTCGGCGCGCGGTCAGCTCCAGCGCGTCGCCGGTGGCGAACGCGGCATACGCCTCGTCGATCACCAGGATACCGCTCACGCGCGCGGCCAGCTCATCCAGGTCGGCGTTCGGTATCCGGTTGCCGGACGGACTGTTCGGGCTGGCCACGATCGTCAGCGCCGCCGCCGCCGCCGCAAGCCGCTCGACCGGCAGTGCGTATGTATCGTCGAACGGCACCTCGACCGCCGGTGCGCCCTGCATCCGCGCGAGCGTCCGGTACAGGCTGTAGGTAGGCGCCGGAAACGCCACCGGCCGCTCGGCGTCGGCCACCGAGCGGAACAGCATCGTCAGCAGGTCGTCGCTGCCGTTGCCCGCGACTATCCAGGTCGCATCGATGCCGAGCACCGCCGCGGCGCTGGCGCGGAACTCGTCCGCGGCAGGTTGCGGATACCGCCGCAGGCTGTCCGCTGCAACCGACTGCAGGGCCGCCAGCGCGCCGGGGCTGGGCGGATACGGATTCTCGTTGGTGTTGAGCTTGACGACCTGTTCGCCAGCCGCCGGCTGCTCACCGGGCTGGTACGCGGTCAGCGCATCAATCGCCGGTCGGAAATACGACATGCGCTCGGCTCAGGGCTGCTCAGGACTGCTGCATGTGAGGATAGCGATAGTCCCGCGGCGGGATGAAGCTCTCCTTCGTCGTGCGCGGGCTGACCCAGCGCATCATGTTCAGCAGGCTGCCGGCCTTGTCGTTGGTACCCGACGCCCGCGCGCCGCCGAACGGCTGCTGGCCGACGACGGCGCCGGTCGGCTTGTCGTTGATATAGAAGTTGCCCGCCGCATAGCGCAGCTTCTCCGAGGCGAGCGCGACGGCCCGCCGGTCGCGGGCGAATACGGAGCCCGTCAACGCGTAGGGAGAGGTGTTGTCGCACAGCTCGAGCGCCTGCTCGTAGCGGTCGTCCTCGTACACGTAGATCGTGAGCAGCGGGCCGAACAACTCGGTTTCCATCGTCGCGTATCCGGGGTCGTGCGCCTGGATGATGGTCGGCGCCACGAAGTAGCCGACTTCGTCGGAATACGCTCCGCCGCAGATGACGTCCGCTGCCGTATCGCTGCGGGCGGCGTCGATGGCGCTCGACAGCGTGTTGTAGGAGGCTCTGTCGATCACCGCGCCCATGAAGTTCGTGAAGTCGCATACGTCGCCGTACGCGATCCGGCTGACCTCGTCGCACAGCCGGTCGCGCAACGTCCGCCACAGGCTGGCGGGAATATAGGCCCGGCTGGCCGCGCTGCACTTCTGGCCCTGGTACTCGTAGGCGCCCCGGATCAGGCCGGTCGCCAGCTCGTCCGGATCCGCGGAGGCGTGCGCGAAGACGAAGTCCTTGCCGCCGGTCTCGCCGACGATGCGCGGGTAGTTGCGGTACCCCTTGACGTTGCCGCCGACCGTCTTCCACATGCCGGTGAATACCTCGGTGCTGCCCGTGAAGTGCACCCCGGCCAGATCAGGATGCTCCATCGCGGGCGTCCCGATGGCGCCGCCGCTGCCGGCCACCAGGTTGATGACGCCGGGCGGCAGTCCAGCCTCCTCGAAGACGCGCATCACCCAGTACGCCGAGAACACGGCGGTGGACGCCGGCTTCCACAGCACCGTGTTGCCCATCATCGCCGGGCTGCTCGGCAGGTTGCCCGCGATGGCGGTGAAGTTGAACGGCGTCACCGCCAGCACGAAGCCCTCCAGCGGGCGGTACTCCATGTAGTTCCAGATGCCCGGCGCGCTGCCAGGCTGCTGCTCGAAAATCTCCTGCATGTAGTGCACGTTGTAGCGCAGGAAGTCGATCAATTCGCAGGCCGCGTCGATCTCCGCCTGCATGACGGTCTTGCTCTGGTTGAGCATCGTCGCCGCGTTGATGATCGGCCTGTACGGGCCGGCCAGCAGGTCGGCGGCCTTGAGAAACACCGCCGCCCGCTGCTCCCACGGCATGGCGGCCCACGCCGGGCGGGCCTCGGCCGCCGCCGTAATCGCCTCGGCGACGGTGTCGGCATTCCCCTTGTGGTACGTCGCAACCGAGCGGGCATGGTCGTGCGGCAGAATGCAGCGCCCGAGGTCGCCGGTGGTGACGTCCTGGCCGCCGATAATCAGCGGGATCTCGATCGAGCCGCCGGAAAACTGGGCGAGTTGCGCCTTCAGGGCCGCCCGTTCCGGCGAGCCGGGGGCGTGGTCCAGAACAGGTTCGTTGCGAGGAGTCGGTACGTTGACACGGGAATTCATCGTCATATCTTCGCTAGTGTACATGTTGCCTCATGCCGCCGACACGCACCGGCGGGTCCCTCGTTTGCCCCACGGGCGGCATCTGACGTATCTTGAAAGTTTGCCGTCGCCCAGCATCGACAGGTCCGCGGCGGCGGCGCGCATACCCCCGTTTTCGTGCCGAGGTAGCTCAGTCGGTAGAGCACATGACTGAAAATCATGGTGTCGGCAGTTCGATTCTGCCCCTCGGCACCATTTTTTTTATACGGATTCCAACCTCGCCATGACGCGTTATCCGCGCGTCCTTCGGAGTCGCCAGTGCCGCGATTCTGGCTCATGAAGTGTGAGCCGTCGGCTTACACCATCGACGATCTCGCGCGGGACGGGCGGACGTGCTGGGAAGGGGTGCGCAACTATCAGGCGCGTAACTTCATGCGCGACGACATGCGCGTGGGCGACGGCGTGCTCTTCTATGCGTCCAATGCCGATCCCGCCGGGGTCACCGGCGTTGCCCGGATATGCAGGGAGGGACATCCCGATCACTTCGCCTGGGAGCCGGGCCACCACTATTTCGATGCCCGCAGCACGGCGGAGAAGCCGGTCTGGTACATGGTCGACATCGAGTACGTCGAGCGCTTCCCGGGCACGGTAGGGCTGGCGGCGCTGAAGGCGACCCCCGGCCTGGAGAAGATGATGGTGGTCCAGAAGGGGAGCCGCTTGTCGGTCCAGCCGGTCACTGCGGAGGAATTCGACGTCGTCGTGCGGCTCGGAAGGGCAATGCAACCGCCGGACGGGCAGTAGCCGCGGACACCCGCTCAGCGCGCTGCGTCCGCGACATCGGCGCCGGGTGCGGTGTCCACTCCATGTTCCCGTATCACGCGCAGGAAGATCTCGCCGTAGCGCTCCAGCTTCTTCGCGCCGACGCCTGAGAGCGTCGCCATTTCATCGAGGGTTTGCGGCTGGACCTCGGCCATCGCCGCAAGCGTCGCATCGTGAAAGATGACGTACGGGGGCACGCCCTGGCTCTGCGCAAGCTCCAGGCGGCGCGCGCGCAGCGCATCGAACAGGCCGGGCGGGCCGCTGGCGGCGCCGGCGGCAGCGCGCCTCTTGCGCGAGGCGCGCGCCGGCCGCGCGTCGCGCCGCAGCTCCACGATGGCGTCGCCGCGCAGGACGCCCGCGGCGGCCGCGGTCAGGCGCAGCGAGCCGAAGCCGTCGATGTCCACGCTCAGCAGGCCGCGCGCGACGAGCTGGCGGACTACCGACCGCCACTGGCGCGCGTCGAGGTCATCGCCCGCCCCGAAGGTCGGCAGCCGGTGGTGGCCGAAGCGCCGCATGCGCTCGTCGTCCTTGCCGCGCAGCACGTCGACGACGTAGCCGGCGCCGAAGCGCTGGCCGGTCCGGTAGACGCACGACAGCGCCTTGCGGGCCGCCTCGGTCGCGTCCCATGACTCGGGCGGGTCCAGGCAGTTGTCGCAGTTGCCGCAGGGGTCGGCGAGCGTCTCGCCGAAGTAGGCGAGCAGCGCCTGACGCCGGCACGTTGTCAGCTCGCAGTAGCCGAGCATGCCGTCGAGCTTGCGGATCTCCAAGCGCTTCCGTTCCGCGCCCGCTTCGGAGCCGTCCACCATCTGCCGCAGCGTGATCACGTCCTGCAGCCCGTACGCCATCCACGCGGTGGCCGGCAGGCCGTCGCGCCCGGCGCGGCCGGTCTCCTGGTAGTACGCCTCCAGGCTCTTCGGCAGGTTGAGATGGGCGACGAAACGGACGTTCGGCTTGTCGATGCCCATCCCGAACGCGATGGTGGCGACCATCACCACCCCCTCGCCGCGGACGAAGCGGTCCTGGTGGGCCTCGCGCTCCCGGGCGTTCATGCCCGCGTGGTAGGCAAGCGCATCCACGCCCCGTCCGCGCAGCCACTCGGCGGTCTCGTCCACGCTGCGCCGCGACAGGCAGTAGACGATGCCGGCGTCGCCCCGGTGTTCCGTGTCGAGGATGCGGGCGAGTTGGTCGCGCGGGGTCGACTTCGGCGCCACGCGGTACTGGATGTTCGGACGGTCGAAACCGCTGATGAACCAGCGGGCGCCGGCCAGTCCGAGCCGTTCCGCGATCTCGCGCCGGGTCGTCTCGTCGGCGGTGGCCGTCAGCGCCATCCGCGGGATGCCGGGAAAGCGGTCCCGCAGCACGGCAAGTTGAAGATACTCCGGCCGGAAATCGTGGCCCCACTGCGAGACGCAGTGCGCCTCGTCGATAGCGAAGAGCGCCACGTCGACTTCGTCGAGCAGCGCCAGCGTCCGCTCGCCGAGGAGCCGTTCCGGCGCGGCGTACAGCAAGTCGATACTGCCCGCGCGGAGCCGCGCCTCGACGTCGAGCACCTCGCCGTACGACAGCGTCGAATTCAGATATGCGGCGCGCACGCCCGCCTGGAGCAGGGCCGCGACCTGGTCGCGCATAAGCGCGATGAGCGGCGAGACGACCACGGCCGCGCCGCCGCGCATGAGCGCGGGGATCTGGTAGCAGAGTGATTTGCCGCCGCCGGTCGGCATCAGCACGAGGCTGTCGCCCCCGGCGATCGCGTGATCGATAACTGCCTGTTGCTGCCCGCGGAAGCGTGCGTAACCGAACACCCGCTCCAGGATCTGCGTCGCCGTTGCGGGCATCCGGCAATCGTACACCGGCCCGCGGCCGCCGACCGGCAGCGTCTTCTATTATAAAATCGCAATGCACGCCGCATGTGGCTGAATTTGCAATGGCGCCATAGGGGTGAATACTGATGACTACACGCTCGCTCCGCTGGGTCCGCTATGCATCCGTCGCAGTGTTGTTGCTGGCGACGCCGTCGGCGGCGGCCGCTCAGACCGAGTTCCACATTCAGTACGGTTCTCTCGACAACCCGTTTTCCGGATCGTCGGAGCAGACCGTCATCCTGACATTCCAGCATGCGCTGTCCTGGAGCCTCGGCGACAGCTTCTTCTTCACCGATTTCATCGACGACGTGGCGGTCGACGGTTTCAATGACCGCGACTTCTACGGCGAGTGGTATCCGACGCTGAGCCTCGGCAAGCTGGCGAACCGCACGGTGGGCGCCGGTCCGCTGCGCGACATCGCCCTGATCGGCGGTATCAACTTCGGCGGCGACGCGGACTTCTTCAAGTATCTGCCGGGCGTACGGGCGTCGTGGGACGTGCCCGGCTTCTATTTCCTTAACACCGACGTAACGGCCTTCATCGACGCCAACACCGGCGCCGAAAAGGGGGGCGGCGCGCCGAAAACCGGCAACAGCTGGATGTTCGACGTGAGCTGGGGCTCCGCCATCAACGCGGGCAACCAGTCGTTCGTGTTCACCGGCCACGCGGAGTACATCGGCGGCACGACCGACGAGTTCGGCGGCCAGGTAAAGGCGTGGGTGCTGGCCCAGCCGCAGTTCATGTGGGACATCGGCCAGGCAGTGGCCAAGAAGGCGAATCAGATATTCCTCGGCATCGAGTACCAGTACTGGCTGAACAAGCTCGGAACAGACCTGGACGAGAACACGGCGCAGCTATTGATCGTCTGGCGCCTTTGATCCATCAGCGTCCGGGCGGGAGCCCGCAGGCATGGAGTTCGAAGCGTATACGCTAGACGACAGCGTCTACGACGAGATGTTCCAGGCAGGGGGCGTCCCCCATCCGCACTGCCGGGATCTTCACGAATGGCTGCGGCGCCTCACGGCCGAGGAGATCAACGGCATGCAGGAATGGGTGACCCGCTCATTCCTGAACGAAGGCATCACGTTCACCGTCTACGGTGACAACGAGGCGGACGAGCGGATCATCCCGATCGACTGCTTGCCGCGCATCGTGTCCGCGGCCGACTGGCGGCAGATTGAAGCCGGCCTGACCCAACGCATCCTCGCCCTGAACCGCTTCCTGGCGGACGTCTACGGCGCGGGGCGCATCATCGAGGACGGCGTCATCCCGGCCGACATGGTGTACGACTGCCCGCAGTACCGCCGGGAGATGCGCGGCGTCCAGCCGGCCCACGGCACGTGGGTCTCCATTTGCGGCACCGACGTGGTGCGTACGAACGACGGCTTCCACGTGCTGGAGGACAACCTGCGCGTCCCGTCCGGGGTCTCGTACATGATTGCCAACCGCAAGGCGATCAAGTCGAGCCTGCGCCGCCTGTACCGCCAGTGCCGGGTCCGTGAGGTGGAGGACTACGGCCACCGCTTGCTGCAGACCCTGCGCGAGATTGCGCCCGCGGGCTGCGACGACCCGTCAATCGCGGTGCTGACGCCCGGCGTCGCGAATGCCGCCTTCTATGAACACATGTTCCTGGCCCACGAGTTGGGCGCCGAGCTGGTGGAAGGGCGCGACCTGGTCGTCACGGACGACGTCGTGTACATGAAGACCACGGAGGGGCTGCGGCGCATCGATGTCATCTACCGGCGCATCGACGACGATTTCCTGGACCCGGAGGTCTTCCGTCCGGATTCCGTGCTCGGCGTTCCGGGCGTGGTGCGCGCCCACCGCGCCGGCAATGTGGCGCTTGCGAACGTGCCCGGCACCGGAGTGGCAGACGACAAGAGCAACTACGCCTTCGTTCCGGACATGATTCGGTACTACCTCGCCGAGGAGCCGATCCTGGCAAATGTCCCGACCCGCCTGTGCCGCCGGCCGGAGGACCTCGAATATACGCTCGACAACCTGGCACGCCTCGTGGTCAAGGAGGTGGGCGGCTCGGGCGGCTACGGCATGCTGGTCGGTCCGCATGCGACGGCGGCCGAGCGCGAGGCGTTTGCGAAGCAGTTGCGGGCCAATCCCGCGGGCTTCATTGCGCAGCCGGTGCTGGCGCTGTCGCGCGCGCCGTGCGTTGTCGAGGGCCGTCCCGAGCCGCGGCACGTCGATCTGCGCCCCTACATCCTGCGCGGCCGGGAGACGCGCATCGTGCCGGGCGCGTTCTGCCGCGTGGCGCTGCGGCGCGGCAGCCTCGTCGTGAATTCCAGCCAGGGCGGCGGCGGCAAGGACCTCTGGGTGCTGTCCGAGCAGGAGTGAGATGCTGGCGCGCAACGCGGAAAGCCTGTACTGGATGGGCCGCTATTTCGAGCGGACGGGTCACCTCTGCCGGCTGCTCCGGTGGCAGGTCGAGTCGCTGGTGGATCGGCCCATTCGCGAGATCCATTTTGGCTGGTACCGGATCTACGGCAGTCTCGGCCGGCGGATCCCGGGGGGCGACGCCGAGTTGGTGAGTGGCGGCGACGACTACATGCTGGTCGATTCGTTCGCCCTCGCGGACGACCTCACGTTCGAACGCACGAATGTCGACTCGGTATGGAACGGCTTCACGCTCGGCCGCGAGAACGCACGGCAGATGCGGCACCACCTCAGCGCCGAAGTCTGGTCCAACCTGAACAGGGCGTACCTGCGATTCCGCAAGCTGCGCATCGAGGATATCTGGAAGACCGCGCCGGAGACCTTCTACGAGGGGATCGCCTACGACATCGACGGGCTGGCGGGCGCCGCGGACGCCACCATGTACCACGACGACGCCTGGCGCTTCCTGCGGATGGGGCGATTCAGCGAGCGCGCACAGCTCACCATCGCGCTGGTGCTGGCGCATTGCGCCGCGACCCGCAAGACCGGCGAATCGCTCAACGACGACTGGTCGAGCCTGCTGCGCGTCTGTCAGGCGGTCGACGCGTACCGGCGTCGCTACGGTGTGGCGATCCGACCGCACCGCGTACTCGACCTGCTCGTGACCGACGAGCGGTTGCCGCAGTCGCTGACGTGCGGGATCGATACGGTCGCGGAAGAGCTGGCCGTCATCAACGCGGGTCCGGGATCCTCAGCCGAGGCCCTGCGGCTGGCCCGTTCCCTGGCCGACACCATCCGCGGCGACTGGCCGGACGATCCGGATCTGGAACGTCGCGAGCGCATCCTGGTCGAGCAGCGGCAGGCGTGGCGCAAGCTGCACGGGT
>JAGWAI010000054.1:15700-25743 GCA_021296485.1 Acidobacteriota bacterium
GACCCTGGCTAGGCTACAGGACGGTCAGGGCATCCTGGCGCGAGTCGCGAATCGGAATGATGCGGTCGAAGCCACTGATTTGGAATACTTCCTTGATGTGGTCCTTCATCGAGCATAGGGCAATGCTGCCCTTGTGTATCTTCAGTGTCTTCGCGGCGATCAACAGGACGCGCAAGCCGGAGCTGCTGATGAAATCCAGGCGGCTGAAGTCGACGATGAGCCGATGCTCACCGGCGCCGATGCGCTCCGTGACGACCGATTCGAACGCGCGCGCGTTGCCGCTGTCGATCCGGCCCGCCGGAATCAGCACCAGCGCGTTTTCTTCCCGTTCTTCTGCAACGTCGATGTTGCTCGTCAAGAATCGCTCCCCGCTTGCCGCCTAGTCCGTGGATTCGGTTGCGACGCCTACCGTGAGTTGATTCCGGCCGTTCTCCAGGCGGTAGGATACCCGATCGGCCAAACTCTTCACGAAGTGCAAGCCGAGCTTTCCGATCTGCCGATCTTCCAGCGCCGCGTCCACGTCCGGCGCTTCTGCGACCGTCGGATCAAACGGCTGGCCGTCGTCTTCGAGTGTCAGGGTGATGCCGTCGTCTCCGAGTTGCAGCCGAATGTCCGCCGTCAGGTTGTCGCTGCTCGAGCTACCGTGCATCACCATGTTGGTGACCAGCTCGTCGAGCATCAGGTTAACGACGTAAACCTTCGGCTCCGGCAGGTTGTTCGCTTCGCCGAACGTCTCGACCATGCGAAAGAGGTTGCCGATGTCGGACAGCTCCGGCGACAGGGAGAACCGCAACTCGTTGATCATCCGGAGATTCTCGAACCTGACAGTCGCGGCATTATAGCAGCCTCACCGGTAGGCGACAACGCTCAGTCAACGTCCGGCGTCGGCCGGGAAGTCGCCTATTCGCTGCGGCGTAGCACCAGGCAGGTCTTGTCGTCGGTGGGCGCCGTGCCCTCGGAGAATTCCTCGATGGACGACCAGATGTGGTCGACCATTTCTTCCGGCGACCGATTCCCGGCGCCGTCGAGCGCACGATCGAGACCTTCCCGTCCGAACAGCTTGCCCTTGCGGTTGATCGCGTCCGTCAGGCCGTCGGTGTAGACGAAAAAAGTATCGCCGGGGGCCAGTTGCTCCCGGTGACTTGAGTAGTCGAAGTCCTCCAGGATCCCCATGGCCATGTCACCGGTAGTCGGCAGCGCCGTCCGGGCGCCGTCGGGCTTGATCAGCAGCGCCGGGTCGTGACCGGCGCACGTGTAGTCCACGGTGCCCTTCTCGAGGTCGAATATGGCGAGCAGGCAGGTGACGAACAACCCCATGGGGTTCTCGGCGCAGAGCCGGTTGTTGATGTCGGCCGCTATCACGTCGACCCCGATCGGGTCGGCTGACGCTGCCCTGATTGCGGCGCTGGACGCCGCCATGAACAGCGCCGCGGCGACACCCTTGCCGGACACGTCACCGAGTGCGACGAACAGCTTGCCGGCCTCCGGCACGTGCATCTCGATCAGGTCACCGCCCACCATCTGCGCCGGTGTCATCCGGGCATGGCCGCTAAGGTTTCCGATATTGGTGTTGCCCTGCTGCACCAGGGCGGCTTGCACCACCTTGGCCATCTCGAGGTCCTGCTCCATTGCCTCGTAGGCCAGGCGCAGATTCCGATTGCTCGCCTGCAGCTCGCGCGTCCGCTCGGAAACGAGCGTTTCCAGCTGTTCCTCACGGTTGAAGACCTGCACCGTCATGTCTGAGAAGACGCGCGCCAGGCGCCCGATTTCATCCCCGCGGCGGAGCACCTCATCCATTTCGCGCGCTTCCGGCTGCGTGCCGCTCTCCACCTGCTTCGCCGCCTCGGCGATAGCCTCGATGGGACTGGTCAGCCGGCGCGAGCCCCAGAGCGCGCCGCCGCCGGTCAGCACCAGCAGCAGAAACGCAATGACCGTGGTGTTGATGGCCTCGCTGATGACCGTCCCGGCAATTTCGTCCAGGCCGACCTCGATGGCGAGGGCGCCGATGGCGATGCCCCCGGTGTTGATGATCGGCGCAGCCACGAGGATGCCGCGCGTGTCGGGTGAGAAGAGGCTGAGGCTGGCGCGGCTCGTCACGCGCCCGTCGTCCATGGCCGTCTGCACCATGGTCCCCGCGCTGCTTGCGAACCGTTCGACGGTGTTGGATTCCTCGTCCCCGGACTGCAGCGTCAGCCGGGGAGCGGCGGCCGCCAGATCGCGATCCTGGTTGACTACCCAGATTGTGTCGATGTTCTGCGAGCGGACCAGGACGTCGGATTCGCGCTGGTACACGGAATAGAGCAGGTTACCAAAGCTGCTCTCGATCAGGATGCCGACCTGTACGACGCGTTGCCTTTCGTGATCGGCGGCGCCGACGTACTTGTAGACGAGGCCGTCGGAGGGGCGCGGTCCCGACGCGTGCTCGTGCAGCAGCTCCGTCCCGTCGAGCATTGCTACAAACTCGTCGGCGTACGGCATGGTGCCGGCCGAGTCCGGCGTTTCGGAGTCGGGCAGGCTGGAATAGAGCACGCTGCCGCTCGCGTCGGCGACGCGTATCTCGCCGATTACCGTCGTGCCTACGACGTGGAGAAGCTTCTCGTCGATCTCCGCGCGCGACCAGCCGGCGTCCTCCGCAGCGGCGACGAAGCGCCGTACGAGCTCGGCCTGCCCGGTCATCTGTTGGCCCAGGATGCCCTCGATGACATCGGAGACGTCGCCCCGCTCCGAGGCGGCGAGGTTCGACAGGATCTCCTGATCCCCAAAGTTGAACAGGTTTCCGACCTGCACTATGCGCGACTTGTCGGCGCCGCCGACGCCGACGTACTTCACGATCTCGTTGTCGATTTCGCGGACCACCGCCGGCTGCACGATGAAGCCGTCGTCCTCGGGCTGTGCCGCCAGCAGGACGAAGAACTTCGAGGCCTGCGGCTGTACCGCCGGATCGGGGTCGAACCGGAACGGCACGCGCTCGCCGTCATCGCCCCTGACGTTGGTGAGGTAGGAGAAACCGACCTCGTCGGTAATCCAGAACTCGTCGATCACGGTGTCGTTCGTGATCGCATCGAGCATCTCGTTGACGCGCGCCGGTTCGTAGCCGGCCGCCTCGGCAGCCGCCACCATCTGGGAGGCGATGCGCGCCTGCGCCGTCATCTGGGTGTCGAGCGTGGCGTCCAGGGTGCGGGCGACGTTGGCGAGCGAAATCTCGCCCATTTCCGCGTAGCTGTCAGCGAGCAGCTCGGCCAGCCGCACGGCGTTGGCTTCCGCTTCGTCGCGCAGCGTGTTGGCGGAGTTGTAGAGCAGGGTGGCGGAAGTCGCGGTGATGGCGATGACGAGCAGAGCCGACAGGACGAAGAAGACGCGAACGGCCAACTGCGGCTCGGTCACGAACCGCCACAACCGGCTGAACAATGGCACTTGTGCGCTGGGCGGGGTGGATCCGCTACTGATTTCCGTCATTGTGCGCGGCTTCAGAACGGCGTCCCGATGCAACTAAACGCCTGCATTTTAACGCTACATGACGTGCTGACGCGAAGCAACCGGCCCGCCCGTCGCCGCAGTACTGCTTGTACATGCCGCGGCGGAACAGCATCCCGCCGAGCGGTCCGAGCCACGCCAGCACGTAGTGCATGTAACCGAGGTCGGTCAGCTCGATAAGATTGCCGTCCGGGTCCTTTGCGAAGAACAGTGTGTGGCCGCGAGGCGAGCGCTCGGGCGGGCCGAGGCACTCCACGCCCTTGCCGACGAGGTAGTCGTACCACCGCTGGATGTTCCGCACGTTGAAGCAGATGTGGGTCAGGCCCACGCGGTTCCACGGCACCGGGATTGGCGGCTGTTGCGGCTCGAACCCGAATATCTCGATGACCGCGCCGCCCGGGACGCGGATCCACCCGATCTTGCACGACGGCGCCTCGGCGGCGCTCGGCGGGCGCATCCGAAACGCCCACCAGGGGGCAGCCGAAGACGTCCCAATAGAACTTCACGGCCGCGTTGAAGTCGGTCACGGTGATGCCGGTGTGGCTGAACGATCGGACCTTCACGGCGCTCTCCTGAAATCGGTTTCGACAATGTGATCCGCAACCCGCAGCGCCTGCGCCGCAATGGTCAGGCCGGGATTGACGGCGGCCGACGACGGAAAGAACGACGCGTCCACGACGAACAGGTTTTCGACGTCGTGCGCGCGGCAATAGGGGTCGAGCACCGCCGTGCGCGGGTCGTCGCCGAAGCAGAGCGTGCCGCACTGGTGCGTCGTGTTCCGGGCCTGGTGCGAATGGGTCATCACGATCCAGTAGCCGAGCCGTCGCAATATCCGTTTCATTTCCCGGACGAGACGGGCATGCGCCGCCGCGTTGTTGGGACGGTAGCGGAGTTGGATCCGGCCGTCGGCCGCAAGCGCGACGCGGTTCCCGGTGCGCGGCAGGTCCTCTGTCATCGCCAGCCAGTCGACGCCGCGCGCCACCCACGCATCGTACGCCCAGAGCGGAATCCAGGGCACCACGGTCTGAGCCATGACGCCGTGCGTGCGGCCCTGGGACTGGAGCTGTCCCAGCGGGTGGGGGGTATCCGGACCGCGCAGGTAGAAGTCGTTGATCGCCACTGTCTTCTGAAACACAGTGTGGTTTCTACGGAACGGATGAAACCCCTGCATCATGGTGGCCATGTGCGCCATGTAGCGGGCGCCCACGAGGCCGGAAGAGTTGGCCAGCCCGTTTGGATGCCGGTCCGTGGACGAGCGCAGCAGCAGCGCCGCCGAGTTCACTGCTCCGCACGACACTGCCACCAGCGGCGCGCGGACGCGGGTGATGCCGCCGTTCCGCTCCACCTCGACGGCGTCAATCCTTCGGCCGGGCGGATCCATAAGTAGTCGCCGGGCTTTCGCATTCGTCCACAGGGTGAGGTTGCCGCGCTCGAGGCTCGGCCCCACGCAGCACGTCTCCGCCTCGCTCTTGGCATGCTCCCGGCACGGAAAGGAGTTGCAGGTATCGCACAGGATGCAGCCGCCGGGCTGTCCGGGGTTCAGCAGGCCGAGCGGCAGCGCCGACGGGTGGAGCCCCTGATTGCGGAGATCGTCCACCATGGCCGCGACTTCGTCGGAGTGAGGAATCGGCGGATGCGGGAACGGGCCGCGCGGCGGCTCCGTCGGGTCCGCGCCGCTCTCGCCGTGCACCTGATACAGGCGCTCGGCGCGTTCGTAATACGGCTCGAGCGTCGCGTAATCGATCGGCCAGGCGGGCGAAATTCCGTCCGCGTGCGCGGTCTCCTCGAAGTCCTCGCGCCGCAGGCGGTACAGCACGCTGCCCCAGAACTTCGTGTTGCCGCCGACGCAGTAGTGCGTGTACGGCCTGAACGCCCGGCCCGCGCCGTCGAGCCAGCGCTCGGTCGTGCGGTAGCGCAGCTGTTTCCAGACCGCTTCCGGATCCCAGTTGGCCGCCTCGCGGGGAATGAAGTCGCCGCGCTCGATGACCAGGATGCGGGCGCCGGTGGCGGCCAGTGCGTGGGCCAGGGTGCCGCCGCCCGCACCGGACCCGACGACGATGACGTCCCAGTTGTGGTCTGCCACGTGGCGTTAGCGCTCCGCCGTCGCGTAGATCTGGTCCATGAGCCGCTGGTCGGCCATGGCCGCCTCGAGACTCATCTGCGGCGCACTGCCGGTGCGGATGGCGGCGATGAAGTCGCGGTACATCGCCTGGTAGCCGCGGATGTCGCGCACGCCCGGCAGCAGCACGCGCGGCGCGCCGCGCCCGCGGACCAGCACGAAGGCGCCGTTCGACTCGAATGTGATGATGCCGTCGCGGCCGATCAGCTTCGAGAGGCGCAGCCCGCGCAGCAGCGACGGCGTCTCGCGCGAGTAGTACAGCGAGCCGACGGCGTGGTTGTCGTAGCGGAAGGCGACCATCATGCTCTTCATGCGCGTATCCGGACCGCGGCGCGGCAGCGCCGGGCGGTAGCCGTGCACCGTCGTGATGGCCGGCCCGAGGCTGTTCGCCAGGTGCAGCCAGTGAACGCCTTCCTCAAAGAACGCGTCTCCACCCGCCAGCGACTCGTCGTTGCGCCAGTCGGCGGCGGTCTTGAGCCGCCGAACCAGCGTCGTGAACTGCGCGAAGATCATCTCTCCGATCGCGCCTTCGCCCAGCACGCGTCGCAGGCAGACGGCCAGCGGCTTGTAGTGGTCGTTCTCACCCACCAGCACGACGCGCCCGGCTCGATTCCGCGCCGCGCGAGCCTCCTCGTAGTCGGCCAGCGAGAGGCAGGCCGGCTTCTCGACGAGCACGTGCTTGCCGGCGGCGAGCGCACGTTTCGCAAGGTCCAGATGCAGGCGGGGCGGCACGGCGATGACGATGGCGTCGTTGTCCGGGTCGTCGATGGCCGCGTCGTAGCTGCCGTAGCTGCGCTGCCCGGCGTAACGCCGGCGAAACGCCTCCGACTTGGCCGCGTCACGGCTGGCGTAGCTGTTGCGCACGGCGCCGCCAAGCCGCCGCAGGTGGCGGCTGTGCACCCCCGTGATGAACCCGCAGCCGAGAAAGGCGATGTGCACCGGCTTTGGCACGGGTGCAATTGTTACATGGGGCTTCGCCTGCCGGCAGCGTTGCTTCCGGCCGTCAACCGGGCGATACTGTCATGCAGTTCCCAAGCAGGAGGTGACATGAATATCCGCTTTCTCGCCGGAGTGCTCGCAGTGCTGGTGTCCGCGGTGATGGTCCCGCCGGGTGCGGCCGGACAGTCGGAAGCGCAGGACACGGGTTGGACGGCGCCCCGCACAGCCGACGGTCAGCCCGATCTGCAGGGGATCTGGACCAACAACAGCGCCACCCCGATGCAGCGGCCGGAGATCCTCGGCAACCAGGCGACGCTGACGGCGGAAGAGCTGGCGCAGTTGCAAGCGACGATCACCGAGTTCCGCGACGCCGAGCAGGCCGGCGATCTGCTTGGTGACCGGCTGTTCCAGCAGGCGCTCGGCAATGCGACGTATCAGGACTTTGACACCGTCACCGGCAACTACAACGCGTTCTGGCTGGTCGAACGCGAGCTGGACAGCCGGACTTCGCTGATTGTCGATCCGCCGAACGGCCGTTTTCCGCCGCTGACGCCGGCCGCCAGGCAGCGAGCCGCGGAGCGCCAGGCCTACACCGCCGCGCATCCGTCGGACGGTCCCGAGGACCGCACCCTCGGCGATCGCTGCCTGCACTTCGGTGCGCCGCGCCTGGGCGCGGGTTACAACAGCTACTTCCAGATCCTTCAGACGCCCGATCACGTCGCCATCCTGCAGGAGATGGGGCACGAGGCGCGCGTGATTCCGCTGGACGGACGGGCGCATGTCGACGACGGGATTCGGCTCTGGAACGGCAACGCGCGCGGCCACTGGGAGGGTGAGACGCTGGTGGTCGAAACAACCAACTACTCACCGCAGGCCCGCTATCAGCAGTCAAGCGAGAATCTGCGTATGGTCGAGCGTTTCACCCGCGTCGCACCCGACACGATTCAGCACGAGATCACGCTGGATGACCCGACGACGTGGACCCAACCGTGGACCGTCATGATCCTGCTCAAGCAGAGCCAGGACGCGCTGTTCGAGTACGCCTGCCACGAAGGGAACTACGCGATGCCCGGCATCCTCGCCGGCGCGCGGGCCGAAGAAGCCAGATGAACGGTCGTTCTCTTGCGGCAGCGCTCGCCGTGCTTGCGTGTGCGGCGCTGCCGCCGCCTGCCGCCGGTCAGTCGGGAGAGCCCGGCGAGGGCTGGACGGCGCCCCGGACATCTGACGGCCAGCCGGACCTGCAGGGGTTCTGGGCCAACAACAGCGCCACTCCCATGCAGCGCCCCGAGATTCTGGGCGACCGGGAGCTTACCGACGAGCAGCTTGCGGAATTGCACCAGCGCGTGGCCGAATTTCGCGACACGGCGGAGCAGGCCGGCCACCTGCTGGGCGATCGGCTGTTCCAGCGGGCGCTCGGCAATTCGACGTATCAGACGTTCGACGACCAGACCGGCGACTACAACACGTTCTGGCTGGTCGAGCGTCAGCTCGAAAACCGCACGTCGCTGATCGTGGACCCGCCCGACGGCCGCATCCCGCCGGTGACGCCGGCGGCGCGCCGGCGCGCCGCGGAGCGGGCGGCGTTCGCGGCGGCGCACCCCTCGGACGGTCCCGAGTTTCGCCCGATGAACGACCGCTGCCTGAACTTCGCCTCGCCGCGCGTGCTCGGCGGCTACAACAGCTACTTCCTGATCCTCCAGACGCCCGATCACGTCGCGATCCTGCAGGAGCAGGGCCACATCGCGCGCGTGATACCGCTGGACGCCCGGCCGCAAGTAGACGACCGGATTCGTCTCTGGACCGGCAGCGCGCGCGGCCGCTGGGAAGGTGACACGCTGGTGATTGAAACCGCCAATTACTCGCCGCAGTCCCGCTTTCTGCGGTCCAGCGAGCACCTGCGGCTGGTCGAGCGGTGGACGCGCGTCGCGCCCGACACCCTCCAGCAGGACATCACGCTGTACGACTCGACGATCTGGTTGCAGCCCTGGACGATAAGGCTTTTTCTAAAGCAGACCCAGGATCCGCTGTTCGAGTTCGCCTGCCATGAAGGCAACTACTCGATGGAGGCGATCCTGGCCGGCGCACGCGCGGAAGAGGCCGCCGCGGCGGCGGGCGCACGGTAGCGCGTCGCGCAGCCGTGCGCCTATGGTAGCGCCAGCGCAATCAGCTCCGGCGGGTTGCCGCCGACGGTGAGCGCGATGTACTGCTTGCCATCCGCCATGTACGTCATGGGCGCACCCAGCGCCCCGCTCGGCAGGTCGACCGAAGCCAATTCTTCGCCCGTCGCCTTGTCGTAGGCGACGAAGCGTGGCCCGCCGTTGCTGCCGCCGACAGACAGCGCGATCATCAGCAGCGTCTCGGTCACCAGCGGGCCGCTGCGGCCCCAGTCGCCGCCGAGCGGCGGCAGGTCGAGGTCGCGCAGCATCGGATGGTTGCGGATCCGGTCACCGTCGCCGGTCGGAATCATCCAGGCGTGATCGCCGGTGTTCATGTCGATCGCCGTCAGGCGCGTGTACGGCGGCTTGAACAGCGGCAGCCCCTGCGGCATTACCGGCAAGTCGCGCCCGCCGTCGCCGGCCAGCACGACGTCCTCGGGCGCGCCGTGCGTGAAGCGCAGGTCTCCGCCCTGACCTTCCGGACTGTAGAACCTGATCACCGTGGAGTGGTTCGTGGACGGCACGTAGAGCAGCCCGGTGTCCGGGTCGACCGCGGCCCCCGACCAGCTGGCTGCGCCGGCTCCCGGCGGCCGGAACAGCGTGCCGCGCGTCTGACCGGGCACTGCGCGGTCGGGAGGCGTGAACAGCGGACCCAGGCGGAATCCTTCGACAGCCTGGATCGCCATTGCGCGGATCTCGGGCGTGAAGTCCACGAGGTCGTCAATCGACGTGCCCTGATACTCGAACGGCGCCGGCCGGGTGGGGAACGGCTGGGTCGGCGCCGGCGCCTCGCCGGGAATGTTACTGTCGGTCGGCACCGGACGTTCCTCGATCGGCCAGATCGGCTCGCCAGTGACGCGGTCGAACGCGTACAGGAAGCCCTGCTTGCTGACCTGTGCGAGCGCCTGGACGGGCCGGCCGTCGACCGTCACGTCGAGCAGGTTGGGCCCGGCGGGGAAGTCGTAGTCCCAGAGCCCGTGGTGCACCGCCTGGAAGTGCCACACCTTGCGTCCGGTTTCGACGTCGACGCACACGATGCTCTCGGCGAACAGGTTGTCGCCCGGCCGATGGCCGCCGTAGTAATCGTTAGTGGGCGTGCCGGTCGGCAGGTAGACGTAGCCGAGCTCGTCGTCGCCGCTCAGCCACGTCCACACGTTGGCGTTGCCCGAGTACCGCCACGAGTCGTTCAGCCAGGTTTCGACCCCCTCTTCACCCTCCTGCGGCACGGTATGGAAATCCCACTTGTGCTCGCCCGTCCGCACGTCCCAGGCGCGCACCCAGCCCGGCACCGCCTCCTGCATGATGCGCCGGTCGGCGATGGACGACCCGTGGATGACGACGTCGCGCACCACGAT
>JAGWAI010000054.1:25954-34836 GCA_021296485.1 Acidobacteriota bacterium
GTGGTGCCTTCCTCGTAGCTCTTGGGGTTGTGCACCCAGATGGTCTCGCCCGTCTCCGCGTCCACTGCCACGCCCTGCGAGAGCGCGGTGTTGAAGTACAGGACGCCGTCGATCATCAGGGGCGTCGCCTGCATCATGGAGATGCGCGGCGAATTCTGCCTGCGGTACAGGTTCGGGTTCTGCTCTTCGAGGTACTCGACGATGTTGTCGAGGCTGGACCACCATTCGCCGCCGTCCGCCGTCGTCGTGCTCACGTACGCGTCGGCCGACTTCCAGCGCCACGCCACCTCGAGATCGGCGAAGTTGTCGCGGTCGATCTGATCGAGCGGCGAATACTTGGTGGCGCCGTTGTCCGCGGCATAGCTGTGCCACTCCCCATCGGTGGCGCCGTGCTGCGCCCATGCGTGATCGGGCGCCGCGGCGGCCGCAGCAAATGCGGCCAGCGACGCGATCATGAAAATGTAGAGCCTGCGCTTCATCGAATCCCCCCGCAATACTCCCGTTTGCTGCGCCAACGAGCACTGATTGTGAACATTGTGGCACGGCCCCGCAAGCCGCCGGCCGGTGGCGCGGGCGGTCACGGTTCGCTGCTGTCCGGTGCGTACGCCCACAGCGACCGGGGCAACAGCGCGCCCCATCTGTCGTCGAACGGATGCACCTGCTCGACGCGCGCGGCGCCGCGGTACACAGGGCGCCCTTCGCCGGCCCAGCGGAAGATGGACCCCTTCAGGTTGACGGCGTTGGCGTGGCCTTGCTCGCGCAGGCGGTCGACGAGCGCCGCCGAGCGGTAACCGACGGAGCAGTAGACCACCACGCGCGCGCCGGGCGCCGCCGCCGCCAGACGGCCCGCGGCGTCGGCATCGTCGCCCACGTGGCGGGCGCCGGGGAGATGGCTCACAGCGAATTCTCCAGGTGCGCGGGCGTCGAGGATGACGACGCCTTCCGGGTCGGATGCGAGCGACGCGGACAGCTCCGTCGTGGTCACTGTCGGCACGTCCGGGAACTGCTCCGCGATAATCGCCTCCACAGCCTCCCAGTCGAGCGGCTGCGACGCATTGCAGGCGGCCGCCAGCACGGCAAGCACGGACAGGGCGATCGACGACGCCGCGCTGCGCACCACGGTTCTCATACCGCCTCGGCCGCGGTACCGGCGCGCGGGTGTCCCAGGCGGGCGATAGCCTCGTGCGCCACGTTCTCGAAGAAGCAGGCGCCGACCTTCAGCGCATTCTCGTCGATGTCGAAGAGCGGGCTGTGCAGCGGGATGTACTCACCCTCAACGTCGCGCGTTCCGATGCGCGCGTAGCAGCCCGGAATTTCCCGCAGGTAGTAGGAGAAGTCCTCGGCGCCCATGCTGGGATAGTCCTGCTCGACGACCGATTCGGCGCCGACCACACGTTGCGCCGCGCGCCGCGCAATCTCGGTCTCGCGGTCGGTGTTGACGACCGGCGGCGACCATTCGCCCATCGTCACCGCAATCTCCGCGTTGTGTTGATGTCCCAGGGCGTTGGCCATGCGGTGGAGGCCGTCGACGATCTGCTGGCGCGCCTCGTGGCGCGTCGTGCGAATGGTGCCTTCGAGCACGGCATCCTCGGCGATGATGTTCGGCGCGCTGCCCGCGCGGACGGATCCGACGGTGACGACGGACGGAAACGCCGGGTTGATCGTCCGCGAAACCAGGGTCTGGAGGGAGGTGATGAGAAAGCCTGCGATGACGACTGCGTCGACCGCCTCGTGCGGCCGCGCGCCGTGTCCGCCGCGGCCGCGCACGCGGATCGTGAAGCGGTCGGCGCGCGCGGTGACCGTGCCACGCGACACCATGATCTCGCCCACCTCGTAGTGGTGTGTGACGTGGACGCCGAATATGGCGTCCGCGCCGTTGAGCATGCCCGAGCGCAGCATGACCAGCGACCCGTTGCCGCGCTCTTCCGCCGGTTGGAACACGAACAGCACATTGCCGGCCGGCGGCGCGGCCCGCAGCATTTCGGCGGCGCCCAGCAGCATGGCCATATGCGCGTCGTGGCCGCAGGCGTGCATCGTTTCGGGGGTTTCCGAGGCAAACGGCAGCGCTGTCCGTTCCGTGCACGGCAGCGCGTCCATCTCGGCCCGTATAGCGACCGTCGGGCCGGCGGGATCGGTGCCGATCAGGCGGCCGACGACGCCGCTGCCGGGACCGCCGTACTCGTACGGAATCTCCAGCCGGTCGAGCTGGGACATGACCGCGCGGGCCGTCTCGACCTCCTCGAACGAGAGCTCCGGATGCCGGTGGAAGTGACGGCGGATATCGACCATGCGCTGGAAGACGTCGTTGGGCGGGGCTGGAATCATCTTGCGTTCATTGTCTCCGATCGGCGCCCCGGCCCGCCAATAGCCGCGGATTCGCCCTACAAGCCGAGCAGCCGGGGCAGGTCGGCCAGCATGGCCTGCTCCGCTTCCGCCTGCGTCGCGCCCAATGCAATGACGTCGAGCTTCCCGCAGCCGGCGAGCGGACCGACGTTGTAGAAGATGTAGCGGCCGGTCTGGGTACGGGCGTCGACCGCGGCGGCGCCGACGCGCTCGAGGAGCTCGCCGAAGGCTACCGACAGCAACCGCTCGTGGACGAAGTCCTGCGCCCGGTACCGCGGGCGAGGCCCCGCCACGACCCGGTCGACGAGGTGCATCGGAGTGCTGGTGCCGCCCCAGCGTCCGTTGCATTCCGTGAACCGCACGGTGAATTCTCCGCGCGGCTCGCCGAGCACCAGATGGTCGAACGAGCAGCGGCCGACATAGCCGAGCGCCTGAAGCGCGCCAGCGACCTGCCCGCTGCTGGCGGCGAGCGTCCGGTTGACGGGCACAGGCAGCGTCGACGGCCGGCTGCCCACGAACAGCCGTTCTTCTCCCTCGAGGATCTGTTCGTAGATGCCGTCCAGGCGCGGCGGGCCGTCCGCCGGCGTCGGAATCCACCACTGGGTGGAGGGCGATGCAACGGCTTGCTCCCAGGCGACGACGAGCACCGGTTCCGGCGCCGCCCAATTGGTCCGATCGAGAAATTCGCGGACCGCGACGCCGGTCGCGGAGGGCGTCCGCGCCAGGAGCTGCGCCGAATCGAACACGAGGTTGCCGGTGCCGGACGCGCAGCGCGTGCGCTTGAGGCCGACGCGCGCATGGCGCGCCGCCAGCGCGAGCAGCGTTTCGGCGCACCGATCGGCGTTGGTGGCGGCCTGCGCCTCCGGCATCCAGCCCGGGCCGAGCACGAGTTCGACGAGCTCGGCGAAGAGCGCCTTGTCGTTGGCGATCCACGTCACCGGCGGGGGCGGTCCCAGCACGGATACCGGCACCCCGGCCGCGCCGCCGACGCGACGCGCCAGCGTCCAGACCTCTTCGGTCGACATGTAGGGGTGAATGGTCAGACCGTGCGCCGCGCGCGCGGCGCCGACCAGTTGGTCGAACGTATCGTCCGCCGTGCACCCACGCGCAATGGCCAGCGGGGTGTCGCCGGCGTCGACCGCCAGCCAGCGGACCTCGCCGAGCTGGAGCCGCTGCCGGCAATACGTTTCGTAGTCGGGATCGGGCGGCGTCACGGTGGCGTACAGGTCGCGTTCCGCAGCGCGCACCCGCGCGCGATGCTGGTACTCCTCGACACCCACGATTTCCGTGAGGAACGGTATGGCCGAGACGTCCTCGAGGTGCAGCACGCGGCGGTCCGCGGCCGCGGGAGTCCAGCGCTCGGCGCGGTACGGCTCGACGCCGGCGTCGAGGCTCAGCCGGTCGGCGAATTGGTGGACGGCATGAGAGGCAGGCACGCGGCGGCGGAGTATGGGGGATCAGGAGGCGGTCTGCCGGGTGCGTTCCCTGAGGCGATGCCGCTTGACCGCGGCGGCGGCTTCGGTAAGGTGCGTGTCGACCTTGCCGTTGAAAATCGCACCGTCGTCGATGGCCACCCGCGGCGCCACCAGGCGCCCTTCGACACGGCCGGCCGACAGGATCTTCAGGCTGCGTGTAGCCGTGAGGTTGCCCATGACGGTGCCTCCTACGGTGATGCTCTGCGCGAACACGTCCGAATTCAGCCGCCCGTGTTCCGACACGGCGACGCTGTGTTCCGGCGCGGCTACCTGGCCGTCGACGCGCCCCTCGATGACCAGGTGCGTGGCGGCGCTGATGTCGCCCGTCACCAGGAGGTCGCGGCCGATGGAGGCGACGCCTCCCGGCACGTCCAACTGGTCCCGCAACGCCGGATCGGCGGCCAACAGGTCGCCGACCATGACGTTATCGCTGCCGACGGGGGTTTTCATGCGTGGCAAGTGAAAGTCGAATAACAGACTCTCACAACGAAGTCTACCCGCCGGCGCGAAGACCGCGCAACCTGGCGCGGCGGCGCCTTCCGGGACCGTATACAGACCCTGCGCGATTGCAACGAACGGATTCTCGGCCCATAATAGCGGCATCTTCATGGTCAGAGGGAGAGCCATCATGCACGAGGGGTTCACGAGACGTGGCCCTGGTTGGCGCAGTCTTGTCGTCGTCCTGGCGATAGCGCTGATCGGTGCGGCGTCAGTCTCGACCGTCTGGCACAAGTGGCACGACGCAGACCAGGACTGCGCCGTCTGCCAACTGCGGCACCACGCAGTAGCCGACCTGATAGGGACGCCCCAGGTCAGGCCGGCCGATGTGCCGGAACGGTTCATACAGCCATCCTCCACCCGGTGGATAGCCGCGGACCGTAGCTCCCAGGTTCCCGCCCGCGCGCCTCCCGCGTAGTTTCCCGGCACACGTTCCAGCAGCTCCATTTGTTGCGGTCGTCGTGCGCGATGCACGCGCCGGCGGGTGTATTCCGCCCGTCCTGGCGTAAGCGGTAGCGTCCGTCGGCTCGCGTGAACGCGAAACCATCACGCCAGGACATGGCGTGCGCGAGAGGGATTCCAATGCATCGAAATGTAAGGAGCAGTGTATGCGCGGCCGTTCTGCTGGCCGCACTCGCAGTGCCGGCGGCGCCGGCCCGGGCACAGGATACCGGCACCGTGCGCGGCACGGTGACATTGACGGAGAACGGCGGCGCGGTTCATGGGGCGGTGGTCCTGGTCGTGGGTACGGGGCTTGTCGGCCTGACCGCGGAGGACGGCAGCTTCGAGATCGGCAATGTTCCGCCGGGCGGCTACGAGGTGCTCGCCCAGCGGGAGCATCTGACCGCGGGCCGGCAGATGATCACCCTGTCGTCGGGCGGGACCGCCACGGTCGACTTCGAGCTCGGCCTGTCGCCCGTGCACGAGGACGTGACCGTCACCGCGTCCGCGGGCGGCGCCGAGACGACGTTTGAGGCATTCAATGCGGTGACGACGCTGGACTCGTTCGACCTGGTCGGTCAGCTGCACGGCAGTCTCGGGGACGCCTTGCAGCGGGAGCCCGGCATCGCCAGCCGGAGCTTTGGTCCCGGTTCGAGCCGGCCGATCATCCGCGGTTTCGACGGCGACCGCGTACTGATTCTGGAGGACGGAATCCGCACCGGCGACCTGTCGAGCCAATCGGGCGACCACGGGATTACGATCGATCCATCCGGCGCCGAGCGGATCGAGATCGTACGCGGGCCGGCGACGCTGCTGTACGGCTCGAACGCCGTCGGCGGCCTCGTCAACATCATCACGCCGCACGAGAGCTACCGCGATTCGCTGTTCGAAGGTACTAGAGCACAGTTTACGGCCGACGCGGGGAGCGCGAACGCGCAGGCCGGCACCAACGCCAGCCTGCAGCACGCGCAGGACAACCTGCTGTTCTGGGCCGGCGGCAGCGTGCGGCGGACCGGCGACTACGACACCCCGGAGGGCACGATTGCGAACTCCGCAACCGAGCTGACCAATGCCCGCGCCGGCATCGGCTTCTTCGGCGACCGCTTCTTCGCGAGCGGCGGCGTGACGGCCGAGAACGGCCGCTACGGCGTGCCGTTTGCGGACGAGTTCCACGGTCACCACGAGGAGGAAGACGAGCACGGGCACGACGCGGGCGCTGGCGAGGACGATCACGGTGAAGAGGAGGAGGAAATCGAGATTGACCTCGATTCGCAGCGTCGCGTGGGACGGTTCGACATCGGACTGCGCAACCTGAACAACCCCGTCGTCGACCAGGTCAGCCTCAGCCTCAACGTCATCGACTGGCACCACGACGAGCTGGAGATCGCGGGCGGCATGGAGAGCGTCGGCACGCGCTTCGACAACCGCACCTACGTCGTGCGCGCCGACGTCGAGCAGCGCCAGACGGAGCGGCTGTCCGGGCGCTTCGGCGCATGGACGCAGGTGCGCGATTTCGAGGCCGTGGGCGCCGAGGCGCTGGCGCCGCAGACGGACCTGACCTCGTTTGCGGCTTTCGCCTACGAGGAACTCAGCTTCGGGCGCCTGCGCCTGCAGTTCGGCGGCCGGGTCGAGCGCAATGACTATCGATCGATGGAGCGCACCGGCGGCCATATGCACGGGGACGATGACGACCACGGGGATGACGACCACGACGACGGGGACGACGACCACGACGACGTGGACGACCACGACGACGGGGACGACCACGACGACGGGGACGACGACGACCACGGGGATGACGACGACCACGGGGATGACGACGACCACGGCCACGACGAAGAGGTCGTCATCGTGGCTCCCGACCCGCGTGACCGGGATTTCGTGGGGGCGTCGGCGTCAATCGGTCTGCATGCCGACCTGGGCGCCGGCACCGCGTTCGTCGCCAACCTCACGCAGTCGCACCGCGCGCCGGCGCTCGAGGAGCTCTATAACTTCGGCCCGCACGTCGGGAACCTGGCCTTCGAGGTCGGCAACCCGGACCTCGACGCCGAAACCACGCTCGGACTGGACGTGAGCCTGCGGCATCAGAGCGGCCGTGTCCGCGGCGACTTGAACTTCTTTGTCTACGACATCGACAACTTCATCTTTGCGGACCGCACGGACGATTTGCTCGACAACCTGACGGTCTACAACTTCCTGCAGGGTGACAGCCGTTTCCGCGGCTTCGACGCACGGGGCAGCTTCCGGCTGGGCGGACAGGCGTGGGCCACGCTCGGCCTCGGTTACGTCGATGCCAGGCTGACGGCGTTGGACGAGGCGCTGCCGCGCATTCCGCCGCTGCGGGGCACCCTGAGCCTCGACATTCCGTACCGCGGATTCACCGTGAGACCGGAGCTCATGTTCGCGGCGAAACAGGACAGTCTCTATCGCGGGGAGACGGAAACCGACGGTTTCGTTGTCGCTGACATACGCGCCTCGTATGTCTGGCCGCGCCAGCACACGGCGCACGTACTGACGTTCACGGCCTACAACTTGACGAACACGCTGTACCGGAACCACACGTCGTTCATCAAGGACCTGGCCGCCGAAATGGGGCGCGGTTTCAAGGTGGGCTACTCGGTGCGGTTATTCTGATATGATCACTCGGGGCTTCGCCAGCTTCATTGCCTTGGGGGTGCGCCCCCAACCCCCCGCCCGGCCGGGGGGGGGCCCGCCGCCCCCCGCCCCGGGGCGGCCCGGGCCGCGCCGTGCGCGGCCTGGGGACGATTCGTTGAGTGCCCGTCGTCCCCCTCGCGGTTCAACGGCTGGTTGGGTAGCGTTGCATCTCGCGGAGTTGTGACGGTACTGCCGCAGCAGCCGGGAGCGCATTGGTCCCGGTGCGGAGGGGTTGCCTACTTGTCAGGCCGGCGGCTGACCGGTCCCGGTGCGGCTAGGGTTCCTCTTCCGGCTCCGGGCGCTCGCGATGGTGCAGGTGATCGACGTGATGATGTTCCGTGCAACCCTCGACGGATTGCTCCATCTGGATGGTGATGTGCTGGATGCCGAAATCTTGCGAGGCGACCTTGCGCAGGCGGCGGAGCAGCGGATCGAGCTCCGCCGCCTCCAACGAAGGGTCGACGAGGACGTGCGCGTTGAGCGCGTCGTACCCCTGGGCGATGGTCCACACGTGAATATCGTGTATGAGAATGACGCCCTCGACCTCCTCCATCTCGCTGCAGAGGCGATATGTGTCGATGTGCTCGGGCACGCCTTCGAGCAGTACGTTGACGACCCTGGCCAGCAGCCGCCAGGTGCTCAACAGAATCAGGACGGCAATGACCACACTCACCATCGGGTCGGCCGCCGTCCATCCGAAGGCCGAGATCAGCGTGCCGGAAATGACGACGCCGACCGATCCCAGCAGGTCGGACAATACGTAATCAACGGTGTCCTCGACACCGAGACTCTGCCCGGAAGAGCGGCGCACTATCCATAACGCCAGGATGTTCACGATAAGACCGACGGCGCCCACGGAGAGCATCAACATGCCCTGGACCGCAGGCACTTCCTGCAGGCGCTGGAACGCCTCCACGACAATCCACGTGGTGATCAGCCAGAGCGTCAGTGCATTTGCGAGGGCCGCCAGAATCTCGATGCGGTGAATACCGAACGTGCGTTCCGCGGATGCCGCCTTCGTGGCGGACTGCTTCGCCACCAGGGCGAGGGCGATGGACGCCGCACCGGTCAGGATGTACGCGGCATTCGCGATGAGCGCCAGACTGCCTGCCAGGATGCCGCCGATCACAGCGGCCAGCATGTATCCGGTGGTCAGGACGAGGGCGCCAATGAGGCCCTGCTTGCTGGCGTTGCGCAGCTCCGCCGTATGGTCATGGGGGTGCGAATCCGGGTTATTTTCGGAACTCATGGAGTGTCCGTTTCAAGCGGCCATGCAGTTTGTGCTGGAAGTAGGGGAAGTATCGGGGCTGGTTGTACCCGCGTCAAGCGCCCCTCAAAACGCGAACTCCACTCCCACGTATCCGCTGCGGCCAATTTCGGCAATCCGTCGGCCAGAGAACGGATCGAGTGAGTTCAGGTGGTTGACGTAGAACTCGTCGGTCAGATTGCGGACGCCGGCGCGCAGCGTCA
>JAGWAI010000055.1 GCA_021296485.1 Acidobacteriota bacterium
GGATGCGCTCGAAGCTCTCGGCGATGACCGCCCTGACGCCCAGCAGCAGCGTGCCCTTGGCGGCCCAGTCGCGCGACGAACCCGACCCGTACTCCTTGCCGGCCAGCACGAGCAGCGGCGTCCCTTCCGCCTTGTAGCGCATGGCGCCGTCGTAGATGGACAACTGCTCGCCGTCGGGCAGGTGACGCGTCCAGCCGCCCTCCGTGCCGGGGGCCAGCCGGTTACGCAGGCGGATGTTGGCGAAGGTGCCGCGCATCATCACCTCGTGATTGCCGCGGCGGCTGCCGAACGAGTTGAAATCCTTCGGCGCCACCCCCTGTGCGATCAGGTAGCGGCCGGCGGGGCCGTCGGGCGGGATGGCCCCCGCGGGCGAGATGTGGTCGGTCGTCACGCTGTCGCCCAGCAGCGCCAGCACCCGCGCGCCGGCGATATCGCCCGGCGGCGACGGATCCGGCTCCAGGCTCTGGAAGAACGGCGGATGCCGCACGTACGTCGAGTCGTCCGTCCAGTCAAAGCGGTCGCCCACCGGCGCGAACAGCCCGCGCCAGCGCTCGTCGCCGTCGAATACGCCGGCGTACTTCGAGGTGAACTGGTCGGTGTGCAGCGCGGCCGCCATCGCCCGCTGCACCTCGTCGGCGGTCGGCCAGATGTCCTTCAGGTAGACATTCGCGCCGTTCGTCCCGCGTCCCAGCGGCTCGCTGGTCAGGTCGACCGTCATCCGGCCGGCCAGCGCGTACGCCACGACGAGCGGCGGCGAGGCGAGGTAGTTGGCCCGCACGAGCGGCTGTACGCGTCCCTCGAAGTTGCGGTTGCCGCTGAGCACCGAGGTGACGACCAGGTCGTTGTCGCGCACCGCGGCGGCCACCTCGTCGGGCAGCGGCCCGCTGTTGCCGATGCAGGTGGTGCAGCCGTAGCCGACCAGGCCGAAGCCGAGCTGCTCGAGCGGCTGCGCAGATACTCCGTCACCACGAGGGAACCGGGCGCCAGGCTCGTCTTCACCCATGGCCTGGGACGCAGCCCGAGCGCCTGCGCCCGCTGCGCCACGAGCCCGGCCGCGATCATGACGCTCGGGTTGGAGGTATTCGTGCAACTGGTGATGGCCGCAATCACGACGGCGCCGTCCTCTACGCCCGACGTGCCGGAGCCGTTGGCGGGTGCGCGGCGGCCGGCGGCCAGCTCGTCGAGCACCCCGGCGAACGCCGCCTTCGCGCCGTGCAGCGGCACGCGGTCCTGCGGGCGCTTCGGTCCGGCGATACTCGGCTCGACAGCCGCCAGATCGAGCTCGATCACGTCGGTGTAGAGCGGCTCCTCGGCCGCCGCGAACATCCCCTGCGCCCTGGCGTACGCCTCGACCAGCGCGACCTGCCGCGCGTCGCGGCCGGTCAGCCGCAGATAGTCCAGCGTCATCTCGTCGATGGGACAAATCGCCACTGTCGAGCCGTACTCCGGCGACATGTTGCCGAGCGTCGCCCGGTCGGCCACCGTCAGCGACGCCAGCCCGGGACCGAAGAACTCGACGAATTTTCCGACGACGCCGTACTGGCGGAGCCGCTCGGTGATGGTCAGCACCAGGTCCGTAGCGGTGGTGCCCCCCGGCAGCGACCCCACCAGCCGGAAGCCGACGACGTCCGGGATCAGCATCGAGATCGGCTGCCCGAGCATGGCCGCCTCCGCCTCGATGCCGCCGACGCCCCACCCGACCACGCCGAGGCCGTTGACCATGGTCGTGTGCGAGTCGGTCCCGACTAGCGTATCGGGATAGGCGACTGTGCCTCCGCTCCCCTCGTCCCGGCAGACCACGCGCGCCAGGTATTCGATGTTCACCTGATGGACGATGCCGGTGTCGGGCGGCACCACGCGGAAGTTGCGGAACGCCTCCTGGCCCCACTTCAGAAAGGCGTAGCGCTCGCGGTTGCGGGCGAACTCGAGCTGCGCGTTCAGGTCGAAGGCGTCCGGCCGGGCGAAGTGGTCGACCTGCACCGAGTGATCGATGACCAGCTCGGCGGGCTGCGACGGATTCACCGCCTCGGGGTCCCCGCCCAGGCGCGCGATGCCGTCGCGCATGGCGGCCAGGTCCACGACGGCCGGCACGCCGGTGAAGTCCTGCAGGAGCACGCGCGCCGGCATGAAGGCGATCTCGGTGCGCGTACCGGGCGTCCAGCGCGCGAGCGTCTCGATATCGCCGGCGGTTACGAAGCGGCCGTCCTCCCGCCGCAGCATGTTCTCCAGCAGGATCTTGAGGGAGTACGGCAGCCGGGCCACGCCGGGATAGCCGGCCGCCTCCAGCGCAGGCAGACTGTAGAACCGTATCGGTGCGCCGCCGCCCAGCGCTTGCGCCGTGCCGAAAGAGTTGGTGTTGGGCATCTCTTATTTTGGGGCTGCGCCCCAAACCCCCGCCGGCCACTCGCGGGGGCCCTTCGCCCCACTCCGGGGCCGGCGGGCCGCGCCGTGCGCGGCCTGGGGACGGCTGCCTGTCGGCTCGCCGTCCCCTCCTTGTTCAACCGTTATCTCTTGTTGTTGCTGCGCACTAGTCTGCACTACCTACCCTGGGGCTGTTTCCCTAACCCCCGGCGGCTGCTCTGAAAATATCCGTCTGCATGCCCTCGGGTGCCCGAACCCGGGCACGTGGGACTGCTAGAATCGCACTATTGGAACCGACAATGATCGCTCACGACGGCTCTGGGATGCAAGCGGCCGAGGGATGGGGACTGAGATGCGGATGTTGCTGATCGTCACCGTGCTTGCCGGCCTGCCGGCAGCGTTGGCCATGACGGCCGGGGCCGGCGCGCAGCGCGACTACGCGGGCTCCATCGAGACGTGGCGGGCGGAACGCGAGACCCGGCTCACGGCGGACGACGGCTGGCTTACGGTGGCCGGGCTGTTCTTCCTGCGGGAGGGAGAAAACACGTTCGGCAGCGATCCGCTGCACGACATCGTCCTACCGGCGGGACCGCCGGATGCCGGCGCATTCGTGCTCCGGGACGGAAAGGTGGAGCTGCGCGCCGCGCCCGGGCGCACCGTGACGGTTGGCGGCGAGGCGTTGGCGGGCGCGCAGCTCTGGCCATATGAGGGCGAACGCCCGGCGGCGACGATCGGGCCGCTGACGCTGTTCGTCCACTTCAGCGGCGAGCGGTTGGGCATCCGCATGCTGGACCGCAACAACGCCATCCTGCGCGACTTCAGCGGCCTCGACTGGTATCCGGTCGACGAGGCGTACCGCGTCCGCGGCCGCTTCGTGCCGCACGACGAGCCGCAGGAGGTGCGCATTCAGAACATCCTGGGCGACGTCGAGACCGTGACCAGCAGCGGCACCGTGCGGCTGTCTATCCGCGGCACGGAGGTCGAGATGCTGCCGGTGGACGCGGACGGCCAGCTGTGGTTCATCTTCCGCGATCAGACGAGCGGGACCGAGACCTACCCGGCGGCGCGCTTCCTGTACGCGGACGCCCCGGAAGACGGCTGGACGGTGGTCGATTTCAACAAGGCCTACAACCCGCCGTGCGCCTTCAACCCGCACACGACCTGCCCGCTGCCGCCGCGCGCCAACCGGCTGCCGGTGCGCGTGGAGGCGGGCGAGCGCGACTACCGCCCGTAGAGGTCCAAGATGCCGCCGGCGCGGCACGCTTCCAGGGGGCGGCGGACGGCCGCCGTCAGCCACGCGGGACGCCCAGGGCGGCCGGCCACCGGGGTCTCCCAGCCGCTGACCTCGAACCCGGCCGCCTCGACCAGGCGGGCAAGCGTCCGCGGCGTGAAGAACCACAGGTGGTGCAACGCGCCGTAGTGCTTCCACCGCTTGCGCTTCAGCCGCAGGCGGCTCTGCCAGCTCTTGAGCGTGATGGTGAAGCCCGCCAGGTTGGGCACGCCCACGTGCAGCACGCCGCCCGGCTCCAGCAGCGCCCGCGCCGCGCGCAACTCGGCCAGCGGATCCTGCGTGTGCTCGAGCACGTGGTTGAATCGGACCGCGTGATAACGGCGCCCGTCGAAGGCTATCGACGGCAGCTGCCCCGCCCACAGGCGGGCGCCGGTGGCGGCGGCGGCCGGCGTCAGGACGACGTCCGTGCCCTCCGCTTCCCAGCCGCGCGCCTGTGCGAACCTCAGGAAGGCGCCGCTGCCGCAGCCCACGTCGAGCAGGCGCCGGCCGGCGGCGGCCACCTCTTCGAGCCAACGCATCTGCCGCTCGAACTGGTAGCGCCGCACGGCGTCGACGACATGCTCCCCCGGCGGGTGATAGGCAGGTCCGTAGACCGCCTGGACCAGATCGTCGAATACCGGGCGCGGGCTCTGGAACTGCAGTCCGCACGTCGCGCAGCGCGCCAGCTGCAACCCCTGAAAGTCGACTCCGAACGGCCGCGGGGCGACGCGGCACAACGGACAGGGCACCGCCTCCCGACGCGAGAGCGCCCGCGCGACGGCAGACCGCGGGCGGCCGAACAATGACTCCGCACCGGACGGCGGCGTGGGCTTGGACATGGGCATCGCCACAGGCTGATAACATTCTGCCGCATGCCGACCGTACTCACCGCGGCCGACGTCCAGCGCATCGCGGCGCTGGCGCATCTCGAGCTGAGCGACGCGGAAGTTGCGCTGTTCACGACGCAGCTGACGCAGATCCTCGAATACGCGGAGCGCCTCAAGGAAGTGGATACCTCCGCCGTCTCGGCGACCTGGCATCCGGGCGCCGGCGCCCCCGACCTGCGCCCCGACACCGAGCGGCCGTCGCTGCCCCGGGAAGCGGCGCTGGCGGGCGCGCCGGAGCGCGGACCCGACGGACTCTTCCGCGTTCCCAAAGTCATCGACTGATGGCGCCCGGTGCCTGGACCGTCACCGGAATCCGCGCCGCGGTCGCCGGCGGCGACCTCTCGGCGCGCGACGTGTGCGCGCGGTACCTCGACCGCATCGCCGCCACCGACCAGCGCCTGCGGGCCTTCAGCGCCGTCCTGCGCGATGCCGCGCTGGCGCGCGCGGAGGAGGTGGACGCGCGGCGCGACGCGTGGCGCGACCGTCCCCTGCTGGGCGTTCCCGTAGCGGTCAAGGACGTCATCTGCACGCGCGGCGAGCCGACCACCGCCGGCTCGCGCATCCTGGCGGGATACCGCCCGCCGTACGACGCAACGGTGGTCAGCCGCCTGCTCGACGCCGGTGCGGTAGTCGTCGGCAAGACGAACTGCGACGAGTTCGCGATGGGCTCCTCCACCGAGCACTCGGCGTACGGCCCGACGCGCAACCCGTGGGCGCTGGACCGCATACCGGGCGGCTCGAGCGGCGGCGCCGCGGCCGCGGTGGCGGCGGGGCTGGCGCCGGCGTCGATCGCCACAGATACCGGCGGGTCCATCCGCCAACCGGCCGCGCTGTGCGGCGTCGTCGGCCTCAAGCCGACCTACGGCCGGGTGTCGCGCTACGGACTGCTCGCCTTCGCCTCGTCTCTCGATCAGATTGGGCCGCTGACGTGGACCGTCGCGGATGCCGCGGCCGTGCTCCAGGTGCTGGCGGGGCCGGACCCGCGCGACGCCACCGCGTCCACGGAGCCGGCGCCGGACCTGTCGCAGCTGTTACCGGGCGACGTCAGGGGGACGCGTATCGGGGTGCCGCGCGTGGCGCTCGACGACGGCGTGGACCCGGAGGTGCTGGAGGCCTTCAGTGCGGCGCTGGCCATACTGTCCGAGCGGGGCGCCGAGGTGTGCGACGTCGACCTGCCGCACATGCAGTACGCCGTGCCGGTGTACTACCTGGTGGCGCCGGCGGAAGCGAGCTCGAATCTCGCCCGCTACGACGGCGTGCGCTACGGGCACCGCGCCACGCTCGACAGCGCCGCGGCCGGCGTTCCGGAGATGTACGCGCGGACGCGCAGCGAGGGTTTCGGGGCCGAAGTGAAGCGCCGCATCATGCTCGGCACCTACGCCCTCAGCGCCGGATACTACGATGCGTACTACGTGCACGCGCAGCGCGTGCGCAGCCTGATAAGGAGCGACTACGACCACGCCTTCGCCGCCGTGGACGCGATTGCCATGCCCACCACGCCCACGCCCGCCTTCCGCATCGGCGAGCGGATCGACGACCCTCTCTCGATGTACCTGGGTGACGTCTTCACGGTGAGCGCGAACCTGACCGGGCTGCCCGCCATCAGCCTGCCGGGCGGCTTGACGCGGGCGCGTCTGCCGATTGGATTCCAGCTAATCGGGCGGCCGTTCGACGAAGCGACGCTGCTGCGGATTGGGGACGCGCTGGAGCAGGACGCTCCCTGGCGCGACGAACGCCCGGCGGCTCTCGATTCAGCGGCGGGCGGCTACTGATTCCGGTCCGACTGCTCCACCAGCTCGGGGGTGCGCAGCTGGTCCGCAGGACCACGCGGCGCGCTGGGCGGCAGATACGTGGCGCCGGTCCCGAGCCGCTCCGCGATGTTCCGCACGATGGCGGAACCCCGAGAGCGGCTGCGGTGCTTCGTGAAGCCGGCGATGACCAGGAAACCGACGAACAGCGCCAGCAAAAAACCGGTCGATATGGCCAGCCCGAGCAGCGTGCCAATGGCGATGCGTGAGATTTCGGCTACATCCATCGGTGTCAGGACTCTTCGGATTCCGGCTCCTGCGGCTCGGGCAGCGCGTAGACGATCAGGCCTTTGTCCACTTCCTCCATCGCGATCCGCTCGAGCTTGGCGACCGGCTTCGGCCGCTCGCCTGTCTCCGGATCAGGTGCGAGCCCGGCCAGCCGGGGCAAGGCCCCGCGCCGCAACTGCTTGGCGCGGCGGGCGGCGACGTCAACATAAAGGAACCGGCTCTCACGCGTCAGCGGCTCCTGTTCCGGCCATTCCTCCGACTCGACAGCTTCGACCGCCGGCTCCGCTACAGGAGCCTCCTCCGCCGCTGAGATCTCTGTATTCACAGCTCGTTAGCATAACCGATAGACGCCCCCCAAGTCGACACGCGGTCCAGCCGATCCGCCCGGCGACGGAGGCTGTACCATGGTGGACGGACAGTCCGGAACGGCATGAAGATTCTCTTTATCGGCGATATCGTGGCCAAGCCCGGTCGTGAGATCACCCGCAAGGCGGTGCCGCAGCTCATCGAGCGCCACGGCGTCGACATCGCCATCGCCAACGTCGAGAACGCGGCGGGCGGGCGCGGGGTCACGCGCGAGGTCGCGGAAGCGATCCGTTCCGCGGGGATCGACGTGATGACGACGGGCAACCACGTCTGGGACAAGAAGGAAGCGCTCGAATACATACGGATCGAGCCTCGGCTCGTGCGGCCCGCGAACTTTCCGGCCGGCGTTCCGGGCCGCGGGCGCTACGTCACCCGCACGAAGCGCGGTGAGCCGCTGGCGGTGATCAACATCATGGGGCGCGTCTTCATGAACCCGCTCGACAACCCGTTCAGCGTCGTCCGCGAGGAGATCGAGGCCGTGCGCAGCGTGGCGCCCGTCGTCCTCGTCGACTTCCACGCGGAGGCGACGTCCGAAAAGCTGGCGATGGGCTGGCATCTGGACGGCAAGGTGACGGCGGTTGTCGGAACCCACACGCACGTGCAGACCGCGGACGAGCGCGTGCTCCCGTCCGGAACGGCCTACATCACCGACGTGGGCATGACCGGCGCGCACGACTCCGTCATCGGCGTGGAGGTCCGTCCGGTGCTGCAGCGCTTCCTTGACGGGCTGCCGGCCAGGTTCGACACCGCCACCCGGAATCCGCGCCTCAACGCCGTGATCATCACCGCGGACGCTTCAACCGGCGCCGCCCGGCAAATCGAGCGCGTCAGCGTGTCGGAGCAGGACGTCGATACGTACGCCCGACAGCGGGTGGCAACGTGACGGAGCGTCCCGCGCTGCCGTTCGGCGATCCGGAACCCGCGGCGCCGGCGCAGCCGGTCCGGCGCGTGCTGTCGGTGTCGGAGCTGACCGCAAGCGTCCGCGTACTGCTCGAATCGAAGTACGCCGAAGTCTGGATCGAGGGCGAGATCTCGAACGCGCGCGTCTGGAAGACGGGTCACCTGTACTTCACGCTCAAGGACGAGGGCGCGCAGTTGCGCGCCGTCATGTTTCGCTCCGCGCTGCGCTACCAGCGGTTCCGCCCCGAGGACGGCCAGCATGTCATCGCCCGCGGCCGGCTCAGCGTGTACGAGCCGAAGGGCGAGTACCAGATCGTGTGCGAGCATCTCGAGCCGCAGGGCGTCGGCGCCCTGCAGCTCGCCTTCGAGCAGCTACGGCGGCGGCTGGATCAGGAAGGGCTGTTCGACGCGGGGCGCAAGCGGCCGCTGCCGCCCCTGCCGCGCAAGATCGGCGTGGTGACGTCGCTCGACGGCGCCGCGCTGCGAGACATCATCAACGTGCTCAGCCGGCGCCATCCCAACGTGCACGTGGTCATCAGTCCGACCCGCGTTCAGGGCGAGCGGGCGGCGGAGGAGATTGTCCGGGCGCTGCGCCTGGTTTGCGCGGTGCCGGGCGTCGACGTGGTCATCGTGGGCCGCGGCGGCGGCTCGATCGAAGACCTCTGGGCGTTCAACGAGGAGCCGGTGGCGCGCGCCATTGCCGGCGCGACGGCGCCGGTCATCTCGGCGGTGGGTCACGAAACGGACTTCACCATCAGCGATTTCGTCGCCGACCTGCGCGCGCCCACCCCTTCGGCGGCGGCCGAGCTGGTCGTGGCCGGCAAGGATGAGATCGCCACGCGGATCCGGAATCTCGAGCAGCGCCTGCGGGCAGCGGCCCGCGACGGGCTGCAGCGGCGGCGCGCGACCGTTCACGCGCTGCAGACCCGGCCGGGCCTGGCCGGGTGGCCGACGCGTGTGGCGGTGCGCGGGCGGCAGGTCGGTGAGCTGACGCACCGGCTCTCGCGTGCAGCGCGCGTCGGCGCGTCGCGGCGGGAACGGCGCCTTCACGAGTTGCGCCTGCGGCTCGAGGCGCTCGACCTCGGCCGCCGCATCGACGGTATCCGGGCGCGCCTGCGGGCGGCGCGCGAAGGCATGGCGGTCGCGCTCCGCGACGTCCAGCAGGCCCGTGAGGCCCGCCTGCGCGTCGCGGCCGGACGCCTCGAGACCTTGAGCCCCCTCGGCGTGCTGGCGCGCGGCTACGCCGTCTGCTGGAATGCCGAGCGGTCGGCGATCATTCGCGACGCGGCGAAGGTCACGGCAGGTGAGGAGGTACACGTCACCCTGCACAGCGGGGCGCTCGATTGCACGGTTACGAGGGTCGAATGATGGAAACGACGATCAAGGATTTCGAATCGGCGCTGGCGGAGCTGGAGTCGATCGTCAAGAACCTGGAGAACGGCAGCCTCACGCTGGAGAAATCGCTGGCGCTGTTCGAGCGTGGTGTCGAGTTGTCGCGCTACTGCCACACGCGGCTCGAAGACGCCGAGCGGCGGATCGAGGTGCTCAGCGAGCGCGGCGAGGTCGGCCCCGCCCCGGCATCGCTGGATGTTCGGGACGTACCGGACGGTCCGCCGGACGAGGGGCCGCAGTGATACGCCCGGCCGCGCCGGAGGCGGCCGGCGAGCAGCCGTTGGCCGCCTATCTGCAGGCGCGGCGCGCCGAAGTCGAGGACGCGCTCGACCGGTACCTGCCGGTGACGCCCGACTGCCCGGAACCGCTCGCCGAGGCGATGCGCTACAGCCTGCTCGCCGGCGGCAAGCGGCTGCGTCCCGTATTGACGCTGGCGACGGCTGACGCCATCGACCCGGACCGCGGCGCGGCGCTGGCAATGCCGGCCGCCTGCGCTATCGAGATGATCCACACCTACTCGCTCGTTCACGACGATCTGCCGGCGATGGACGACGATTCGTTGCGGCGCGGGCGGCCGACGGTGCATGTGGCGTACGGGGAGGCCATGGCCATCCTGGCCGGCGACGGACTGCTGACGGAGGCATTCCGCGTCCTGGCGCGCTGGCCGGTCACCGACGACCCGGCAGTGGTGGACCGCAAGCTGCGAACGGTGGAGCGGGTGGCGGCGGGCGCCGGCGCCGGCGGGATGGTCGGCGGCCAGGTGCTCGACATCCAGCCGGTTGACGCGGCGGCGGCGCGGCGGCAGCCCGCGGCGGCCCGCGCCGCGCTACGCGCCATGCACGAGCGGAAGACGGGCGCGCTGATCCGCGCGGCGGCGGGTGCCGGCGCGATCATGGCCGGCGCGGACAAGGCAACGATTGCGGCGGTCGACGCCTACGCGGCGCATCTCGGGCTCGGCTTTCAGATTGTCGACGACATCCTGGACGTGGAGGGCGACACGGCGGCGCTCGGCAAGACGGCCGGCAAGGACGAGGCCGCCGGCAAGGTCACCTATCCGTCCCTCGTCGGGCTCGAGCAATCGCGCGTGCTGGCGGCGGGCGCCATCGGCGACGCCCGGCGCGCGCTGCGGGCGGGCGGGCTGAAGGGCGGGCGCCTCGCGGCAATCGCCGACTGGGTGCTCGCCAGAACCAACTAGCCCGCATTTCTCACCAAGGTTCGTCGCGAGGGCGTCGAGGCGCCGGTGTGGTGGGTCGCACGGACTGAACGACGCTGCAGGCGTAGTCGTAACTACACGGCCCGCCACGGCGAGCGGATCGGCGGCCGCAGCAGAAGGCTGGTGAGAAATGCGGGCTAGACCTTGGCCGGTGGCGTACGGAGGGGGACGGCAACATGGAGGCGCCCGTCCCCAAGCCGCGCACCGTGCGGCCCGCCGGCCAAGGAGTGGGGCAATGGGGTCCCCGCGAGTGGCCGGCGGGGGTTTGGGGCACCGTCCCATCCATGGTTCTTGGACGGTGGACTGTACATCCCCGGCAGGTGGAATATGGAGGGGGACGGCAACATGGATGCGCCCGTCCCCCAAGCCGCGCACGGCGCGGCTCGGCAAGCGCGGCGCGGGGCAAAGGGGTCCCCGCTAGGGCTTGCCGGGGGTTTGGGGCGCAGCCCCATCTTGAATGATGCCCCGACGAGTAAGGCTGGATGCGCTCGTTGTGGATCGCGGACTCGCGCCAACGCGCGCGCGGGCGCGGGCGCTCGTGCTGGCCGGTCAGGTGCGGGTGGACGGCGCCGTCGTTTCGAAGGCGGGCGCGGGGGTGCCGGATGACGCCGGCGGCGCCGGACCATCCCTACGTCAGCCGCGGCGGGGTGAAGCTGGCGCACGCGCTAGACGCGCTCGGCGTCGAGGTGGCCGGCCGCACGGCCCTGGACGTCGGCGCGTCGACGGGCGGCTTCACCGACGTGCTGCTGCGGCGCGGCGCGGCGCGGGTCGCGGCGCTCGACGTCGGACGCGGCCAGATCGCGTGGAAACTCCGGGAGGATCCGCGCGTGACGGTCATCGAGGGCGTGAACGCCCGGGGACTCGACCATGCGGCACTGCCGCCGGAGTTCCATCCGGTGGATCTCGTCACGGTCGATGTCTCTTTCATCTCCCTGAGGCTGGTGCTGCCGCCGCTGCCGCCGCTGCTCGGGCCCGCCAGCGACGTCGTCGCACTTGTCAAGCCGCAATTCGAGGCCGGGCGCGCGGAAGTAGGCAGGCGCGGCGTGGTCAGCGACCCCGCGGTGCACAGGCGCGTCGTGGAAGAGGTGCGGTCGGCGGCCGATCGGATAGGATTGAAGCCCGTTGCCGAGGCGCCGTCGCCCATCGCCGGCGCCGAGGGCAATCGGGAATTCTTCGTGCACCTGCGCCACAGCCAGGCATGACCGTGCCCTGCATGAAGCCGCCCGGCACCGTCGGCATCGTCGCCAAGACCCGCCTGCAGGAAGCCGCTTCCGTGGTTGCGGAAGCCACGGACTGGCTCGCCGCGCGCGGCGTGGCGGTGGTCCTCGAGAGCGACACCGCGCGGCTCGCGCAGCGGCGCGGCGCGCGGACCTGCGTGCGCGATGAGCTGCCGGCCGCGGCCGACCTCATTGTGGTGCTGGGCGGCGATGGAACGCTGCTCGGCATCGCCGGCCGCGTCGCGAAGGCGGACGCCGATACGCCAATCCTCGCGGTGAATTTCGGTAGCCTCGGCTTCCTGACGGAGATCACGCTGCCGGAGCTGTATACGGCGCTCGAGTCGGTGCTGGCCGGCAAGGCCCGCATCGACCAGCGCCGCATGCTCAAGGCGCAGGTGCTGCGCGGCGGACGCGCGATCGTCGAACGGATCGTGCTCAACGACGTAGTGCTCACGAAGGCCGCCTTGTCGAACATCATCGATTTCTCGGTCACCTGCGGCGGCCAGTTCGTCATGCGTTCCCGCGCGGACGGACTCATCATCGCCAGCCCGACCGGCTCCACGGCGTACAACCTGGCCGCCGGCGGCCCCATCGTGCACCCGCGCGTGGATGCGGTGCTGGTCACCCCGCTCGCCCCGCACACGCTGACCAACCGGCCGATCGTGATCCCGGCGACGCCCGCGGTCGGCGTCACGCCGGCGCTGGGCGGATCGCACCAGGCGGCCAGCGCCAGCTTCGACGGCCAGTTCGGCATGGAGCTCGAGGCCGGCGACAGCGTCACCGTCGAGCGCGCCGCGCGACCGCTGTGCGTCGTCCGCGCCGAGTCGCGCAACTACTTTGCGGTGCTCCGCGAAAAGCTGAAGTGGAGCGAGAGATAGGCCGGATCAGCGTGCGCTGATTGGGGGGTGGTGGATGATCTGGACGCGGTTTCCGTCCGGATCGTCGAGATAGAAGGAGCGCGCGCCGTCGCGGTGGGTGCGCGGCTCGCCGTGCAGCGCTACGCCCTGCGCGCGCAGAAACGCGGCCCAGGCATCGACGTCCTCCGCCGCGCGTACAAGAATCCCCAAATGGTCGAGCGCCGTCTCGCGCGCCCCTGCGGCGGCCGTTGCCCGGTGCAGCGCGAGGTTGTCCGCGCCCGACGTCAGGTAAAGGTTGTCGGCGTCCGGCTCCCACTCCACGCGAAACCCGAGCAGGTCCACGTAGAAGCGCCGCGTCGCCTCGAACGCCCGAACATGCAATGCAACGTGACGAAGTCCGAGATGCGCTGGCCGGCCGGGCACCGGTTCATGGTAGCATCGCCGGCATGTCACCCCGGTCGGTGGCGCAGGTGCGTTGCGCGCTCTGCGGCGCCAAGGAAGTCTCGGAACCGCGCGGCGAGGAGAAATACTGCAGCGATTGCTGGGACAAAAAGATCGCGGTCGAAGAGATCGTCGCGCGCGAGTTCGCGGTGAAACGCTACATCCGCGCGCACAGCTCGGAAAAATACCTCGTCTACCACGCCACACAGAAGCGGCCCTGCGGCCAGCTGATCGTGCTCGACGACGGCTACGATCTGTTTCTCAGCCTGATCCTGTACCCTACGTTCGCGTGGGATGAGCCCGCGTATCATCTCGAGGGAGACCCCGAGGGACGCTCGTTCGCCGAGCTGGTGGTGGACGTCGTCGCCGCGGAGGTAATCGAGCCCTGGGGCGGCGGCAAGTGGCATCTCGACATCTTCCGGTCGGTGAGCCCGGAACCGGAGGAATGGAACGGCGAGCTCTAACTGCCCGACCCGCGTTGAGATTCCAGGCCATCAGGACCTATAATTCCCGTTCGTGCGGTTCCAATTTGGAGGATCTTCAATGACACGTTCCGGCCGTGTTTTGCTGTTCGGTTTCCTGGCATGCGTCCTGACTGCCGTCGCCTGCGGCGGCTCCGCTCCGGCCGAGGAAGAAGCGATGGAGGTCGACGCGGGGCCGGCTCCGCCTAGCGCGGCGGCCGTCGCTGCCGCCAACCGGCTCTCCTCCCAGCTCGGGGATGACGTACGACTCGTGCCTACCGTTCGCGGGCTGGCGGAGATCGGCTACGAGCAGCCGACCGCGCGCCGCGACGGCAACTTCATCGTCACCCGGTTCCGGGTGAAGAACCTCGCGGAGAACGCCATCGCCGGCCTGCAGGTCGACGAGTTCTGGTTCGACTCGGACGGCAATACCGTGACGGGCGACTCGGTCCGCTTCCGCGAACCGGTGCTGAGAGATCAGGTGGTCGACATAGAGCTGCGCGTGCCGCGCGACCCGGCCATGGATCGCAGCAACTACGAGTTCAGCCACCAGAACGGCGATATCAAGGCAACGCTGTTCGACGAAATCGAAGATCCGGAAGAGGAAGAGGGCGACGGCGATCAGCCTTAGCTCGACTGCCTTCCCTGTTCTGTTCCGCCGCCCGGTTCGGCCGGGACGGCGGCCTCGCCCCGGCCGGCCGCGAATTGCTCCGTTTCCGCGCACCACGTGAGGCGCCGCCCAAACCATTCCACACTCCCCGGCGTCCAACTTCATGAGGGCGGTTTCCACTCCGGGGGCCGCCGAACATTGCGGGCTATACTGCGGATCATGGTCATCGACGTCGGCGCGGTTCAGGAGGCGTTGCGCGAGGAAGGGCTGGACGGCTGGCTGCTGTACGACTTCCACGGCTCGAATCCGATCGCCCGGACGGTGGCCGGCCTCGACGGCGGCGGTGGACTGACGACCCGCCGCTGGTACTACCTGATTCCAGCCGCGGGCGCCCCCCAGGCGCTGGTCCACCGCATCGAGCCGAATGTGCTGGACCACCTCCCGGGCGACCGGCGCGCATACGCCGGCCGTGAGCAACTGGAAGCCGGTCTGGCAGCGATGGTTCACGGCCACGCGCGGCTGGCGATGGAGTACTCGCCCGGCGGCGCCATCCCGTACGTGTCGCGCGTCGACGCGGGCACCGTGGACGCGGTCCGCCGCCTCGGCGCCGCCGTGGTGTCCTCGGGCGATCTCGTGCAGCGTTTCGAGGCGGTCTGGGACGAGCCGGCAACCGCCACGCACCGCGCGGCATCCGCCGCCCTCTACCGCATCAAGGACCGCGCGTTCGCGCTGATCGCCGAACGGATGGAAACGCGGTCGCCGGTCAGTGAATTCGAGGTCCAGCAGGCGATGTGCGCCTGGTTCGATGAGGAAGGGCTGATCAGCGACTCGCCCCCGGTCGTGGCCTCCCAGGAGAACAGCGGCAATCCGCACTACCTGCCGAGCGCCGGCGACTCGCGCGCGATAAGCCGCGACGAGGTGGTGCTGCTGGACCTGTGGGGCAAGCAGGATGCGGCCGGCGCGGTGTTCGCCGACATCACGTGGGTCGGCTACACCGGCTCGCCCGTGCCGGAGCGCTACGCGTCCGTGTTCGGCGTGGCGCGCGACGCCCGCGACGCAGCTGTCGCGCTGGTGTCCGACGCGGCAGCCGACGGCCGCGAGTTGCGCGGCTGGGAGGTCGACCGCGCCGCCCGCTCGGTAATCGAAGGCGCCGGATTCGGCGACCAGTTCGTCCATCGCACCGGCCACAGCCTCGGCGAGGCGGTGCACGGCAACGGCGTGCACATGGACGACTACGAGACGCACGACGACCGCCGGCTGCTGCCCGGCACCGGATTCACCATCGAGCCGGGCAT
>JAGWAI010000056.1:0-943 GCA_021296485.1 Acidobacteriota bacterium
GGCGCCGCCCCTGCCTTCGAACCCGGCGCCCGGCGCCCCTTCACCGTCCTTCCTCCTCCAGCAGCCGCCGGAGGGCCTGCTCTTCCTCGGCCGAGGTGCGGTAGACATTGTGTCCGCCCACCGCGTACCGGCGGTGCTCCGGGTTCGACCGGTCGTATATCAACCGCCCCTCGACCCAGGTCTGCTCGACGGTCGTATAGACGCTGAACGGATCGCCGGAGAGCACCACGAAGTCGGCGTCCTTGCCCGCTTCGAGGGAGCCGACGCGGTCCTCCAGGCCCAGCATCCGCGCTGGAACCAGCGTCAGCGCCTCCAGCGCCGCGGTGCGCGACATGCCGTTGCGCACCGCCAGCGCCGCGGCGCGCAGCAGCAGCCGCGAGTCGGTGATGTAATCGTCCGTGTTGAAGGCGACGTCGACGCCCGCGCGCTCGAGAATCGCGCCGATCTCCAGCGACCAGTCGAGCGTCTCCTCCTTGCCGCCCGGCGCGTCGATGAAGGTGATTGACACCGGCACCCCGGCGGCGGCGATCTCCTCCGCAAGCTTCCACGACTCGGTGCCGTGCTGGATGACCAGCCGGAACCCGAACTCGTCGCGCAGGCGCAGCACGGTGGCGATGTCGTTGTGGCGGTGCGTGTGGTGCTGCACGATGCGCTCGCCGTCGAGCACCTCGGCCAGCGCCTCCATGCGCAGGTCGCGCGCGGCCGGCGGGTCGGCGTCAGACCGGGCGGCCCGACGCTCTACGTAAGCCTGCGCTTCGTGGTAGAGGCCGCGCACGAGCGCCGCCGACCTGGCGCGCGTGCCGGGAAACGGCGGATCCCGCATCGCATTGGTGCCGTTCGCCATCTTCATTCCGCCGCACACGTCGGTTAGCGGATCGGCGCAGAACAGCCAGTCCTCGATCGTGCGGCCGCCGTCCCGCAGCTTGAGATAGACCGTCTGGCC
>JAGWAI010000056.1:1329-11187 GCA_021296485.1 Acidobacteriota bacterium
GACGGAATGGAAACGTGGCCTCATGGCGGATCATTCAATTGTACGCCGCCGCCCGCCGACGGCGGTTGACGGCCCGGCGGATCCGCCCGGCGCCGACCCAGAGACCGATGCCGCTCGACGCCAGGCCGCCGAGGCTGAGGGCAATCAGGCCGATGTCCCACAGTGGTCGGCGGTCGTACCAGAAGCCGAAGTCGAGGCTGTGCAGACCGTCGAACAGCCAGCGCTCCAGGCGGCTGTAGCGGTGAACCGAACCGACCACGTCGTCCGTGGCCGGGTCGACATATACCCAGGTCTCCAGCGGATCGGCGACGCACTACCGGCAGCGGCGGACCGCTGGAGCCGCGCCCGTAGTAGTAGGCGTCGTATTCCTGCAGCCGCGCCACGTCGGCCACCGCAACGGCGGGCAGCGCCGCACCCATCCGCTCGGCGAGGACCGCGGCGCGGGCCGGCCGGCGCGGTTCCAGCGTCTCCGCCGACAGCAACAGCCGTTCGTGACCGGACCCGCCTGCCGGGCTGCCCGAAGCGCGCACGTCGTAATAGGGTGCGCCGTCAATTCGGCGCAGCCCGACCTCCCTGACCACCCGTCCGCCGGTGGCCCGCTCCCAGGCCGGACGGTCGATCGCCGGAAAGTCGGCCAGCACGAGCGGCCCGCCGCTCAACGCGTGCGGCGGCATCTCCAACCCGCGGACCGTCATCCAGGCGAACGGCTGCACCGACAGCAGGCCGCTGAAGACCCACGTCAACGTGGCTATCCCGAAGACGGCGCCGGTGAGGTAGTGCCAGCGCATCACGCCCGTGTAAGGGATGCGCGGCTTGCCGTCCGGCGGCCGCCGCCACCGGAAACGGGTCACGCCGAGCAGCAGGCCGGTGACCGCGATCAGGCAGCCCACTGCCGACGTCCAGACGATGACGGCCTCCCACAACGGCCGGTCGATGCGCAACTGCGGCAGGTAGAACCAGTGCGGAATCGCGCCTAGCCATGCCAGCAGGCGCTCCCGGCGCGTCGTCGCCAGCACCACTTCGGCCGTGCGGCGGGAAACGTACAGCTCGGTGCCCGCGTCGTCGCCGACGCGGAACTTGTGCGCCGGCAACCCCTCGCGCGTCTGCAGCGTCCACTGGTCGGGCCGCTCGACGAGTCCCGCGAACGCGATGGCGTCGCCGGGCACGCCGCTGAATTGGGCCGCCACCATCCGTGCCGCGTTCCTCCCGACGGGCATGAGACGTGAGCCCGTATCGGCAAAGATCGTGGCGGCATCGAAGCGGTAGGCCGGCCGGCCCGTGACCGTCAGCAGCACTGCGCGGTTGGGCGCGGTCCGGAAACCGGCGCCCGCAGCCGCCTCGGCAGGCGTCAGCCGCACCTGTGACAGGTCGAGCGGCGCCAGATGGTCGAGCCGCTCCTCCGGCGTCAGCAGCGGCATGTCCCCCGTGTACATCATCACGATGCCGGAGGCGAACCAGAGCACGAACAGGGCGCTGACCGGAATGCCGACGTAGCGGTGCGTCCAGATCAGCCAGCGTTGGAACATGCGCCTCAGAATTGCAGGTGAAGCATCACCGAATAGGTCCTCGGGGCCCCCAGCATAATCTGGTTGGCGTAGATGAATGACGGATCGGTCTGCCCCATATAGAAGATGTCGGTCCAGGAAGCGTACGCCGTATCCGTCAGGTTGTCGACGCCGAACGTCACCCGCACCCGGTCGAGATCGAGCGCGACGTACGCGTCCGCCAGCGCGTAGCTGTTCATGGTGATCGTGTTGGCGTTGTTGGCCTGCCGGCCGCCGACGAGGCGCACCGCACCGCCCAGCTCCACCGGCGAGCCAGCGACGTTCCGGTAGCTGCCCCAGAGGTTGCCTACGGCCGTCGGCACGTTGGGCGGTGTATTGCCGGCGAAGCGGACGAAGTTGGCGGACGGCACGAATTCGGCATCGGTCCACGCCACGCTCGCGCCGACCCGCGCGTCGTCGTTCGGACGGGAAGACACCGACAGCTCCAGTCCGCGCGACTCGATGCCGCCGATCGTCGTGGCGCTGTCGAGGGCGAAGCGTTCCAGTATGTCGTCGCGCGTGATGTCGAACCAGGCGGCGGTCAGCTGCGTGCGGCCGCCGTCGAGGTCCGCCTTGAGCCCGACCTCCCACTGCTGCGCGTCGGTCAGGTCGAAGTCCTGGTTGGCGTTGACCAGGAAGAGGTTGGCGTTGACCGGATCCTTGGCGTTGCTGAACTGCCCGTACGCCACCAGGTCGGGCCGCAGATTCACGACGGCGCCGGCGCGCCAGCTCCACCAGCGGAACTCGCGCTCGAAGCCGCTCGGCTCCACGGCGCCGCCCGCGTCCAGGTTCGCCCGTTCCAGGTCCATCGCCTCGTAGCGCAGGGCGCCGGTCAACCGGACGCGGTCGGAAACCGGCAGGGAGTCCTCGGCGAAGAACGCCCAGGAATTGATGTACGTCGGGCTGATTCCGCGCAGCTCGCGGGGTCCGTACGTGCCGGGCACCGGGTTGAAGACATCGACCGCGTCGCCCGGCGCGAGCGGCACGCGCCGCCGGAACCCGCGTCCCCGTTCGAAGTCGAGCGTGGAGGCCTCGAAGCCGACGGTGGCGCGGTTTTCCAACGCGCCGACCGGCGTCCGTATGTCGAGGTGCACCCGGTCGCCGAACAGCTGCTGGTCGTGGTCGACGAAGAAGTATCCGTAGTAGCGCTGGATCTCGCCGACGCTCGTGCAGACGTCGACGACCGCCGTGCAGTACGGAAAGCCCTCCGCGTTCTGCCAGTTCCGCGTGGCGTTGAAGCCGTAGAGCGTGTTGCGCAGCGTGACGTGGTCGCTCAACTGCACCTCCGCGTCCGTGCGCAGCAGGAGCTGTTGCGAGTCGTTCACGGCGTCTTCCACGTTGTAGTTGAGGAAGCGCGTCCGCGCGTCGAGACCCTCGCCGGTCGTGGTCGTGATGACGTCGAGCGGGTCGCCGACAGCAGCGACCGGCAGCAGCGGCGTACCGAAATACGAACCGGCGTCGTCGTCCAGGTAGTCGATGCTGAAGCGCAGCTCGGCGCGTTGGCTGGGCCGCCACAGGAGGCTGCCGGTGACGTTCGACGAGCTCGGGCTCATGCGGTCGACGTAACCGTCGGAACCGTAGCGGCTGACGTCGAAGCGGTACCAGAGCGACTCGCTGATCGGTCCGTTCACGCCGATTGCCGTCTGGTAGGTGTTGTAGCGCCCGTAGGACAGCAGCCCGTTCCACTGCGCGGCATCCGTCGGCGCGGCCTGTTTCGTCACGGCGTTGATGGTGCCGGCCACGGCGCCCTGGCCGTTGAGCACCGACGACGGCCCGCGCAGCAGCTCCACGCGGTCGAGGTTGAAGGTGTTCTGCGGCCGCATGACCATGTTGGCCGGGCCGAGCCAGATACCGTCGCGCAGGACGGTGACCTGCGAGCGCGTGAAGCCGCGCACCGAGAAGCTCGACGGCGCGGCCGGGTTGTGGCCGGCGATGACGCCGGGCATCGTCTCGACCGCGTCGCTGATGCGCTGATAGCCGCGCGCCTGCATGACTGCACTGTCGATCACGTCAATCGAGGCCGGAATGTCGATGGCGGGCAGGCCCAGGAGGCTGCCGGTCTCCGATTCCTCGGCAAGCGCCAGCTCGCCGCGTATGCCGGTGACCTCCACGCGTTCCTCGAATTCCGCCACCGGCAGGCGGAGGTCGAGACGGATCGGCGCGCCCGCCGTCACGGTGATGCGCGAGGTGAGCGGCGCGAAGCCCTGCCGCGTCACGGTCAGGCGGTAGTCGCCGGCGGGGACATCGTCGAAACTGAACCGGCCGTCCGATCCTGTCGTGGCCGAGCGCCCGAGCTCCTCGATCCTGACGACCGCCGCCGCCAGCGGCGCGCCGCCGCCCTCGTCGGCGACCGTTCCTTCCACCGCGCCGGCCGGCTGGGCCTGGGCCGCCGGCGCCGCCAGCAACACCACGCCGGCCAGCAGCGCCGCGTGCATACCGTCTCCGCGGCGTACGTTCCGTGCGATATTCCGCAATGCAACAAACAATTTCCGCCCTCCCGTCGATCAGGTCTGCGGCAACACGCCGGTCCAACCACAAAGCATGCGGCACGGCCCGCCACTTCGTCGCTGAAGCCTTCCTGACGCTTTCCTGAAGAAATCCTGTAGCGCTGCCGGTGTTGCAAACGCGCCGGGCGGGCGGTAGGCTGGGCTCACTATCCAACTGCACAGGGGGCATGCGCGTGGCTGACTCCAGGTTGATCGGCAAGCCGTACTCGACCGCGGATCTGGTGGCCAAGGTGACCGGACAGGCGCGCTACGCGGAAGACTTCCGCGCCGAGGGGATGCTGTTTGCGAAGCTCCTCGTGAGCCCGATGCCGCACGGCCGCGTGCGGCGCATCGACACGAGCGCGGCGGAGGCGCTGCCCGGGGTGGCCGCAATCCTGACGGCAGACGATCTGCCGCCGGTGGACGCGCCCAACGAACGGGCGCTGACCAACGAGCCGCTGTACGAGGGCGAGCCCATCCTCGCGGTGGCAGCGGTGGACGAGACGACCGCGGCCGATGCGGTAGAACGCATCGTCCTGGATCTCGAGCCGCTGCCGTTCGTGCTCGATCCGCTCGACAGCCTGCGCCCCGGCGGGCCGAATGCGCGCCTCGACGGCAACACCATGAGCGGCACGACGCTGGCCACCATCAAGTGGGACGGCGCCGACTGGGCGGCCATCGACGGCGGCGAGCTCCCGGCGAGCGGCCCCGCCACGAACGAGTGGGAAGTGGGCGACGTCGAGGCCGGCTTTGCGGACGCGGACCTGATCCTGGACGAGACGGTGATCCACCAGTCCATGTCGCACCAGCCGCTGGAGTCGCGCAGCGCGATGGCGTACTGGCAACGCGGCAAGTGCTATCTGCACGCCTCCACCCAGAGCACCGCGCGCACGCTCGGCCCGGCCGCGCGGTACATCGGCGTCGCGCCCGAGGACGTCGTGCTGATTGCCGAGTACTGCGGCGGCGGCTTCGGCAGCAAGGGGCTCGGGTCGGTGCAGATGGCCATTCCGGCCCTGCTGTCCCGCAAGGCGGGCAAGCCGGTGATGATGCGCATCACCCGCCAGGAGGAACACTTCATCGGCCGCGCGCGGCCCGGCATCCAGGGCCGCATCAAGATCGGTTTTCGCCGCGACGGGCGGGTCACGGCAATCGACCTGTACATGGTGCAGGATGGAGGGCCGTACGGCCGGGCAGGCGACTACATGCAGGCCGGCGACTATGCCTCGCTGATGTATCAGCCGCTCCATCAGCGGGTGCGCGGGCTTTCCATCTACACCAACACGCCGCCGCGCGCGCCACAGCGGGCGCCGGGCGGCCTGCAGGCCGTCTCCATGTTGGCCCCGCTGATGCACAAGGCAGCCAAACGGCTGAATATCGACCAGCTCGACATGATCCGCGTCAATGCGCCGGCCGGCCAGGCGCAGTTCGGCCGGCCGCGGGAGGGCGCGCGCCCGAACGTGACGAGCGCATTCGTCCGCGAGGCGGCGGACGCGGGCGCCAGGGCGTTCGACTGGCCGGCCATGCGCGCGAAGAGCGGCCGGCGCGACGGCACGCGGGTGACCGGCATCGGGGTGGCGCTCAGCGCCTTTGCCGCCGGCGCGTCCGGCATGGACGGGCTGCTGACCATCCGCCCGGACGGCAGGGTGTACATCCAGCAAGGCGTCGGCAATCTGGGCACGGCGTCGGTGTTCGACACCGCCCGCGCCGCGATGGAGGTGCTGCAGACGGACTGGGAGCTGGCCGACGTAATCTGGGGCAACACCGCGCGGCACCTGCCGTGGAGCTCCCTGCAGGCCGGCACGATGACCACCTATGCCCATACGCGGGCCAACCATGCCGCCGGTGAGGACGCCCGGCGCAAACTACAAGAGATTGCGGCCCGCGACCGCGGGGGAGCGCCGGATGACTACGAGGTGTCGGACGCCCGGGTGTTCCGCCGCGGCAACCGCGCGCAAGGCCTGAGCTTCGCGCAGGCCGGGCGGCGAGCCGTCGAGCTCGGCGGCCGCTACGACGGGCATGTGTTGCCGGAAGACATCAACGCGATGACCACTGCCTCGGCGACGGCGCTGGCCGGCCTCGGGTTGATGGGCGTCGCACGCGACAACTACCCCACCGGCGGCCGTGTGCAGTCCTACTGCATCGGCTTCGCCGAAGTGGAGGTGGACGTCGAGACCGGCGCCATCGTGCTCAAGGACTACCGCGTGGCAACCGACTGCGGCACCGTGGTGAATCCGCGCACGCTCGCCGCGCAGCTGCACGGCGGCGGCATCCAGGGATTCAGCGAAGCGCTCGGCCGCAAATGGGTGTACGACCGGCGCTGGGGACTCCAGGTGTCCAAGCGGTTCTACTCGAACCGTCCGCCCACCCTGCTCGACGTACCGCACGAGCATGATCTGCCGTGGGTCGCCGTGAACCGTCCGGACCCGTTCACCCCGGTCGGCGCCCGCGGCATCGGCGAGCCCTCGCACGGCGCGGGGGCCGGCGCCGTGCTGTGCGCCATTGCCGACGCGCTCGGCGACGGCTACTTCAACCGCACCCCGGTGATGAACGACATGATCCTGACTCGCCTCGAGCACCTGCAGCCGCCGGTGTCGCCCCTTACCGCCCACGCCTGAACGCCGCACGCCACGGGCGGGCGCCTACAACACGTCATTGGGCGGGCCGGCGGCGACGACGCGTCCGTGCGAGAGGACGAATACCCACTCCGCCATGCGGCGCACTTCGTCCGCGGCGTGCGACACGTAGACGAGCGGCGTGCCGATCTCCTCGCGGACGGCCTGCAGGTAGGGCATGATGCGGCTCCGCGTGCCACGGTCGAGCGACGCAAGCGGTTCGTCGAGGAGCAGCAGGTCCGGCGCGGTCATCAAGGCGCGGGCGAGGGCGACGCGCTGGCGCTCCCCGCCGGACAGGTCCCCCACCTCACGGTCGAGCAGCGCGTCGATTTCCAGCAGCCTGGACGCCCGCTCCAGGTCATCGGCCGGCGAGGGATTCGCACCGGCCGGACGTGCGCCGTACAACACGTTGCGCCGGACGTTGAGGTGCGGAAACAGGGCAAGATCCTGCGGCACGTAGCCGATGCGACGCGCGTGAGGCGCAAGATTGACGCCGCTCTCATGATCGAAGAGCACACGCTCTCCGATGACGATCGTGCCGGTATCCGGTCGGAGCAGGCCCGCGACAAGTTCCAGGGTGGTGGTCTTGCCGGCGCCGGACGGCCCGTACAGCGCAAGTGTGCGCACCGTGCCGACGCGCGGCAACTCCAGCCGGAACGCCTTGGCGCCGGCGCCGAGCTGCACCGTGGCCTCGATGACGATGGCGCTCACGGCGTCATCCCCGCGCGGTTGGCGCCGTATACGGCTACGAAGCCGATCGCGACCGAGCAGGCGATCAGCGCCATCACCGCGGCGTCGTTGCCCAGCTCCGCGTCGCGGTAGATGGCTATCGACAGCGTGCGCGTTCCCGGCAACGAGCCCGCCAGCATGATGGTGGCACCGAATTCCCCGACGGCGCGCGAGTAGCCGAGCACGAGGCCGGCCACCACGCCGCGCCAGGCGAGGGGCACGCTGACGGTCCAGAACACGCGCCACGGGCGCGCGCCGAGCGTGGCGGCGATCGACTCGTAGCGTTGATCGACCTGCTCGAACGCCGCACGCGCGGCGCGCACGAACAGCGGCAGCCCCATCACCGCCATCGCGATGACTACCGCCTTCCATGTGAACACCACCTCGACGCCGAGCGGCTCCAGGATCCGGCCGATCGGACCGCGCCGGCCGAACAGTTGGAGCAGAATCAAGCCGGTGGCCACCGGCGGGATGACGATGGGCAAGGACACCAGCGTCTCCAGAACCGAACGTCCCCTGAACTGCCGGCGCGCGAGAACCCAGGCGAGCGCCAGTCCCGGCGGCAGCATGACGAGCGTGGCCAGCGCCGCCATCAGCAGGGTGAAGCTGGTTACCTCCAGCAACTCCGCGGTCATGACGGATCGCCGCCCGCGGCCGGCGCGAGCAACACGAAACCGGCGTCCTCGAACAGGCGTGCCGCGACATCTCCGCGCAGATAGGCGAGGAAGCGGCGCGCCGAATCCGGATTCGGGGTGTCGGCGGCGAGCGCCGCCGGGTAGACGATGGCCGGTCCGTCGGCGCGGGGCACTTCGAAGGCGACCGTGACGCCGCTGGACGTCAGCGCGTCGGTGCGGTAGACGATGCCGGCGTCCACGGCCCCGGACTCCACCGCCCGCAACGCGGCGCGCGCGCTGCCGACCGGCGCCACCTTGTCGGTCAGCTCCTGCCACAAGCCGAGCGACTCGAGATAGCGCCGCGCATAGACGCCGGCCGGAACCGCTTCCGGATCGCCCAGTGCAATGCGCCGGACCGTGTCGCGCGCCAGATCGTCCGGCGCGGCCATGCTGTCGCGGCGGTCCGCCGGCACGATGCCGACGAGCTGGTTCGACAGCAGGTCCACCCGGCTGGCCGCGTCGATCCGGCCGGCGGCCAGGACGCGGTCCATCTGGCGCACGTCGGCGCTGATGAAGACGTCCACCGGCGCACCCTCGAGGATCTGCGCGGCCAGCAGGTGCGAGCCGGCCGCATTCAGCAGGATGCGGCCTCCCGTTTCCCGCTCGAAGGCGTCCGCGACAGCGCCGAGCGCATTCGCCAGGCTGGCCGGCGCAGAGACCAGCAGCACCGGCGCTCCGGTGCCGGGGATGTCGTCGCCCGCCGCGCCGCATGCCGACAGCGCGCCCACGCCTAGCGCCGCCAGCAGCGCCACGGCCGGCCGCATACCTCCGCCGCGCCGACTCCCACCGACATACATCGAGCTATCTTAGTGCGATTCCGTACGGTTCCGCACGTGATTCGATGCGAAAAAGCACGTGCAGACATCGCCGTCGCGCGTACGCCGCATGATTCCGACGAACTTGGCGCCTGCGGCGCGTTAGAATGCCCAGCAACCGCCGGAGGTGGCCATGCCGAACCGACTCCTGCCGTTCGCAAGCTCGCTCGCCGGCGCCGCGGTGCTCTGTTTCGCGCCTCTCCTCGGCGCCCAGGAGAGCGAGACGGTAACCCGGGAGGTGCGTCCATTCGTCCCGATCACGGACGAGATGCTGCTGGACCCCGATCCCGAAGACTGGCTCATGGCGCACCGGACCTACGACTTCCAGGCCTACAGCCCGCTGTCCGAGATCAACCGCGACAACGTGCACGGGCTGCAGCTGGCCTGGATGCGGGCGATGGACGAAGGACCGCAGCAGATCCGCCCGTTGGTCTACGACGGCGTGTTGTACATCGCGCACAACGGCGACCACCTGCAGGCGCTGGACGCCACCACCGGCGACATGCTCTGGGACTACCGGCGGCAGCAGCCGGACGACCTGCGCGAGTACGCCGCGTTGGGCAACCGCACGCGCAACCTGGCGCTCTACGGCAACCACATCTACCACCTGACCGCCGATGCGCACCTCGTTGCGGTGGACGCGCGCACCGGCGAGCAGGCCTGGGAGCGGCGGCTGGCCGACTACCGCGACGGCATCACGCACTCCTCGGGCGCGATGATCATCGACGGCAAGGTGCTCACCGGGCGCACCTGCAGCCCGGCCAGCCTGTCGGCGCGCTGCTTCATTTCCGCCCACGCGTCGGACAACGGCGAGGAGCTCTGGCGCGTCTACACCGCGGCCGGCGCGGACGACCCCGGCGGTCAGACGTGGGGCAACGTGCCGACCGCGCAGCGCGTGCACGTCTCGCCGTGGGGCTCGCCCGGCAGCTACGACCCCGAGCTCGGGCTCGTCTACTGGGGCATCGCCGTGCCCCTCCCCTATCCCCGCATCATGCGGC
>JAGWAI010000056.1:11441-14209 GCA_021296485.1 Acidobacteriota bacterium
TTCGTCCTCGACCGCGCGACCGGCGAGTTCCTGTGGGCGACGCCGCTGCCGTACGAAAGCACCGAGCGGTTCGTCATCAGCGACATCGACCCGGCGACCGGCCAGGTGTTCATCAACATGGACCTGGTGGCGCGGGAGGTGGGCCAGCAGTTCATCATCTGCGGGCACAACGTCAAGGGCTGGTGGTCGTGGTCGTACAGCCCGCAGACCGGGCTGCTGTACATTCCGATCAACCGCTCCTGCCTCAACCAGACGGTCAACGAGCGATCGGTCTCGGGCACCGGCCCGCGCTTCACCCAGCCCGAGCCGGGCTACGAGGAGGAGGGCGACCTGACGGAGCTGCGCGCCCTCGACATCTCCACCGGCCGCGAGGTCTGGCGCTTCAGCACGCGCGCGCCGAACGCCGGGTCGACCCTGGCGACGGCCGGCAACGTGGTCTTCCACGGCGACCTCAACCGCCGCTACCGCGCCTTCGACGCCGAGACCGGCGAGGTGCTCTGGCAGACCATCATGGGCAGCCAGATCACCGGCTTCCCGATCACCTACATGGCGGGCGGGCGTCAATTCCTGACCGTACCGGTCGGCGGTTCGTCCATCTTCCAGTTGACCAGCTACGCGGCCGAGATGGAGGCGCCGATGGGCAGCAACATGCTCGTCACGTTCGCGCTTCCAACGACTGAAGGAGGAAGGTAGATGCGGAGATCCTGGCGGCAACTCGCCGGTGCGTGCGCCCTCGTCCCGGTCCTGCTCGGCGGGGCCTTGCCCGCGGCGGCGCAGCAGGGCGGGGCGGGCGACGAATGGCGCAGCTATGCCGCCGACGCGGGCGGCAGCAAGTATTCGCCGCTCGACCAGATCGGCCCCGGCAATGTGCAGGATGTCCGTATCGCGTGGCGCTGGCGCTCGGTCGACCACGAGCTGGCCGACGCCGATCCGGAGCTGCAGTTCAACCCGACGCTGCAGGCCACCCCGCTGATGATCGGCGGGCGGCTGCTGATGGGCACGAACCTGGGGCAGGCGGCGGCCATCGACCCGGCCACGGGCGAGACGGTCTGGGTATATCGGGCGCTGGAAGACGGGGCCGGGCGGCCGCGCGGCGGTTCGACGCGGGGCGTGAGCTTCTGGGACGACCCCCAGCGCGACGACGAACGGGTGTTCATCGTGAGCGGCCAGCAGCTCGTGGCGCTCGACGCGCAGACCGGCAATCCGCTGCGGGAGTTCGGCGCCGGCGGCAAGGTCGACCTGGCCGCCGGGGTGCCGAACCTGGAGGAATACCGCTGGACCGCCGTGCCGCTGATCTGCCGCGACACGGTCATCATCGGCATCTTCGTCATCGACCAGTTCGAGAAGCGCGACCAGTCGCCCGGCTACATCCGCGGCTACGACGCCGTCACAGGCCGCCTCAAGTGGACCTTCAACACCATTCCGCGCCCCGGCGAGTTCGGCCACGAAACGTGGGAGGACGGCTCCTGGGAGCATACGGGCGCCGCCAACATGTGGACCGTCGGCAGCGCCGACGAGGAGCTGGGCTACGCCTACGTGCCGACCGCCACCGCGACCCACAACTGGTACGGCGGGCACCGGCCGGGCGACAACCTGTTCGCCGAGAGCCTGCTGTGCCTCGACTGCGAGACCGGCGAGCGCATCTGGCACTTCCAGGCCGTGCACCACGGCGTCTGGGACTACGACTTCGGATCCACGCCGATCCTGGCTGACATTACCGTCGACAGGCGGCCGATCAGGGCCGTGGCGCTGGTGAGCAAGCAGGCGTTCACCTACGTCTTCGACCGGGTAACGGGCGAGCCGGTCTGGCCGATCGAGGAGCGGCCGGTGCCGCAGTCCGACGTGCCCGGCGAGCGGCTGTCGCCGACGCAGCCGTTCCCCACATGGCCCCTGCCGTTCGACCTGCAGGGGATCACGGAGGACGATCTGATCGACTTCACGCCGGAACTGCGCGCCGAGGCGCTGGAGATATTCCGGCAGTACCGCTCCGGGCCGATCTTCACGCCGCCGTCGCTGCGCGACGAGTCGCCGGGCGGCACGCTGGGCACGCTGCAGGTGCCCAGCTGGGTCGGCGGCTCCAACTGGAACGGCGCCTGTACGTGCCGTCCATAACCACCACGACGATGATCTGGCTGCGCGAGGCGGACCCGGACGTGTCTCCTTTCCGCTACCTGCAGGGCTCGCCCAACGTGTACATCGACGGCCCGCGCGGCCTGCCGCTGGTCAAGCCGCCGTGGGGGCGCATCACGGCCATCGACCTCAATACCGGCGAGCACGTCTGGATGCGGCCCAACGGCCCCGGCCCGCGCGACCACATCGCGCTGCAGGACCTGGAGCTGCCGTGGCTGGGCGCGCCGGGACGCGCGGCGCCGCTGCTGACGAAGACGCTGCTGTTCCTCGGCGACGGCTCGCGGTCGATGCAGGTGCTCCCGCCCCACGCCGGCGGCCGCATGTTCCGGGCCTTCGACAAGGCGACGGGCCGCGTGCTGTGGCAGACCGAGCTCGAGGCGGGCACGTCAGGCGCGCCCATGACGTACATGCACGACGGCAAGCAGTACGTCGTCGTCGCCATCAGCGAGCGCGACCACGAGGGCGAGCTCGTCGCCTTCGCCCTGCCAGAGTGACCAACAGGTTTCCGTCAACGTCCAGGGAGATGCGGATGGACACGTAAACCACTGATTAATAGTAATTTATTGTTCACACCCACGATCTGAAGCGGCCGGTACGTAGCGTGAAGTCCGCTCCATTCCCGAATATAGTGAGGGAAT
>JAGWAI010000056.1:14230-14973 GCA_021296485.1 Acidobacteriota bacterium
GCCGAACCAAGCGCCGAGGACGCCATCCCGACAAGGCGCTCTCGGCCGCCTTCGTCCGTTCCGCCTCGCCAGGGCGGCACGCGGACGGCAACGGCCTGTACTTGTTCGTCCAGCCCACCGGAACGCGAAGCTGGGTCCAGCGGCTCGTCATCCGCGGCCGCCGCCGCGAACTCGGACTCGGCGCCGCCGCGCTCGTTCCGCTCGCCGAGGCGCGCGAGCTGGCCCTGGCCAACCGCAAGGTCGCCCGTTCCGGCGGCGACCCCCTGTCGGAGAAGCACCGCGCCGACGGCGTGCCCACCTTCACCGAGGCCGCCGAGCGCGTGCTCGAGCAGAAGCGCGGCGCCTGGCGCGGTCGGTGGCACGCGCAGAACTGTTGGAAGAGCATGGAGCGCTACGCCTTCCCCCGCATCGGCAGCCGGCCCGTCTCCGACGTCAACACGGCCGACGTGCTCGAGATCCTCAACACGGCCGACGTGCTCGAGATCCGCACGCCGATCTGGCACGTCAAGGCCGAGGCAGCCAGGGCGGTGCGCTGGCCAGCGCCCTCCGGTCCGTGCTCGAGTGGGCCATCGCGATCGACATCGACCTGCGCAACGACAACCCGTGCGACCGGGTGTTGCCGGTCTTCGGCGCGCAGAACGACATCGTGACGCGCCGGAAGGCCCTGCCCCACAAGGACGTGGCCGCGGCCATCGAGACGGTGCGGGCGTCGTCGTCGCCGCAGCCCGCCGTCAAGCTGGCGT
>JAGWAI010000056.1:15243-15739 GCA_021296485.1 Acidobacteriota bacterium
CACTGCTCACGGGCACTCCCTCACAGACCCGATGTCCAGATGGCTCGTGGTCACGCGACATTCGCCCGCGAACTGGGCCGCGCGCGGGCGCCACGCCTGCTGCCGGACAAGCCCGCTTCCGTCCGATCGAGTCGGGCGGCAAGCTCACGCAGACGCTGGCCACCGTCCTCGTAGTCGAGCGCCGCGGCAAGCCGCACGGCTGTGTGCTCAGTTTCCGTCCAACCGCGCGCCATCATCAACGCCCTACGTCAGCAGCGTGTTGGGGCTTCCGGCGTGGTTGACTCGTAACCCACTGTGAATGCGTGACTTGCGGAATCGGTTCGAATCACGTTCCCGTCGTTGGATCCCTCGTCTTGAGTCGGAGGCAAGAGGACCAGGAGTACTGTCCTCGGACAGATCTGGACCGGAGCCTCCGCACTTGACGGGGCGTGCCGTCGACGGTCGGTACTTGGCCACGCGGACGGCCACGGCTTCGATCTCCATGCCGCGCTCTGCG
>JAGWAI010000057.1 GCA_021296485.1 Acidobacteriota bacterium
GCAGCGCGAACACGAAGATACCGTTGGTGTTGACCGGAGGCCGCCGCAAGTCGGGGTCGAGCCGCAGCGGTCGCGACGCACGGCCGCCGGCGTCAAGCTGACCGGTGGGAACGGCGAGGTACTGCCGGCCCCCAACGGCGTACGTAACGGGGAAACCCTGAACTCCGTTCGGCAACCGTGTCCGGAACAGCACCTCTCCGGTCCGCACGTCCAGCGCGCGCACGTTCCGGTCCCAGTCCCCGACGACCACGAGGCCGCCGGCGGTCGTCAGCGCGGCGGTCGTCGCCGGCGTGCGCATGCGGTGGCGCCACAGGACCTCGCCGTTGACGTCCATCGCCAGGAGCTCGCCCAGCGCGTCAGGACTCAGGGGATGGCGCCGCATGTTGCCGCTGTTCGAGCGCCCCATGCCGCCCCCGCCCTCGCGGACTTCGATCCCGCCCGCTTCGTAGATGCTCTCCGAGCAGTGCAGGAAGAGCGGGATGTAAAAGGCCCGGGTCTCGGGGTGGTACGCCATGGCCTGCCAATTCTTGAACCCGCCGTGGCTGGGACACCAACTGATCCGGACCCCGGGCTCGGGGATCATTCCCGGCCGATACGTAACCCGGCCCGCCGCGTCGACGTCGATGAGCGTCTGGTAACCGGGGTCATGAGCGGCCACGAACCGGCCCGACTCGCGGTCGACCTCCCAGAGGATCCCGATCTTGCCGAACTTGAACACCGATTTGCGGCCGTCATGGTCAACGAGCAGGTTCTCGTACACCTCGTCCTGGTCGTGCGTCTCGCCCGGCAGAAGCTGCCGGTGCCAGACCATCTCCCCGCTCTCGGGATCGAGCGCCAGCACGCTGTTGGTGAACAGCACGTCGCCGTTCGTACGCCGCTGAAACCGCGTGAACGGCTTGGCCTGCGCCGTGGCCCAGTAGATCAGGCCGAGCTCGGGGTCGTAGCTGCCCGGAATCCAGGCGTCCCCGCCGGCCCGCTCAAGGGCCGGCACGTCGCCCCATGACCAGTCGCCCGGCTGTCCCGGCAGCGCGATGGTTGGCGTGCTCCAGACCCGCTCGCCGGTCTCCGCATCGTACGCCGAGATGAAGCACTTGTCCGCCTGGAACCGGTCGCAGCCCGCCAGGCCGCTGACAATCCTGCCGTTGACCACGATGGGACCGCTCGTCATGCGATAGCCGTCCCGAAAGTCGACGAGCGTGCGGTCCCAGACGAGCGCTCCGGTGCGCGCATCCAGCGCGATGAGGTGCGCGTCGTAGCTGATCCAGTAGATCCGATCGCCGTAGATCGCGATGTTGCGCGTGCGGCGCCGCAGGGGATCCAACAGGATGAGGTCGGGCGGCTCCTCGAACTCCTTGCGGTACTGCCACAGGAGCTCGCCCGTAACGGCATCCAGCGCGAGAATCCCGCTGCCGCCGCCGTCGGGGATGTACATGACGCCGCGGTATACCAACGGCGTCGGCTCGCTGATGCCGGGCGCCAGAGCCCACGACCAGACCAGCTGCAGCTCGTGCACGTTGCCGCGGTTGATCTGATCGAGCGGACTGTAGCCCCAACCGTCGAGCGTGCGCCGGTAGTTGAGCCAGTCCGCGGGATCCGGATCCTGCAGCATCGCGTCGGTGACCGGCTCGAAGTCGCCGGTCTGGCCCTCGACGGCCGCGGTGGCCAGGAATGCGCCGCACGCCGCAACCAGTGCCCGGCCGGCGATTCTCATGGCATGTTCCTTACGGGAGCTTGAACGCGACCAGCTCCGGCAGCCGGCCGCCCACGGTGAGGGCGATGTACTGCTGACCGTCCAGCATGTACGTCATCGGCGTCCCCAGCGCGCCGCCCGGCAGATCGACCGATCCGAGGACCTCGCCGGTAGCCTTGTCGTACGCCACCAGCCGCGGTCCGCCGTTCGTCCCGCCGGCGGTCTGCGCGTTGATCAGCAGCGTCCTGGTGAGCAGCGGCCCGCCCCGGCCGTCCCCGCCCAGCGGCGGCAGGTCGAGGTCGCGCAGCAGCGGGAGATTGCGGTAGCGGTCGCCGTTGCCCAGCGGCGTCATCCAAGCATGCTCGCCCCGGGTCATGTCGATCGCGGTCATGCGCGAGTACGGCGGCTTCCACAGCGGCAGCCCCTGCGGCATCACCGGTCCGCCGGCGCCGTCCCGCCAGCGCCAGATGTAACGCATCGTGGCGCCGGAGTCCGGGTCGGGCTCGCTGAACGGGACGATGGAGTGGCCGTTGGTGGACGGCACGTACAGCAGCCCGGTTTCCGGATCGACCGCCGCACCCATCCAGTTCGCGCCCCCGCCCAGGGTGGGCCGGATCAGCGTCCCCCGCATCGAGTTGGGCGTGTAGAGCGGCCCCAGCCGGTACCCTTCCACCGCCTCGATCGCCATCTGGCGAATCTCCGGCGTGAAATCCACCAGGTCGTCAATCGACGTGCCCTGATATTCGAATGCCGGCGGCCGGGTTGGAAACGGCTGGGTGGGAGACGGAACCTCTCCCGGCAGGTCCGTGTCGGTCGGCACCGCGCGTTCCTCGATCGGCCAGACGGGCTCGCCCGTCACCCGGTCGAAGGTATACACGAAGCCCTGCTTGCTCGGCTGGGCCACCGCCTTGATCTCGCGGCCGTCAACGGTGATGTCGAGCAGGTTGGGGGCGGACGCCAGGTCGTAATCCCAGAGGCCGTGATGCGCCGCCTGGAAATGCCAGACCCGCTGGCCGGTCTCGATGTCGACGCAGACCAGGCTCTCGGAAAACAGGTTGTCGCCGAGCCGGTGCCCGCCGTAGTAGTCGCCGGTGGCGCTTCCGGTCGGCAGGTACACGTAGCCGAGCTCCTCGTCGCCGCTCATCAGCGACCAGATGTTCGCGGCGCCCGAGTATCGCCACGACTCGTTCAGCCAGGTGTCGGCGCCGTACTCGTCCGAGCTCTGGGGGATCGTGTGGAAGTCCCACTTGTGCCGTCCGCTGCGCATGTCGTACGCGCGCGCCCAGCCCGGCGGCATCTCCCTGGTCAGCACCTGGTCAGTCATCGACGATCCGACGATGACGGTGTCGCGCAGCACCAGCGGAGGCGACTGCGACGACAGCGCCAGCAGGTTCTGCAGTCCCGTCGGCTCGCCGCGGTTGGCGCGCGGGACGCCTTCCATCAGGTCTACGCGTCCCCCGTCGCCGAAGTCGGCCGCCGGCCGTCCGGTCTTTGCATCGACGGCAATCAGGTAACCGTCGCCAGTCGCCCAGACGATGCGGGCGTTGTCGTCGTTCGACCAGTACGCCACGCCCCGGTGACGCCACGGCACGACGGCCGGCGTCCCCGACTCGTACGCCCGCGGGTCATAGGCCCACAGGGTCTCTCCGGTGCGCGCATCGATTGCCGCGGCCTGGTAGAGCGGGGTGCTGATGTAGAGGATGCCGTCGACCATCAGCGGGGTGGCGGTCATCAACGATGTGCCCGGCCGCCGGCTGTAGATCTCCGACGACCAGAGGTCGGGGTTCTCCGCGGCGAGCGCCTCGAACACCTCGTTGGCCGGACCGGTCCACGACCCGCCCGCCTCGGCCTTCGTCAGGCGCGCATCGACCGACCGCCAGCGCCAGGCGATCTCCAGTTGCTCGAAGTTGTCCGCCGTGACCTGGTCGAGGGGCGAGTACTTCGTACTGCCCACGTCGGCCCCGTAGCTGCGCCACTCGCCGTCGGTCGCGCCCTGCTGTGCGGCGGCCGGACCGGCCAGCAGGGCAACGCCGGCCAGGGCGGCCAGAATTGCGGCGAGCCTGCGTCGGAACAAGAGAATCAATTCACTGCCCCGCCAGCCAGTGCATGCCGCTGTCCGACACCGCGCGGCGCTCCTTGATGCGCCAGCCGTCCGCGGTCTTCACATAGATGTCCTCGTAGTGGCCCGAGCCCCCCAGTACGGGCTGCCCGCTGCTCACGTTCACACCCAGGTAGTACAGCCGCCCGGTGGCGCCCTCCGCCGTCGGCGTGATTACCCAGCCGCTGTTCCAGTGACGGTTCTGGCGGTCGGCCGGGCGCGCGGCGAAGTTCTGCCGGCGCCACTCGGTGAGGGCCTCCATGCCCACGACGTCCGCGGCATTCGCACCCGGCTGGAACACGGCGTCCTCGGTGAACACCGACAGCCACATGTCACCCTGCCGAAAGTCGGTCCCCTGGGCGTAGCGCGAGTACAGCTGATGAATCTCGGCGTAGTCCTGTCCGCTCAGCGTCGGCCCCTGCTGCGCCGAGCTCCAGCCGACCCCGGCTGCGAAAGCGACGACGACGACCGTGACGACCGCGATCCCTCTCCACATGAGTACCTCCTTGGTCACAATTCAGCCGAGCATTACGGCAACCGGAATACGAACAGCATGTTGCCGCGGCCCGGCTGCTGTATTTCGGGGGTGAGTCCCCGGAAGTTGATGCCTCCGCCGGCCGCGATGGCGATGTACTGCACGCCGTCGTGCATGAACGAAACCGGAAACCCACCGGCGCTGGAATTGAGGATCTGCTCCCACAGCACGTCGCCGGTCCGCGCGTCAAACGCGCGGAAGCGCCGCGCGTCGTCGCTCACGAACACGAGGCCGCCGCCGGTGGCCAGCACCGATCCGGCAATGCCCGCGCGCTGGCGATGCACCCACGCCGGCTCGCCGGTCGCCAGGTCCATGGCCACGAAATAGCCGATCTGGCCGTCGATGTCGGGGGCGGCCTCCAGGGCGACCCGCGCCGAGCCGTGATGGGCGCCGGGGCGGTCGCGGAATTCATTGAGCGTCAGCGTCATGCAGGCGTTGTTGGTGGGCGCATAGAGAAGGTTCGTCCCGGGGTGGTAGGCCGTGGCCTGCCAGTTGATGCCGCCGTAGTAGCTCGGGCAGACGAAGACCGGTTCGCCGACCTGCGGGAACTTGAGCGACTCGTTCGTGATGACCCGGCGGTTTTCCGCGTCTATGTCCACCACGACGTTCTGCGGGGTGGTCGGCTGAGCCCACAGGAACGCGCCCGTCGCAGCGTCCAGCGCCCACACGATTCCGGTCTTGCCGGGAATGCCGGTCACGATCTTGCGCCGCCGGCCAGGCGTGATCGCGTTGTTCCGCCATTCGACCGCGCCCGGCGAGACCTCGGTCTCGACGATCAGCCGCGCGAACGGATGATCGAGGTCCCACTCGTCGTTGGGAATGTGCTGGAAATACCAGGCGATCGCGCCGGTGTCGGCGTTCAGGGCGAGCGTGGAATTGGTGTACAGCACGTCGCCGTCGCCGGTGCGGCGCTGCACCGAGCCCCAGGGGATCGGCACCCCGACCCCCGTGTAGATCAGGTTCAGCTCCGGGTCGTAGCTGGGGGAGTTCCAGGGCGAGCCGCCCCGCCGCTCTCCGTCCGGGATGTCGCCCCAGCTGTCGTAGCCGTACTCGCCCTCGCGGGGAATGGTGTACGTGCGCCACGCCTCCGCGCCGGTCTCCACGTCGTGGGCCGAGACCCAGCAGCGCGTGTTCTGGTGATAGCAGCCGGACATCCCGGCGACGACGCGGCCCTTGATCACCATCGGGCCGCCGGAATAGTGGTGGCCCACCGTCCAGTCGCCGACCTGCACGTCCCATTCGACCTCGCCCGTGCGGGCGTTCAGGGCCACGAGGTGCGCGTCGTGGGTGCCGATGAACAGCCGTTCCCCGTAGAGCGCGCCGTTGCGGCTGACGCAGGCGAGCGAGGCGGCGTGCTCGACCTGCTCCCGGCGATACTCCCAGATGCGCGAGCCGTCGCGGACATCGAGCGCTTCGACGAAGTCGCACGCCTGCACCAGGAACATCATGCCGTCATGGATGAGCGGCGTCGTCTCCTGGCGGCCGGGCTCCATGGTCCACGCCCACGCCAGGCGCAGGCTGCCCACGTTGGCGGTGTCGATCTGATCGAGTGGACTGTGTCCCCAGTGGCCGTAGGTCCGCCGCCACATCAACCAGTCGCCGGGCGGCGGTTCGACCAGCATCTGCTGGGAGACGGGCTCATAGTCGCGCGCGTCCGTCTGCGCCGCCGCGGTTGCGCTCGAGAGCAGCAGGGCGGCAACGACAAGGCCGAGCTTTGCCATTCGCATCGCTTTGCGGCAACTACTGCAGCACCCACCGCTGGGGCATGCGCTGGCCGCACGTATACAGGTTTCCGTCCGAATCGGTGTCCATGTAGTGCTGCCCCGAGCTGCTGAAAGAACCCAGCGCCTGCAAGTCGCTGCGCCGCAGGATGAATATTCGCGCGGTTGCGTTCATCCCGCCGGCATAGAGGTACTGCTGCTCGGGGTCCGGGGAAAAGGTGACCGAGTTGAACGGCCCCGGCAGCTTTGCCTCAGCGACGAACGTTCCGTCCGTCCGGTGCACGTAGAGCATGCTGTGGGAACGGTCGGCGACGTAGACGAGACCGTCGCGCGACACGTTGACGCCGTGCACGTAACGCGGCGTCGTGCTGCCCATGTTGGGCGGCCGTCCGACCAGAAACGGCGAGGGCACCCAGGTCGGCTGGTCGCCCGGCTCGAAGTTGTCGTCGGGCGGCAGGCCGTAGCGGCCCCAGTGGCGCTTGTACTCGCCGGTGCCCGCGTCGAAGACGATGACGCGCTGGTTCCGGTATCCATCGGCGATGAACACCTCGTTGTCCGGCTGGTAGAAGTCGATACCCGAGGGTCCGCCGAGCAGCGTCGTGTCTCCGCTGCCGTTGGTGCGGGTGACATGGCCAATCTGCAGCAGGAACCGGCCTTCCGGCGAGAACTTCACGACGGCGTTGCCGCGCGTCTCCTCGCTGACCCAGATGTTGCCTTCCCAGTCGACGTTGATGGCCTGCGCCGGAAACGCCCGGCCCACGCCCTGCGTCCACCCGCCCTGGCCGGACTCTCCCCACGCCTGCAGCAGGTTGCCCTCCTGATCGAATTCGAGGACCGCCGGCGCCGGGTCCTTGCCGGCCGCTTCGATCGGCGCCATGTACCGCGGCGAGTTGGTCTGGTGGACCACCCAGACGTGATCGCGGGCGTCGACGGCGACGCCCCACACCTGGCCCAACCCCCAGTTGTTCGGCAGCGGCTTCGGCCAGGACGTGTCGAGCTCGAATTCGGGAGCCCGCTCCGGACCGCGCAGGTTGGCCGCGGCGGTTTCCGCGACCTGCTCGGCCAACTGCTCCGAGCTCTGGGCGTGGGCAGCGAACCGGTCCACCGGCGCCCGCGCCATCCAGACCGCCCCGGCAACAACCAGCGCCAGACAGCCGGCAATGCTCCAGAAACCTACTCCGCGGACTCGTTGTCCTGTAGTCATCAGTCGATGCTCCGTTCCACCGCCCGTTCACGGCAGCGCGAGCGCCACGTACTCGCTGGGCGCGCGCGTCGCGCCGACCGTAACGACGATGTACTGCTTGCCGCCGGCCATGTACGTCATCGGCGCGGCGGTCGCTTGTCCCGGCAGCTCGATCTCGGCGATTACATCGCCGGTCGCCTTGTCGTGGGCGCGGAACATGTTGCCGCCGGCGCCGCCCCAGAGCGGGATGATGGGACCCGCGCTGCCTCCCTCGCCCTGAAACACCAGCGTCTTCGTGATGAGCGGCGCAACCCGGCCCGCCTGGCCCAGCGGCGGCAGGTCCAGATGGCGGATCGCCGGGTGGTCGCGCGGGCCGTCGCCGACGGGGATGGTCCAGAGAATCTCGCCCAGGTTCAGATCGATGGCGACGAGTCGCGAGTATGGCGGCTTGAACAGCGGTAGCCCTTGCGGGCCCTGCACGTAGCTGTAGGCCTTGCGTACGAACGTGGCGTCAGCGTCCGGGTTCTCCGGCGGGACGATGCCGATGCCCACCTGCGTGTGCGCCGAGTGCACGTACAGGATGCCGGTCTCCGGGTCGAAGCCGGCGCCGGGCCAGTTGGCGCCGCCGGCCGTGCCCGGCATCTGCAACAGTCCCAGCTTGCCGCCCGGACGCTCGTCCATCAGCGTGGGCGGGCTGAAGATGGGCCCGTAGTCGTACCGCTCGAGGATCTCGATCGCCTCCGCCCGCAACTCCGGTGTGAAGTCGATCAGGTCGTCGACGGTCACGCCCTGCTGGTCGAACGCGGGAGGTTTGGTTGGAAACGGCTGGGTAGGCGCGGTGCGTTCGCCGGGGATGGTCGACTGCGGCACCGGCCGCTCCTCGATCGGCCAGACCGGTTCGCCCGTCGCACGGTCGAACACGTATGTGAACGCCTGCTTGCTGACGATGGCCACCGCCTTGATCTCGCGCCCGTCCACGTTGATGTCGACCAGGTTCGGGGTCGAGGCGAAGTCGTAGTCCCACAGGCCGTGGTGCACCGCCTGGAAGTGCCAGATGCGCTCGCCGGTCCGCGCGTCGAGGCAGACGATGCTCTCGGCGAACAGGTTGTCCCCCGGCCGATGTCCGCCGTAGTAGTCGTTCGTAGGCGTGCTCAGCGGCAGGTAGACGTAACCCAGCTCCTCGTCGCCGCTGGGCGAACCCCACATGTTCGTATGGCCGGAGTATTCCCAGGAAGGCTGGTCCTCGTTCGGGTCGGTGCCCCACGTATCGTTGCCGAACTCGCCTTCCTGCGGAATGGTGCGGAAGATCCACAGTTGCTCGCCGGTGCGGACGTCGTAACCGCGGACGTCACCCGGAGACCCCGCCTTGGTCGTCGCTTGCACGGCCGAGAGGAAATCGTGGATGTACGACCCGACGATGACGACGTCGTTCACGACCAGCGGGGCGGACCGCCAGCTGAAGATCCCTACCGTTCGGCCGTCGTAACCGCGCCGCAGGTCCACCGCTCCCCCGTCGCCGAAGTCGGGATAGCGCTCGCCGGTCCGTGCGTTCAACGCCACGAGGTACGAGCCGACCACGCCGATGACCCGCGCGTCGCGGCGGGCCGGGTCGGCGTCATCGGCCTCCCAGTACGCCAGCCCGCGGACTGCGTTGCCGCGCTGTACGCTCCCGCGCAGAACCTCGCTCTCCACCCCGGCCTGGCCGTCGTACCAGACCACCTCACCCGTAGCGGCGTCGAGCGCCACGATGGAGCCGAGACCGGTGCTGATGTAAAGCAGGCCGCCCGCCATCAGCGGGGTGTTCTGGGAGCTGCGCGGCGGCCGCATCGCGTTGCCGTCGCGCACCGCGTCGGGAATGGTCGACTGCCGCCAGGCAATCCGCAGGTCGCCGGCGTTATCCTTGTTGATCTGGTCCTGCGGCGAGTACTTGGTGGCCGCCTTGTCCGCGGCATAGGCGCGCCACTCCCCCGCCGCCGCGCCGGACTGCGCGTCAAGGGTCACGCTGCCCCCGGTCCAGGCAACGGCGCCCATCGCCGCCAGCAGCGCCGCCGCGAACCGGCCGGCCGTGATCATGCCGGCCACGATACCAGAAACCCCGTGCCGGCTCGTAACCAGCATCGATGCAGACATTACGGGCGTGTATAAAAAAAGGGATGGCGCGTCGGCGCCATCCCCCACAATGCGCGCAACGGCAACAAGCCGCCCGAATGAGCGAGGGGACGACGAGCCGTCGAGAGGAGTCGTCCCCAGGCCGCGCACGGCGCAGCCCGGCGGCCACGGCGCGGGGCAACGGGGTCCCCGCTAGTGGCCGCCGGCCCCCATCTATCAAAAGTCCAACTGGAACGCGAACTTCACAAGACGGCCGGGCATGATTGCCTGTGGATTGAGCCAGTTCGCACCGAACCCGGGCTGCTCGAACGTCACCGTGTTCGAGTTGAACACGTTGAAGATGTCCAACATCGCCCGCAGGCGCGTTCCGGTCCGACCGAACGAAAGAATTTTCGTGAACCGGAGATCGAACTGACTGAAACGATCTCCATACGACGTGCCCGGCGGGATGACGTTGAGCGTCACGGCGCTCGGGAACAGGGTCGATGTCCCCAGGGACGTGGTCGCGGCCCCGAACCGGACTTCGGCCACGCGCTCCGGTCCGGGCTGATTCTGCAAGGTCCCGGCCACCTGAATGTCGTATGGCAGTGTGTACGAGCCGAGCAGCTTGACCTGCGTAAGCCAGTTCTGGGTCTGCTCGCAGAACTCGATCGGCGCGGTGTCTCCAAAACTGGCCGTGAAATCAGCACTCACGGAGAACTCGGGCAGCTGTGACTGCATGTCGCACCAGTTGTTCGCAACACGCCCGGTGCTGAGTCCCCCCTGGAGAAGGAGGCCCTCGATCCTGGCGTCGATCGTCAGATCGAATCCTCTCCACACCTCACTCCGTCCGCCGAAATTGTCGGCGCCGGTGCGGATTTCATCGGGCACGCGGATGGACGTCGGCAGCACGTCGTAGAAACTCAGAGTGCCGCCGCCACCGTCCGGCAAACGCGAATCGGCAGGCACGGTTACGGAATTTCTCGCGAAATCTTCCGGTCCAACGGCCTGGTCGTTCAGTGCGCTGAGGTTGATCTGGTTGCGCTGGAAGTAGCCGAAGTTGAGCGACACTCCCGGCATCAGCTCTTGCTGGATGGCGCCGCTGAACTCCCAGTTCGACCGGCGGCTGCCCCAGCCGAACGCCCAGTCCGGATCGTAGAAGCGGGTGATGGCCGGCAGCCCGAAGGCCGGGGTCACGTTCGGCGTGAGGATCTCGCCGTTGGGCAGCGGGTTGAGCGGATTACCCTGCACGATGCCGTCGCCGGCGATGCACTGGACATCGCCTATGCAGGCGGGATGCCCCGATCCGGCCAGGAGGTGCGAACTGGCGCCGTCCAACCAGGTGCGGTTCATGCGGCGGTTGCTCGTCGCCGGGTTGACAGCCTCGGCCCAGTCGGTCGAATCACGCGCACCGTAGCGGCTGGCGGACACCTTGAGGGCTGTCTTGCCATCGCCGAACAGGTCATAGGCAAGTCCCAAACGCGGTTGGAAGTCCTTCCAGGTCACGACGTCCTGACCGGCAATGGCGAACGGCTGGGTAACCCATATGTTGGTCGGACGATCCTGGTCGGGGTAGCCGGCATTCACGTAGTCGAACCGCAACCCGGCGTTGATCGTCATCCGGTCGAGCGTCCACTGTTCCTGTGCATAGATTCCCAGCGTGGGCGACCCGAAGTTCGAGGAACTCGCACTGCCCCAGAAGGTGGCCCGATAGGGAGCACCACGGAAGGTCGTGAACGATGACCAATCACCGTCATTGCTCTGGCCCACGCTGGTGTTCTGCTGCAGCAGCGTGAAGCCGACCTTGAGGTTGTGGCTTCCCGTCACATAGGACATCGAAGCACGATACGAGTTGACCGTCTTGGGACTTTCCCGCTCCGTCGGACCCGACAGCCAAGCGGCCATGTTGCGGGCCGCCCGTACCGGCGAGACCTCGAGGATGCCGGGAATGGTGGTCTGCGCGTCGGCCGCCGGCTGCAACGAGAACTGGATCGGCTGGTGCGAAACACCCGCCTCGAAGAGCAGCCGGTTCGTCTGCGGGCGCACCCAGGACGCCTGATAGACGTTCGTTCTGATATCCGAGTTGATGGCCGCGTCGGGCGTGATGAAGATCGAGACCAATGTCCTGCCCTGCAGGTAGAGCGGCTTGTCGGTCGAGCTGTTCGTCCAGTAGACCTTGAACTTGTCCTTTTGGGAGGCCTGCCAGGTCAGATTGATAGACTGCTCGCGCACGATCGAGCCGTCGATGGCCGGCCGGCTCAAGTCCGGCTCGAAGACGAAGGCGGCAGGGTCGACGGCGTGAAACACGCCGCCCGTCTGCAGGTCGGCAACCTGCGTCGTGTGGGTGGCGAAGAACCACAACCGGTCCTGCACGATCGGCCCGCCCACCGACGGGGCGACCGTCCAATTCTCTTCGACAAGGGTCGCCGACTCCAGCCCGCGCGACCGCAGGTCGTCATCGAGATTGTCCGCGTGCAGGGCCGGGAAGGTAAACGTAGTGAAAATGTTGCCGTTGAAGGTATTGGCTCCCTCGCGGGGAATCATGTTGATCGACACGCCCCCCGTCTCGACTTCCGCAGAGTTCGCCGAGTAGTTGTAGGCGATCTCCTCGAAGTTCGTGTCGGGGAAGTAGGCCATGTTGGCGCCCTGCGTGAAGGCGTCGCCGGCGTCCATCCCGTTGATGTTGACCGTCTGGTCCAGTTGCGAGCCGCCGTGAATCGACAACCGCTGCAGGGTTTGCGAGGTCAAGCCTCCGGAATCCTGCGAGAGGCTGGTGCCGTACGACTCCGCACCTACCATCCCGGGTACGAGCAGCCCATAGCTGGTCAGCGACTTCCCGGTCGGGATGCTGTCGATGACCTCCCGGTCCATGACCTGCCGCTGCTCGACGTTCTGAATGTCGACGACCGGGCTGGCCCCGGACACCGTTACCGTCTCCTGGATGTCACCCACCGACAGTTGAATGTCGACGTTTGCGGTGAACCCTGTGCTGAGCTCGATCCCTTCGCGCACCAGGGTCCCGAAACCCGGAAGGGAGTAGGTGATCGAGTACGCGCCGGGCTCGAGTGCGACGATCAGGTATTGACCATTGCCGTCGGTCACCGCAGTACGGACATCTTCAATGATGTCAGGGCTGCGAGCCTCCACCGTCACGCCGGGCAGCACGCCGCCCGTCGTATCCGTCACCGTGCCGCCGATCTGCTGCGCCTCGGCCATGCCGGGCGCCAGCAGCAGACAGGCACAGATTGCTGCCAGCCATGCCAAGCCCACGCGAACGCGCAGGCGGGATTTACCATCGTTCTGCATCTGCTATTCCTCCCTCCCCCAGGCAACGCGCCTGGGGCGATCTTTGTATTACAAGCAAATACGATGCCACCACGCGCGCATCACCGCCCGCATGCTGTGCACTCCGGCGAAATCGTTGCGAACAATCAGGTACAGGTGTTCGAGTCCGGCTCCCGCACCCGCGGGTGGCGCCTACGACATCCAAATGTTTGGGGTGAAATCTACAAGATGCCGAAGAAAAAGGGGATGGCGCGCTGGCGCCATCCCCCAAGCCGCGCACAGCGCAGCCCCCATCTGGCATTAGAAATCAATCTGGAAGGCGAACTTGCCGAGCCGCCCCGGCAGAATCACCTGCGGATTCCAGAGGAAATCGCCGTACGCCGGCTCCTCGAAGGCTATCGAGTTGGCGTTGAACAGGTTGAAGATGTCGAACATCGCGCGGAACCGCGCCGACCCCCCGAAGCTGAAGATCTTCGTGAACCGTACGTCGAGCTGCGTGAACCGGTCCCCGAACGAAGTCCCGGGCGGAATCACGTTGACGGTCTGGGCGCCGTCCGTGGGCGCCCGCCCCAGGATGTCGGCGATCGTGGTCGCTGAGTAGTTGACCAGCGCGACGCGCTCGGGACCCGGCTGATTCTGCAGCGTCGCCGCCAACTGTACGTCGTACGGCAATGTGTACGAGCCGATCAGCTTGAGCTGGGTCAGCCAGTTCTCGCTGTTGTCACAGAAGGAGGCAGTCTGGGCTTCTCCCGTGGATCGTGCGCGCCGTCCGTTCGGCACGAGCTGGCGGTTGAGCCGGGCGCCCGCGAGCAGCGACTCCGGCAACGCATCCCACGTATCGCAGAAGTTCGAGGAATACGCCCCCGTGGCGATACCGCCCTGCAGCAGCAGGTTGTCGAGCCGCGCGTCGACCGTAAAGTCGATGCCGTTCCACTGCTGCGTCTGGTTACCGAAGTTGTCGCCGCCCGTGACGACCTCGTCCACCGCGCCGATGGACTCCGGCTTGATGTCGACCAACGTGATCGTCTGGCCGGCAGTCGGCAGGCGCGGGTCGTTCGGAACCTGGACCTCAAAGGTGTCGAAGTCCGCGGGTCCGAGCGCGCGGTTGTCCAACGCCGGCAGGTTGATGTTGCGGCGGTGGAAGAACGCGACGTCCAGCGACACGCCGCCGGCAAGCTCGTGCTGGATACCGCCGGTGAACTCCCAGTTCGACTGCCGCTGGCCATAGCCGGACGCCCAGTCGTCATCCAGGAACAGCGTGACCGTGGGCGTGCCCCACGCGGGGTTGGTGTTGGGCGAGAGCAGCTCGCCGTTCGGCAGAGGGTTGGTCGGATCGCCCTGCGGGATGCTGTCGCCCGGAATGCAGACCCCCGGGGTCAGGCAGCCGGTCAAGCCGTCGTTCCAGGTGCGATCGTGGGTGCGGTTGGCAATGACCGGATTGGCGCGCTCGGCCCAGTCGTTGGACTGGCGCTTTCCGTAGCGGTTCGCCGAGAACTTGAGCGCCGTCCGCCCGTCGCCGAACAGGTCGTAGGCGAGACCGAGCCGCGGCTGGATGTCCTGCCAGGAAACCACCGTGGCCCCCTCGACGTCGAGCGGATCGCTGAAGTAGATGTTGGTCGGCCGGGTCTGCGACGGATAGCTGGCGTCGGCGTCATCCCAGCGCACGCCGAGGTTCAGCGTCAGGCGGTCGAGCGTCCACTGATCCTGCGCGTAGATCCCCCAGGTCAGCGCCGCCTGCTCCTGCTCGAACGCGCCGGAGAAGCTCGCCCGGATCGGAAACGAGCCGAAATGCAGCGTCGTGGTCCACGGCGGCGTGCTCTCGCTGATCTGCGTCACGAACGTCCACTGGCGCAAGGCCGAGACTCCGAACTTCAGGTTGTGGCTGCCGGTTACGTACGACGCGGATGCGCGGTACGAATCGATCTGCTTGGGGCTCCAGCGACTCGTCGACCCGCCCTGCAGCCAGCCGCCCATGTTGCGGACACCGATTGTGGGGCCGACCTGGATGGCGCCGGGCAGACTGTTGACCGCGCGTTCCGTCGGGAAAAACGTCCAGCCGATCGGCTGGTGCGAGACGCCCGCCTCGAACAACAGCCGGTTGGTCTGCGGCCGTGTCCACGTCGCCTGGTACGTGTTGGTGTCGATCTGCGAGTCGATCGACGCCTCGGGCGCGACAAAGAACGTCGTCAGCGTCCTGCCCTGCAGGTACACGTCCTGATCCGTAGCGCTGTTGGTCCAGTACAACTTGATCTTGTCCCGCGACGATGCCTGCCAGGTCAGGTTGACCGACTGCTCGCGCGCCGTCGACGTGTCGAGCACGCGGTCGTCGAAGTCCGGCATGAACGGCAGCTCCAGCGGGTTGGCCGCCCAGTACGACCCGGCCGGGAAGATGTTGGCCCGCTGCGTCGTATGGGCCAGGAAGAACCACAGCCTGTCTTCCACCAGCGGCCCGCCGATGTTGGGGTTGATCGACCACACTTCGTCGACCAGGTTGGGATCTCTCAGACCGCGATCGATCAGGCCGTCGTCGAGGTTGTTGGCCTGCAGGCCCTTCCACGTGAAGGTCGTGAACGCCATCCCGCTGAACTGGTTGCCGCCCTCTTTCGGCACCATGTTGATGCGCACGCCGCCCGTCTCGACCTCCGCGGAGTTCCCGGAGTACTGGAACGCCATCTCCTCCATGTTGGTGTCGGGGAAGAACGAGAGGTTGGCGCCCTGGCTGAGCGCGTCGCCGACGTCGAGGCCGTTGACCTCGAGCTGCTGGTCCTCATGGTTGCCGCCGTGGATGGACATCCGCCCGTGTCCTGGGACAACGGCGTGCCCCACGACTCGCCGCCCACCATCCCCGGCACCAGCAGGCCGTAGCCCGTGATCGACTTGCCGGTCGGGATGCTGTCGATGACCTCACGGCTCATGACCTGCCGCTGCTCCACGTTCTGGATGTCGACGACCGGGCTCGCGCCGGAAACCGTGACCGTCTCCTGGATGTCCCCGACCGCCAGCTGGATGTCGACATTTGCCGTGAATCCGAGGCTCAGCTCGATCCCCTCGCGAACGACCGTGCTGAAGCCCGGCAGGCTGTAGGTGACCGAGTACGTGCCGGGCTCGAGCGCGACGACCTGGTACGCGCCGGCGCCGTCGGTGATCGCGGTCCGCACCTCCTCGATCATGTCGGGGCTGCGCGCCTCCACCGTCACGCCGGGCAGCACGCCCCCCGTCGTATCAGAAACCACGCCGCTGATGGCGGCGTTCTGCGCGCCCGCCAGGCCCGGCACGAGTAGCAGACTGGCGGCGATAGCCGCCATCAGGATGTGAATGTTGTATGTGCGACGCTCCTCGCGCCGGTTGCTGTTGCGCATTCCGTTCCTTCCCGCCGGCGTTCCCCCGGCCGATGAATGCAAATCTACGATGTAATCGATGGAGGTAGTGTCGTTACGCTGGCATGCCGGCCAGCGGCGACCGGCATGTACGGCTCGACGCAAAGCATTCATTCGATGGCACTTGACGATCTCCGGCAGCGGCGGCGACCGCCCGTGACACGACCTCGGCGTCCATTTTTTTGGAATAAGCATACCAAATACTGGAATCCACGCGAACCCACGTCGATTAGGGGGTGACGCGCCTTGACCGGACCGCCGTTGAACGGGTAGAAGAAT
>JAGWAI010000058.1 GCA_021296485.1 Acidobacteriota bacterium
CGGCAGGCCTGCTGCTGCTGGCGGCCGCCGCCGCGGGGTGCTCGCCCCCGCCGGAGGCGCCCGTTGCGCCCGACCCGCCGCAGCCGGCGCCCGCCGCGTCCGACTCGCCGGCGGTGGCGGGCAACCCGCTGCGGGACGCCTACTTCGGCGACCTGCACGTGCACAGCAGCTGGTCGCTGGACGCCTTCCAGCTGGGCGGCGACCGCGACCACCCGTCGCTCGCCTACCGCTTCGGACGAGGCGAACGGATCACCAAGGCGAGCGGCAGGGTGCACCAGCTCCGTACGCCCCTCGATTTCATGGCCGTGACCGACCACGACCATGTTCTCGGCGAGGTCCACCTGTGCACGGATGCCGGCGATCCCGCCTACGATACCGAGGCGTGCCGCGCCATCCGGGCCAGTGAGCCGACGTTCCTGCTGCGCACCCGGTCCACCGCCCGCGGCCGGCGCCCGGCCGAGATTTGCGGAGAAAGCGGGATGACCCCGCGGAACCGCTGCTACGAGCGTTCCCGGCATCTGTGGCAGGAGATTCAGCAGATTGCCGATTCGTTCGACGAGCCGGGCCGTTTCACGACCTTTCCCGCTTACGAGTGGACGTCGACGCCCCGCGTGGGCGGCGCCCCGGCCCACCTGCACCGCAACGTGATCTTCAACGGGCGCGAGGTGCCGGAGTGGGGCGGCTCGGCGGCGGAGATGCAGAACCGGCCCGAGCGGTTGTGGGAGTGGCTCGCCGAGGCGTGTACCGGGGAGTGCCAGGTGGTGTCGATTCCGCACAACACGAACCTGGCCGGCGGGCTCGCCTTCACCGAATCGGGCTGGAGGCCGCATACTCCGGCGATACTGCGTCTGCGAGCGTGGGCGGAGCCGCTGGTCGAGATCCATCAGGTCAAGGGCAACTCCGAGTGCTACCGGGGGCTGGGCACGACCGACGAGGAATGCGGCTTCGAGAACTTCCAGCCGGCCTGTGAAGCTGGACGCGCACGCGGTTGCGCGCACGCATCCGACTACGTCCGCAACGCGTTGAAGGAAGGACTGCGGCTGGAGGCCGACTACGGCGTGAACCCCTTCAAGTTCGGCCTGATCGCGAGCACGGACGACCACCAGGGCCTGCCGGGGGCGACCGACGAGGACGACTTCATAGACAAGCCCGTGCGGCGTCCGGAAGTCTCGATGCGCACCGGCGCCGGCGGGCCTCGCGACAACCCCGGCGGGCTGGTGGGCGTGTGGGCGGAGGAGAACGCGCGCGCGTCGATCTTCGCCGCGCTCAAACGCAAGGAGACGTTCGGCACGAGCGGCTCGCGGATCCGGGTGCGCCTGTTCGCCGGGTGGGACTACCCGGCCGACCTGCACACCAGGCAGGACCTGGTCGAAACTGCGTACGCCACCGGCGTGCCGATGGGCGCGGACTTGCCCGCGCCGCCGTCGGGGGCCGCCGCGCCCCGCTTCGTCGTGTGGGCCACGAAAGGGCCCCACAGCGCCAACCTGCAGAAGGTGCAGGTGGTCAAGGGCTGGGCCGACGCCGAGGGCGAGACGCGGGAGCAGGTGTTCGACGTGGTCTGCGCGGACGGACTGGCGCCCGACCCGGGCACTCACCGCTGCGCCGACAACGGCGCGCGGGTGGACCTGTCCGACTGCAGCTACTCCGGCGATCTGGGCGCGGCCGAGCTCAGCACCACCTGGGCGGACCCGGAATTCGACCCCGCGCTGCGGGCGTTCTACTACGTGCGGGTGCTGGAGAACCCGACCTGCCGCTGGACGAGCCACCGCGCGCTGGCCCGCGGCGAGCCGCTGCCGGAGCCGCCGGTGGTCAAGGAGCGCGCCTGGAGCTCTCCAATCTGGTACACGCCCGGCGAAGAGTAGACTGCCGGGGTACGGGGCGCAGCCCCAAGTAATCAGGGTGCACATGCGGATCTTCGGAACCGTGCTTGCCTTTACGGCCGCGCTGGCCGCGTCAGCCCCCGGCGCGCGCGCAGCCGAGAGCCTTGCACAGCTACCCCACAAGTCGTGGACCGCTATAGCCGACCTGCAGTCGACGCCGGTGTGGGCCATCGCTCAGGATCGGGAGGGCTATATCTGGCTGGGCGTGCGCGCGGGGCTCGTCCGCTTCGATGGCACGAGCTTCGTTTCGTGGGAGGCATTGAACGGGGCGGAATTGCCGGAGCGGGACGTGCAGGCCCTGCACGCTTCGCCGGACGGTGCCCTGTGGGTCGGATTCGGGAACGCCGGCGGCGTCAGCCGAATCCGCGGCAGGGCGGTTCACACCTATGAACCGGGCGACGGCCTGCCCAGCGGTCCGATCTGGGCGTTGCTCGAGGATCGGCAGGGAACGGTCTGGGCGGGCGGTCCATACGGCGTGTCCCGCTTTCGCGACGGCCGTTGGGAACGCGTCGGCAGCGCGCAGGGCATCGGCGACCGGGTGATGCTGTTCGACGTCTACGAGGATGCCGCCGGCGATCTCTGGCTGGGAACCGTTGCCGGTCTCTTTCGCCGCGTGCCCGCCGCCGATACCTTCGAGCGCATCGAATCTGCCGGCAGGGTGATCAGGTCCGTGACGAGCGACGCCGCCGGCTCCATCTGGATCGGCGGCGAGCTGGCGGGATTCAGGGAGGCGAACCTGCCGGAGCTGCCGCCCGTGCCTGCGCTGACCCCGGGTATGGTGATGCCCGTTCTGCGCGACCGCCGGGGACATCTCTGGGGGGGCACAACGAGCGAGGGGGTCACGCGCATCCCGGATCGGCTCTGGGGAGGCGATTCCGCCGTCGAGCGGTTCACGCCGCAAGACGGCCTCTCGGGCGAGCGGATACTTGCGCTGCACGAAGACCATGCGGGCAACATCTGGATCGGCACCGACGGTGGACTCGACTATCTGGCCGTGAACTATCCGAACGGGCTCCTGATGCGCACGGAGCTGGCGGGTCAGATGATCATGAGCCTCGGGGCAGGAGAGAACGGCGCCGTATGGGCGGGAACGCCGAGCGGACTGTACCAGCTGTCCGATCGGGAAACCAGACTCTATCGCGGCGCCGGAGGCCTTGCCGGGTACCCCGTCAACGCCTTGCACCTGGACAAGCGCGGCGCCGTATGGGCGGCGTCGCCCGCGGGACTTGCCCGTGTCGAAGATGGCCGATTGACGCAGATTCCCCTCCCGGACGGCGTGACGCTGTTCAGGGTCACCACCATGACCAGCGACGCGGACGGCGGGCTGTGGCTGTGCGATGCCACTGGTCTGTATCGCTTTCACGACGGTGCGCTCACCGACTACAGCGGACTGCCGGCGGTGGCGGGCCGGACGCCCATCGCCGCGTATACGGACAGCCTCGACCGCGTATGGATTGGATTCGCGGGCGGCGGCCTGTTGTCGTTCATCGACGGGCAGCCGCGCGAGTACCCGGACGACGACGATGTCACCGCGGGGTTGGTCAGTGCGTTCCTGGAAGACAGCGACGGCACGCTGTGGATAGGTTCGCACCGCGGATTGGCGCGGCTGGAGCAGGGACGATTCGTCGGGCTGAACGACAGGACCCGCCCGGGCGGGTCCGCCGTCATCGGCATCACCCAGGACGACGAGGGGCTCCTCTGGGTAGCGACCACATCGCACATTCTCCGCTTGTCTTCGCGGGAGTTCGCTCAGGCGAGGACGGATCCCTCCTACCGCTTCACCGTATTGAACGAATGGGACCTGCCGGCGGAGAGTCCCGGGTGGTGGTGGTTAGGCTATCCCGTGTCCGCCCGCACGACGGACGGCGAGCTGTGGTTCGCCACGGATGACGGCGCCGCGGTCGTCGATCCCGGGCAGATCGGCGACCCCGAGCCGTCCGCCGTGCGCGTGGATCGCGTCCGGGCCGGCGAGCGGATGCTGACGCCCGACGGCGGCCTGCGGGTGCCGGGCGCGGCGAACCGGCTCGAAATCGAGTATTCGGCGCCGGCGTTCGATGTGCCCGCGCGCTTTCGCTACATGCTCGAAGGGTTCGATCGGGAGTGGGTGGAGGTGGGCGCCTTCAGGCAGGCGTTCTATACGAATCTTCCGCCGCGGGAGTACCGCTTCCGCGTCGCCGCCAGCTACAGCGGCGCGCGTTGGGTCGAGGCGCAACCGTGGGATTTCGCCGTGCTTCCGACTGTCTACGAGACGCCGGCGTTCCGTGCGGGCCTGGTCCTGACGCTGGTGCTGGCCGTCGTGGGCGTGTGGCGCCTGCGGCTGCGCCGCGTGCGGCAGGAGTTTGCGCTCGTGCTCGGAGAACGCGCGCGCGTGGGACGCGAGGTTCACGACACCCTGCTGCAGGGCATGGCCGGTGTCGCGATGCAGGTCCACGCCGTGTCCGAGTCGCTCGACGACTCGCAGACGCAGACGCGCGCAGCGCTGAACCGCGCGCGCGACGCGCTCGAGCACTACATGCGCGAGGCGCGCCGCTCGATCTGGGAGCTGCGCGGCCCCTCGATGGAGCCGCTTGAACTCCCGGCAGCGCTTGACACGTTGGGTGAACGCCTCACCGCGGGGACGGGGGTTGGGTTCACGCTCCGAGTTCGCGGTGTCCCGAGGCGCTGCGCTACCGAGCTCAAGCAGCAGTTGCTGCGCGTCAGCGGCGAAGCAATCAGCAACGCCGTGCAGCACGCCATGCCGAGCGAGATCGCCGTGGAACTGTCCTACGAAGACGATTCGGTGCGCGTATGCGTGCGCGATGACGGCCTGGGCTTCGACATTGAAGAGGTCGAGCGGGAGCCTGCGCGCCACTGGGGGCTCGCCGGCATGCGGGAGCGCGCCGCGCAGCTCGGAGCGGCGCTCGAGGTGGCCAGCGTTCCCTCGCAGGGCACGCGCATCGAGATAACCGCACCGCGCATGGAAACCGAATGATTCCGGGGCCCGCGCTCGACGCGCCGATCCGCATTCTGTGCGTCGACGACCACGCCGTGGTGCGCGAGGGCATCGCGCTGATCGTCGGTTCGCAGGACGACATGACCGTGGTGGCGTCGGCGGCGAGCGGCGAGGAGGGCGTCGACCTGTTCCGGCGCCATCGGCCGGACGTCACGCTCATGGACCTGCGGATGCCCGGGATGGACGGGCTGGACGCCATCCGTTCCATCCGGGACGCGGATCCGCAGGCCCGTGTGATTGTCCTGACGATGCGCGACGAGGAGGAGGTCATGTTCCGCGCCATGCAGGCCGGCGCGGCATCCTACCTGCTGAAGGACACGCTGTCCAAGGAGCTCATTCACGTCATTCGCGAGGTTCACGCCGGACGCAGTCCGGTGTCCGACGAGGTCGCCGCACGCCTCGCGGGGCGGATAGACGGCCGCGTGCTGACGGCGCGCGAGACGGAAATCGTCGAGTTGATGGGCCAGGGCCTGACGAACAAGGCGATATCCGCCAGCCTCGGTATCGCCACCGAGACGGTGCATGCGCACGTCAAGCACATCTTCGTCAAGCTGGATGTCGGCAATCGCGCGTCGGCCGTTGCCGCTGCGGTTCGCCGCGGCATCATTCACCTGAAATAACCGCGCCGGTCCGGTCACGAGCGCGAACGCGAGACCAACAGCCCTACTTCGCTTCCGATTCCGCTACGCGCGCTCCCCTGAGCATGTTGGCAATCGCGTAGTTGCCCTCGTGACAGGCGTATTCGAAAAGCGGTCCCTCGATGCGGTTCATCGGGATGGCGGCGGTCCACGGCTGCGTGAACATGGAATCGTCCTCGACGGTGAAGCTGTAGTCGATGGTGTCGTCGCTCACCCGCATGAACCGCTCGGTGAGGCGCAGGTTGCCGCCGACGCCGAAGACCGTGCGGCCGATGCCGCGCTGCTTGCCCTTCTCCGTGAAGTGGGTGGTCTCGACCACCAGCGTGTCCCCGTCCCAATGGCCGCGCGAGTTGCCCAGCCACTGCCGGACGCCCTCCTGCGGGCGCCGCCGGCCGTCGAGCGGGATGATGCGCACGTCGTGGATCATCTCCACGAGCAGCGCGACGTGCCCGGGCGCCTGGAGAATCTGGATGTTGGCGTTGTAGGAGCTCGGAATCATGGCGCCTGGCATGCTGCGGGTGATGCACCGATCCCACAGACTGAGGTCCATGTAGCTGTCTGGCCCGCCCATCGCCCGGAACAGGCGTCCCATGCTCGCCATGAGGTCGTTTCTTGCCTCCGGCGTGAGCGGCAGCCGCCCGTCCGGCGGGTCGACGATTAGTGAGGAGCGGTTGTTGTCCTGTCCGTGTTCGAACCAGAACTCGTTGTAGGAGCCGGTGTCGCCTTCGCGGCGGCCGAACAGCAGGTTGCGGCGCTGCTCGGCGCGCTGCTCCACCTCCTCGGCCGTGAGCGTCACCCTTTCGCCCAGGTTCGCCGGCCGCTCCAGCGGCACGGCGCTGTTGTTGTTCCAGAAGCCTTGCAGGTCGGGGTCGCCCCACGGCGTCCGCGGTGGCTCGGACGCGCCGGTCTGGGCGGCGGCCGCCAGCGGAATGCCGATGCCCGCGAGCACAATCAGCCACGTCCAGCGTCGTAAGCTCATCCGTCCTTGCTCCCTTGCCGCTCCGCGCCCCCGGTCGGCCGGCCTGCCGGCGGTCAGAACACCGCGATCGGGTTGATGGGCGAGCCGGTGCCCCGCGGCACCCGCACGGGACTGGCCATCAGCAGAAACTCCCAACGCCCGAGCCGCGCGGCGGTGTCGGCCGCCGCTTCGAGGTCGAGATTGTCGAGCAGATTCATGCCCAGCGCGACGATGGCGAACTTGTGGATGACCGCGATCCGCAGGCCGGGAATGTTGTCGAGTCCGACCTCGTGCGCCGTATCGCTGCCGAACAGCGCCACGTCCCGCTCCTTGAGCAGCGGCAGGAACGACGCATCCATGCCGGCCCAGCCCAGGTCGTTGCCGAGCTCGGCTCGGCGCGCCCAGCGGCCCGTGCGAACGAGCAGCGCATCTCCCGCACCGACGCGCACGCCCGCCATCTTCTCCCAGGCCTCGATGTCGGCGGGATAGATCCGCGTCCCCGGCTGCAGGTACGGCACGCCCTTCAGGCGCGGCATGTCGATCAGCACCGCGCGCGTCACGATACCGTCGCGCAGGCCCTCGATGCCGTAACGCGAGCAGCCTCCCTCCGTTACCGTCTCCACGAAGTCGTGGCCGTTGTAGATCCGGCCGTCATGGACCATGTGGCAGATCGCGTCCAGGTGCGTGAAGAACACGCCGTGGTAGTCGAGGTTCAGCCGATCCCTGACCTGCGGGGGATCGCGGTTGATGACCATGTCGAGCGCGAACGGCGCCCCGAATGCCGGACCGCCCGCGGCGTCGGTAAGGTCGTGCGCCAGCGAAACGGAGGCGCCGGTCTCGGGCAGCGCGACCGCCTCGAGGCGCTTGGCCGGCGTGATGAGGTTGGCCGTGCCGAGCGTATCGTCCGCGCCCCAGCGGCCCCAGTTGGAGAGCTCGGTCATCCACTGCTCGAACTGCTGGCGGGTGGCGCCCGGGGCATTGTCGGCCGCACCCGGTTGCGCGCCGGCGGCCGCGCCCACGGCGCCGATCAGAGCCAGCACGCCGGCCGCCGCGGCAAGATTGGAGCCCAGTCGACGCTTCACCTCGGCACCCACACTTGGCCTGCTAGTTCTTGCTCGCCGTGAAGCTGCCCTCGCCCTGCCCGCCGTAGCTTACCGAGCCGCGCATGGACGTGCCGTCTACTGTTCCCGACATGGTGACCGTGATCCCTGCGGGAACGTCGTAGGCCAGCTCCACCTTGTTGCCCGAAACGGTGCCGCTGACGCTTGCCGTTGCGCCGTTGTCGCCGGTCGTGGTGCCGGTGAGCGTGTTGCCGTCCTGTTCCAGCTCCATCGAGCGCGTGTTGGTGCCCTGGGGGTTCTCGGTCGTGAACGACCAACTGCCGGATACATCGGTCTGTGCGGCGGCAAGTCCGGCGGCGCAAGACACGGCCAGCAGCGCAATTGTCATCGAACGCGTCATTTCCATTCCCCTTTCGGCGACTTCGCGAGGGTTACCGTCCGGACTGCAGCTCCTCGAGCGCCGCCTCGGTCTCGTTGATCACCGACTGCAGGTAGTTCTCCTCGTAGGCGTTCGCCACGTCCGCGGCGTCGGCCAGCAGCTCTGCGTGCACTTCGCGGTACATCTGCAGCGCCGGGACATGCTCCGGCGCACCCCCGAGCACAATGTCGATGAAGTGGAGCGCGTGCAGCGGCCGGTCCGCGTCCAGGTGCTGCCTGGCCCGCGCGAGCAGCGCGTCGGTCCCGGCCAGCTCCGCCAGCTCGCCGTGAATCTCCCGGGCCGGCACGTGGTACAGCTCCGTGGTGGTGTCGTAATGGAACCAGGTGCCGTAGTACTCCCAGATGCTCCTCACGGCCCACGACACCCTGCCGTGTCCCTGGTGCAGATCCAGCTCCGGCGGCAGCGTCACCTCCGCCATCAACTGGTGCACCGTCTTGCCTTCGTTCATGCCCGCAATGACCGCGTCGTCCACGTGGCGCACCGCGTCGCGCATCCTGCGCAGGCCATGCAGCGCCGCGTCCCGGCCGCGGATTGGATCGTGGTGGCTGGGCACCACCATGTCCGGTTCGAGCGCGATGAACCGTTCGAGCGTGTGGATGTACTCCATAGGCCTGCGGATCTTCTCGCCGCGCATGGTGAAGACGTTGGGGAACCCGTCCCAGAGGAAGCCGAGGGTGTCGCCGGTGAACAGGATCCGCTGCTGCGGCAGCCAGAGCGAGATGTTGTCCGCGCCTTCGGCGCCAGGCGTGTCGAGCACCTCGAACCGCACGCCGCCGAGCTCGAACGCGTGATCGCCGTCGCCGACCAGGATGTCCGGCTCGATCGGCACAGGTGGCCGGGGCTGCTCGGTACCCCGCGGGGCCTGCTGGGTGCGCTGCGGCTGCGGCAGGCGCAGGCGCCGCAGGCGGCGCCCCCCGAATTGCGACAGCGCCTGCGTGTAGCGGCGCTCCTCCTCGAACTCGCGGTGGACGATGATCTCCGGGCCTTCGTCGATCCAGTACGGGTGGCCGCCGAGATGGTCCGGGTGGGAATGGCTGTAGATGACGTAGCGGATCGGTCCGGGCGCGGCGTCCCGCAGCAGGCGGTAGTGGTCGTCGGCCTGCCCGGCGAACGCGTTGCCGGTGTCGAAGACCACGTTGCCCTCGGAGGTGTGGATCAGGTGGCTGTTCCCGTTGCCCGCCGCCTGGTACACGTTGTCGGCCAGCGTGCGGAAGGAGATCGGCACCGGGGCGAATACGCGGCGCTCGTCGGCGCCCGTTGTCTGCTGTTCCGCCGGCAGCGACGCGGCGGCCATGACGACACCGACGGCGGCCAGCAGCACGGGCGCTCGCAACCTCGCGCGAGCCGGTCGAGCGGACTTGCGGGCGGTCTTGGTCATGTTTTCTCCTCGCTATGCTGCCCCTGACAAGATTCGCCCACTATGCGGAAGCGGGTCAATCACCTGAACGGGGTACAGCAGGCCGGCAGGTCCGGTGTTAGACTGACTCGATAGACGCAGGGCACGGAGGACTCAGATGAGACACACATTTCTCGCATTGCTGCTTCTGGCGGCGGCCGCCGTCGTGCTGGCCCCGCAGCCTGCTTTCGCCCAGTCCGGAGACGTGCCGCGCACCGCGTGGGGCAAGCCCGACCTGGGCGGCGTCTGGGACTTCGCCACGCTGACGCCCATGGAACGGCCGGCGGCGCTGGCCGGGCAGGAGCGGCTCACCGAGGAGGACGTCGCGAATATCGTCGCGCGCTCGGCGCAGTTCACGGAGCTGCTCTCCGAGCGGGGCGTTGGCGGTAACACCGGCACTTACGACGAGTTCTGGTTCGACTTCGGCTCGGACGTCTCGGCCGACCGGCGCACTTCGCTGGTGGTCGATCCGCCGAACGGGAGAATTCCCGACCGCACCCCGACCGCGCTCGAGCGCCAGACGGCGCGGCGCGCGTATCTGGCGGAACATCCGGCCGATTCGTGGGAGGACCGCAATCTGGCCGAGCGCTGCCTGGTGGGCTTCAACAGCGGCCCGCCGATGGCGCCGAGCGCGTACAACAACGTCTTCCAGTTGTTCCAGACGGAGGACCACGTAGTGATCCTCAACGAGATGGTGCACGACGCCCGCGTCGTGCCGCTGGACGGCCGGGACGGCCTTGACCCGAACGTCCGGCAGTGGCTCGGCAGCTCGCGCGGCTATTGGGACGGCGACACCCTGGTCGTCGAGACCGCCAACTTCCGGGACGAGACGAACTTCCGAGGCGTGACGCGCGATATGCGGCTGGTGGAGCGCTTCACGCGCGCCGACGCCGATACGCTGCTCTACGAGTTCACCGTCAACGATCCCCGGACGTTCGTGCGGCCCTGGACCGCCGAGGTGCCGATGGCGCTATCTCCGATGCCGACCTTCGAGTACGCCTGCCACGAGGGGAACTACGGCCTGGAGGGCATCCTCGGCGGAACGCGTGCCGAGGAGCGGGAAGCGGCCGCGGCGACGCGCGACTAGCCGCGGGAACGTCTCCTGTGCGCGACTGCACATGATGGATATGCCGGGGCGTCAGCGCTCCGGCGAGAGGGTCGAGCCATCCGCGAACAAAAGGAATTCCGCGTAGCGGGACTGGACTGTACGGAAGAGGCGTCCCTGATCCGGCGCGAGCTGGACGGGCGCGCCGGCGTCCACGGCGTGTCATTCAACGTCGTGGACGGCCGGATGACGGTGGAC
>JAGWAI010000059.1 GCA_021296485.1 Acidobacteriota bacterium
GGATCTGGATGAAGTCGGAGGCGGGTGAGAGGTCGCGGTACACCTGCTCGTCGAGCTCGCCGTCGATGTCGAGCGGCGCGGTCAGGCGCACCGCGCGCAGGGTCGCCTGGTTGGCCGCGTCACGCGCGATGGTGGCCGGCGGCGCGGGCGGCGGCGGGCCGAACATGCGCTCCTGCTGTGCGCCCGGTTGCGCCGGAGGGGCGGTCTCGCCGGCGGGCTGAGCGGCCGGGGCCGCGGTGGCCAGTGCGGTCGTCGCGACCAGAACCGCGGCGATGCGGATGGCGCGTTGGAGCGCTGGCGAATTCAAGCTGTCTGCCCGTTACCCGGCAGGCCGGTAGCGATTGGTAATGGGTAGGCGGCGGTCCTTGCCGAAGGCGCGGGTCGAGATGCGCACCCCCGGCGGCGCCTGACGGCGCTTGTACTCCGCGCGGTCGACCAGCTGCACGACCCGCTCCACGGTCGCGCGCTCGAAGCCGGCCGACTCGATTTGGGCCGGGCTGCGATCCTGCTCCACGTACGCTTCCAGAATTGCATCGAGTAGATCGTACGGCGGCAGGCTGTCCGAGTCGAGCTGGTTGGCGCGCAGCTCGGCCGTGGGCGGCTTGTCGATGATCCGCCGCGGGATCACCTCGCCGTCGCGGTTGCGCCAGTCGGCAAGCCGGTACACCCAGGTCTTCAGGACGTCCTTGAGCACCGCGAAGCCGCCCGCCATGTCGCCGTACAGCGTCGCGTAGCCGACGCTCATCTCGCTCTTGTTGCCGGTGGTCAGCACCAGCCAGCCGAACTTGTTCGAGAGCGCCATGACGAGGTTGCCGCGGATGCGCGCCTGCAGATTCTCCTCGGTCACGTCGGATTCCGTGCCGGCGAACGGCTGTGCGAGCACCGCGGCGTACGCGGCGGCGAGATCCTCGATCGGCAGCTCGATCAGCCGTACGCCCAGGCGGCGCGCCAGCTCCGCACCGTCGTCGCGGTTCTCGGCCGCGGTATAGCGCGACGGCATCGAGACGGCGGTCACCGACTGCGGGCCGATCGCGTCGGCGGCAATTGCCAGCGTGAGCGCCGAGTCGATGCCGCCGGACAGCCCGAGCACGGCGCCGCGAAAACGGTTCTTGCGGATGTAGTCCGCCGTGCCGAGGGTCAGCGCGCGGTACGTCTCCGCCGCGGGCGCCAGCAGGCCGGCGAGCGTCCGCGCCGGCAGGGGCGGCCTGGCGGCGGGCTCCGGCGGTGCGGCAATCGAAGCGGTCGCGACCCGCGCGTCGGCGGCCGCAGCCTCGGATGCCGCGCCGCTGACGCCGCCGGGCCGCTCTTCAATGTCGACGACGAGCAGTTCTTCCTCGAATTGCGCCCCGCGCGCGATCACCGTCCCGTCTGGACCGATGACCAGGCTGTGCCCGTCGAACACCAGCTCGTCCTGGCCGCCGACCGCGTTGCAGAACGCCAGGCCGCAGCGCTGACGGCGGCAACGGGCGGCAAACAGGCTCTCCCGTTCCCGGCCCTTGTCACGGTGGTACGGCGAGGCGGACAGGTTGACCAGCAGTTCCGCGCCGCCTTCAGCCGCGGCCCAGTCGGCCGGCCCGCCCGGCATCCAGATGTCCTCGCAGATGGTCAGGCCGATGCGCCGGCCGCGGACCTCGATCACCAGCGCCTGCCGGCCCGGCGCGAAGTAGCGCCGCTCGTCGAAGACGGCGTAGTTCGGCAGGTGGTGCTTGTGGTACGTCGCCGCGACCCGGCCGTCCGCGAGCACCACGGCCGCGTTGTGGAGCGCCGCAGCGCCAGCGCCCGGCGCCGCGCCGACCGGGACGCCCACGATCGCGACGATGCCGGTCGCCTCCGCCGCCAGCTCGCGGGCCGCCTCGGCCGCCTCGCGCACGAAGCTCGCCTTGAGCAGCAGGTCCTCGGGGGGATAGCCGGTCAGCGCGAGCTCGGGAAAGACGACGAGGTCGGACCCGCGGTCGCGGGCGCGACGAATCTCGCGGCGCATGCGCTCGACGTTGCCGGCGAGGTCCCCGACAGGCAGGTTCGCCTGACACAGCGCGAGACGGAGCATCACTCGAGGATGAGACCGATCTCGTCGGCGATCGCGCGCAACTGCGCCTGGACCACGAGCACGTTGTCGGGGCCCATGCCGATGAACTGCTTCTGCGCCGGTGTCAGCGCTTCGAGACGGTCGTCGGCGTACAGGAACAGCGTGGCGCGCCGCACGATTACCGGCGGCGACTCGACTACCGGCGCCGCCAGCAGGCGCCCGACGGCGCGTCCCAGCGTCCGCCGGAACGGCGTATCGGGGTAGCCGAGCTCGCGGTGCGCTTCGTCCAGCAGCGGCTCGATGGTCCCGTACAGCAGCGCGGCGCCGCGCGGGTCGAGCGCGCCGACCACCTTGGCGATCAGGTCGTAGCGCTGGTAGCTGGCGGGCTCGATGAGCATCTGCTCTCCGTCGCCGGCCGCCCGGAAGCGCCGCTGCGGGCGCAGCACCGCCATGTGTTGCGCCGGGTTGCGCCCGTTCGCGACGTTGTCCGCTACGACGACGAATTGCCGGATCAGGTTCTCGCCGACCAGCCACGCGGCCAGGTTGGGGTGCGCAAGCAGCGCATCCACCAGGTCGCGCACGAACGTGTCGCTGTCTCCCAGGTCCGGCAACTCGACCGGCTCGGGAATCACTGCCGGCTCCTCCAGCTCGACCGGCGCGGCGGGCGGATCCGGCGTGGCCGGTTCCGCCACGACCTCCGCAACCGGCGCGGCCTCGTCGTCCGCGCCCCCGCCCAGCAGCCACCAGAGGCCGGCGACAAGCACGACCAGTGCGACGGCCGCCGCGGCGATCAGCGTGATCGGCTGCTGAGGGTCCTCGTTGGGCGGCTCGGGCGGCTTTGGCGGCACGGGCGGCCGTGGCGGCCTGGCCTGCTGCGGCGGCGCCGGGGGCTCGAACTCGAACTCGAACGCACCCTTGTCCTTCGCTGTCATCGTTCCCTCAACTTGAATACATACAGTGCATTGCCGGTACCCGGGTACCAGATCTCGGGCGTCAGCAGATCCGAGACCGTGCGCGGGCTGCCGCCGCCGAGACCCGTGCTGACCGCCACGTACTGCTCGCCCCCGGCCGTGTAGCTCACCGGGAAGCCCTGGACCGATGTGCCGAGCCGGCGCTCCCAGAGCACGTCGCCGGTGCGTGCATCGTACGCCCGGAAGTAGCGATCGAGGTCGCCGGCGAACGCCAGCCCGCCCGCCGTGGTCAGCACGGCGGTCTGGAACGACGCCCGCTGCTCGACCGACCAGCGCTCCTCCAGCGTGTCGACGTCGTAGGCCGCCAGCTTGCCGAGGCGGCCGCCGGTGCCCGGCATCTCGAACCACTTGCGGTCGGCTCCGATGCCGCCGGAGCCGGGCTCCAGCACCACTTCCTGGCCGACCACCTCCAGGCACGTCTGGCTCAGCGGAATGATCAGCGCGCGCGCCTCGGGGCTGTACGCCATCGAGTGCCAGTTGTGTCCGCCCGCGGTGCTGGGGCAGACGGAGAGCCAGTCGCCGATGCCCGCCGCCGCGATGTCCTCGCGGTACGTCACCGCGCCGGTCCGCGGGTCGATGCGGTCGAAGACGTTCTGGAAGATCGTCTCCTTGTATCCGAGAAACTCGCCCGTCTCCCGGTCCAGCTTCCACAGGATGCCGTGTTTGCCGATGGTGAACAGGGTCTTGCGACCATCGAGGTCGATCAGCACCTTCTCGAACGCTTCGTCCAGGTCGAGCGCCTCGCCCGGCACGTGCTGGAAGTACCAGGCGATTTCGCCGCTGCCGCGCCGCAGGGCCAGCGTCGAGTTCGTGTACAGCACCGCGTCGTGCACGGTCAGGCCGCGGCTGGCAGGCACCCACGGCTTGGCCTGCGCCGTCGGCCAGTACAGCAGGTCGAGCTCGGGGTCGTAGCTGCCCGGCATCCACGAGTCGCCGCCGCCGCGCAGCACCAGCGGCAGGTCGCCCCACGACGTGCCGCCCGGCTCGCCGGGGCGGGCGATGGTGTAGGTGCGCCAGCGTTCCTCGCCCGTCTGCGGATCGTGGGCGGTGATGAAGCAGCTCTCCTCGACCAGGCGGGTGCAGCCGTTGATGCCGTTCACCACGAGCCCGCCCGCCACGATCGGGCCACTCACGTTGGTGAATCCGAGCGCCGGGTCGGCGATCTGGTGCTCCCACGCGATCGCGCCGGTGCGGGCGTCGAGCGCGACGAGCGCCGCGTCCTTCGTCGCCAGGAAGATCTTGTCGTCGTATATCGCGATATTGCGGAGCTGGTTGAAGAAGCTGCTGGCCGATATGCCCTCGGGGAACGTGCGGATGTACTGCCAGATGACGTCGCCGGTGGCGGCGTCGATCGCCTGGATGATGTTGCCCGGGTTGGTGAGGTACATGACGCCGTCATGTACCAGCGGGGTCGGCTGGTTCGTGCCGTCGGCCATCGCCCAGACCCAGGCCAGCTCCAGGCCGCCGACGTTCGCGGCCGTAATCTCGTCGAGCGGGCTGTAGCCCCAGCCGTCATAGGTGCGGCGGAAGTTCAGCCAGTCGCCCGCCGGCGGGTCGCGCAGCAGCGCGCCGGTCACCGGCCGGAAACCCGGCACCTCGCCCTGCCAGTCGAGCTCCGGCGCCAGCCGGGCCGCGGCCGCCGGGCGCGGCGCAGGGGCGTCGGCCGTGGGAACGGCGTCGCCGCCGCCGATCGCCGCCGCCGATGCGGCGAGCAGCGGCCGCTCGCCGGCGGCCACGCCGTTGCGCTGCAGCATGTAGGCGATGATGTTGACGTTCTCCTCGGCGCTGGGCCGCGTCCCGGCCGGCGGCATCGTGGCGCGCACGTAGTCGACCAGCTCGCTCACCGGACGCCCGCCCCAGCGGTTGAGGAAGTTCGGTCCGGCCAGCTCGGGCGCTTCGAACGAGCCCTGCAGCGTGGCGGTGTGGCAGGCCGCGCAAGCGGTTTCGTATGCGGCGCGCCCGGCATCCGCCTGCTCCGGCGCGTATGCCGGCCCCTCCTGCGCGCGGACGCCGCCGCCGGCCGCGGCGACGAGGCAGACGCCCAGCAGCAGGCGCCGTAGTCCCCGTCGGCGGGGTCGCACTCGATGACAGGTCATCGTTCGTTCTTCCACGCGCCGCCGGCCGCGGCTATGGCCGGCTCGGGAGCAGCCAGCCCCGCAGCTCGCCCCCCGGGTTGTCCTCGGTATGGATCTGCAGGTAGTAGCGGCCGTCCCGCAGCACGGCGAGCTGGGCGTCCGTGAGCGTCAGGGACTGCTCGATACGGCCCGCCGCCGCCGCGACGTCGAGGGTGAATGCGACCGGACCGCGGCGCGCGATGGGCGCGCGGTGGACGTGGGCCGCTGTCGCCGGCGAGCTCATGCCGGCGAACGTCGCGACTATGGTGAGCTCGCTGCCGGCGAGCGTCGCGCGCGCCTCACCGCCGCCGCTGATGGACGGCGCAATGGCGCGGTCGACCGGCATGCGCGACAGCCGTCCCGCGAACTGCTCTCCGCCCTGCGCCGGAACCCCGCCGGCGCCGAGGATCACGGCCACGAGACAGGCCGACAGACCGACGGCAGCGCCCTGCCGCAAGTGTCCGCGAGCGTGCTTCGCGACAGCCATCTGCTCATCTTACCGCTACGTGCAGGTTGCCGCGGCCGCGGCCGGCGAACGAGTAGAGCGTCATACCGGCCCCGGCGGCCATCTCCACCGCCAGGCTCGACGCGGCCCCCACGGAGACCATCGTCGGGATGGCCGCCCGCAGCGCTTTCTGCACGAGCTCGAACCCGGCCCGGCCGCTTACTACCAGGATGCGGTCGTGGAGCGGCACCGCATCGCGCAGGACGAAATGGCCGATCACCTTGTCGACGGCGTTGTGGCGGCCGACGTCCTCGCGGACGCATAGCCGTTCGCCTTCCGGCGTGAAGATGCCCGCGGCGTGGATGCCGCCGGTGGCGTCGAACAGCGCCTGCGCGGCACGCAGGCGGTCGGGGAGCGCCTCGAGCTGCTCGATCGGCGCCGGCGCCGCGCCGCCCGGCGCCACCACCGGCAGACCCTGGTTCAGGCGCTCGAGGTCCTCGATGGATTCCTTGCCGCACACGCCGCAGGCAGCCGTGGCGGCGAAGGCGCGCCCGGCCGCGGGTTCCGGGACGCCGGATGCAGCCGCGGCCGCAGCCGCGCCCGCGGCCAGCGTCACCTCCACGCGGTCGCCGGCGAAGTCGGCCAGCCGCGTGCCGTCGGCCTGCCCGCCGCCGCCCGCCTCGCCGGCGACGGCCTGCACCGACGCTATTGCGCCGCCGCCCGCGATGATGCCCTCGGCGTAGAGGAATCCGGCCGCCAGTTCCTCGTCGTGCCCCGGCGTGCGCATCGTGACGACGACCGGGCGGCCGTCGACACGGATCTCGAGCGGCTGCTCGACGACCACGAAGTCGTTCTCGAGCCGCCCGCCGGAGCGTCGTACCGGAACCGCGCGGATTCCGGCCGGGACCGTCTCTTCTACAGGCATGTCCCGCATTCTACCGATATTTCGCGGGCTACCGAATTCTGCTATTCTGAGGTTGCTCCGCCGCGCCGAGAACTGTATGTCCATTTCGCGCAGGACCTTCATCAAGGCTTCCCTCGCCGGCGGCGCCGGCATCAGCGCCCTCGGCTTCAACCTGCAGCCGGCGCAGGCGGCCGTGCGGCAGCTCAAGATCCGCAACGCCAAGGAGTACAGGACGATCTGTCCGTACTGCGCGGTCGGCTGCGGGACCATCGCCTACGTGCACGGCAGCGGCGGCCTCAACACCACCAACACCGTCATTCACGTCGAAGGCGACCCCGACAGCCCGATCAACGGCGGCACCCTGTGTCCGAAGGGCGCGTCCCAGATGCAGCTCGCCATCAGCCCGCGCCTGCGCCACCAGCCGCTGCTGCGGCGGGCCGGCGCGGCCGACTGGGAAGAGGTGTCCTGGGACGAGGCGATGGACTGGTTCGCGCGGCGCTTCAAGGAGACGCGCGACGCCACGTTCGAGGAGCAGGACGAGCAGGGGAATACGGTCAACCGCTGCACCGGCATCGGCTGGGTCGGCAGCGCCACGGTGTCCAACGAGGACGCCTATCTCATTTCCAAGACGATGCGCGCCATGGGCCTGGTGTACTACGACCACCAGGCTCGCATATGACACAGCCCCACGGTGGCCAGTCTGGCCGCCACGTTCGGTCGCGGGGCGATGACGAATCACTGGAAGGACATCAAGAATGCCGATGTCATTCTGGTGATGGGCGCGAATCCTGCTGAGAACCATCCCTGCGGATTCAAGTGGGCCGTCGAGGCCCGCGACACGCGCGGCGCGAAGCTGCTGACGATCGATCCGCGCTACACGCGAACGTCGGCCGTCGCCGACGAGCACCTGCAGATCCGGCCCGGCTCGGACATAGCGGTGCTCGGCGGGCTGGTGCGCCACATACTGGAGAACGACCTCCAGCACACCGACTACGTCGCGGCGCACACCAACGCGTCGTTCATCGTCGGCTCCGCGTTCGGCTTCGAGGACGGGCTGTTCTCCGGGTTCGACGAGGCGGCGAGCGGCTACGACAAGACCTCCTGGGAGTACGAGCGGGGGGCCGACGGCTTCGTTCTCCGCGACCCGACGCTGCAGCATCCGCGCTGCGTCTTCCAGTTGGTCAAGAAGCACTACAGCCGCTACACGCCGGACGTCGTCGCGCAGATTGCCGGCTGCACCGCGGAAGACTTCCTGGCCATGGCCGACATCATCTGCTCGACCGGGCGCGCGGACCGGGTCGGGACGATCATGTACGCGGTCGGCTGGACGATGCATACCGTCGGCAGCCAGATCATCCGCACGGCGGCGATCATGCAGTTGCTGCTCGGCAACATCGGCCGCCCGGGCGGCGGCATCAACGCGCTGCGCGGCCACGCGAACGTGCAGGGCGCCACCGACCACGCGATCGTGGCGGCGCTGCTGCCCGGCTACCTGAAGGTGCCGCTGCCGCAGCAGGCCACGCTGGCCGACCACCTCGGCGACTCCACGCCGGAGCCGCTCGTGCCGGACACGGTCAACTACTGGGCCAACTACTCGAAGTTCTTCATCTCGCAGCTCAAGTCGTGGTTCGGCGACCACGCCACGAGCGCCAACGGCTACGCCTACGACCACCTGCCCAAGCAGGTGAAGGACGCCACCTGGCTGTCGATGTGGGACCGGGCCCACAAGGGCAATCTCGAGGGGTTCGTCACGCTCGGGTTCAACCCGCTGCTGGCCGGTCCCGACGTGCCGCGCCTGCTCGAGGCGATGTCGAAGCTGAAGTGGAAGGTCGTCATCGACCCGTTCATGCTCGACACCGCCGAGTTCTGGAAGGCGCCCGGGATGAACCCCGCCGAGATCGACACCGAGGTGCTGTACCTGCCGAGCAGCCACTGGATCGAGCGCGACGGGTCGTTCACCAACAGCGGCCGCTGGGCGCAGTGGAAGGAACAGGCGATTCCGCCGCCGCTCGGCGTCGAGCCGGATACGTGGATCCTGTCGGAGCTGTTCTGGCGCGTGAAGGAGCTGTACCAGCAGGAAGGCGGGGCGTACGACGCGCCGATCCAGCACCTGACCTGGAACTATCTGAACCCGCGCCTGCCGACCACCGTCGAGCTGGCCGAGGAGATCAACGGCCGCGACCTCGCGAGCGGCCGGCTGCTGTCGTCGTTCGGCGAGCTGGCGGACGACGGCTCGACCGCCTCGGGCAACTGGATCTACACCGGCAGCTACACGGAAGCGGGCAACCAGATGGCCCGCCGCGGCATGGCGGACCCGACCGGCCTCGGCATGCACCACGACTGGGCGTTCAGCTGGCCGGCCAACCGGCGCGTGCTGTACAACCGGGCCTCCGCCGACGCGGAGGGGCGGCCGTGGGACGGCACGCGCGCCGGCATCGCCTGGAACGGCCGGGAGTGGATTGGTGACGTGCCCGACTACGGGCGCACCACGCCGCCCGACGGCGCCGGCGCGTTCATCATGACCGCCGAGGGCGTGGCGCGGCTGTTCTCCACCGACCTCGTCGACGGTCCGCTCTCGGAGCACTACGAGCCGGTGGAAAGCCCCACGGGCAACCCGTTGCACGAGTCGGTGCCGATCAATCCCGTCATCGAGTGGTACGACGGCGTCCGCGAGACGCTGGCCACCAAGGACGACGACTTTCCGTTCGCCTGCACGGTCTACCGCGTGGTCGAGCGCGAGCACTTCGTCACCAGCAACGTGCCGCTGCTGGTCGAGACGATGCCCGACTTCTTCGTCGAGCTGCCCGTCGCGAACGGCAGCCAGGTGCGCGTCTGGTCCAAGCGGGGGTCGGTGCAGGGCACCGCCATCGTCACGCGGCGCATCAAGCCGCTGCAGGTGAACGGCCGCACCGTCTGGACGGTCGGCATTCCGGTGCACTGGGGGTTCGTCGGCCTGACGTCCGGCTCGATGGCCAACCTGTTGACGCCGTTCGTCGGCGACGCGAACACGCGCTGCCCCGAATTCAAGTCGTTCCTCGTGAACGTCGAGAAAGCATAGGAGGCAGCCCGGGCGACCCCATGGCCGACACCCTGACAATCAAACGCGTTTCCGCCAGTCCCAGTGCGTTCATCCCGCTCGAGGCGCTGCGGTCGAGCGGCCCCGAGTACTCGAAGCTCGTCGACATCTCGCGCTGCATCGGCTGCAAGGGGTGTGAGGTCGCCTGCAAGGAGTGGAACGACCTCAAGGTGGAGCCGACCGCCAATTTCGGCAGCTATCAGAGCCACAAGGACCTGTCGCCCAACACGTGGCTGCTGATGCGCTTCAAAGAGATCGAGGTCGGCAAGAACCTGCAGTGGCTGATCAAGAAGGACGCCTGCCTCCACTGCGAGGAGCCCGGCTGCCTGTACGCCTGTCCGGCGCCGGGCGCCATCGTGCAGTACACGAACGGCATCGTCGACTTCAACCAGGAGAACTGCATCGGCTGCCAGTACTGCGACATCCCGCGCTACAGCGCCCAGACGAAGACGGTCTCGAAGTGCAACATGTGCATCGACCGGGTCGAGGCGGGGCTGGAGCCGGCCTGCGTCAAGACGTGTCCGACGAACGCCATCTCCTGGGGCACCAAGCACGACATGCAGGCCAAGGCCGAGCACCAGGTCGAGGTGCTCAAGAAGCGCGGCTACGAGCACGCCGCGGTCTACGACCCGGCCGGCGTGGGCGGGACGCACATGATGTACGTCGTGCCGCACGGTGACCGGCTGGAAGACTACAGCCTGCCGACGGACCCGACCGCGAGCCCCGCGCCGCTCACCGCCCTCACCTTCCTGAAGCGGATCGGCGGCTTCCTGTTCGGCTTCAGTATTGTGGGGGCGCTGGGCCACCTGCTGGCGTTTGGACAGGAATCCCCGGACGAGCATGAGTGAGCCGCTGCTGGACCGCTTCGACCTGCTGGAGCGGGTCGTCCACTGGGTTGTCGGCGTCACGTATGTCGCGCTCCTGTTGAGCGGGCTGGCGTTCGCCTACCCGGCGCTCTTCTGGCTGACGGCGCCGCTCGGCGGCGGCGCGGCGGCGCGCGTGCTGCACCCGTACCTCGGCGCGCTGTTCGGCATTGCCATGGTGTTGATGGTGGTGTTGTGGATCCGCGACATGTTCCTCAACCGCCAGGACGCCCAGTGGCTGGGCGCCATGCACCACTACGCGACGCACCAGCGCGACAAGGTGCCGCCCGCCGGCAAGTACAACGCGGGCCAGAAGATATTCTTCTGGGTGCAGGGGGTGCTGGCGGTCGTGTTCGTCGCCACGGGCGTCATGCTGTGGTTTCCGGAGCAGCTCGCGCCTGCGCGCACCCTGCTGTCGTCGGCCCGGCTGCTGCACTACGCGGCGAGCCTCGGCGGCGGGCTGTTCCTCGTGTTGCACGTCTACCTCGGCACGGTTGCCTATCCCGGCACCGCGCGCGGCATGATTGACGGCAAGGTCACCCGCCAGTGGGCCCGGCTGCACCACCCGCGCTGGCACGCCGAGCAGACCCGGCTGACGGATTCCTAGCGGCCTGTGGTCCGCTGATTGCTCGTGCCGCTACGCTTCAACTGGCGCCTGCGCCGCACCCGCGCGGTAAAGCTGGGCGCCGACCATCCGCACGCCGTCGAGTTGCTGGCGTTCTACGGGCGGGTGCTCGAATTGCAGGAGCTGCTGTACCGGCGGGCGGCCGCGGCGTCATGGACCGCCCGCGCGGCGGCCGGCGGGCGCGCCGGGCTCGACCTGAACCAGCTGGCCGGGCGTGAGGTCGAGCGCCTGTTCCGGCGCTTCGCGCGCGACCTCCAGCCGGCGGCAAACGCGGTGCTGGCGCCCATTGCCGGCCGCCTCTCGGCCTTTCGGTCGCCGGCCGGCGATCTGTTGCGGACGTTTCTCGGCGGCGGGTCCCTCGACGGGCTGGCGGCCGAGCTAGACTGCGACCCGTCACCGCTCGAATTCTTTCCGCAGGCATTTCTGCAGCCGCTGATCGAGGCGGCGGCCGAAAAAAGGGACGCACTCGACGCGGATGCCGCGGCGGGCGGTGACGACGACGTTCAGGCGGTGCCCGCCTTTCCCGCGCGCTGCCCCCACTGCCGCCGGCCGGCGCTGGTCGCGTTGCTGCAGGACGAGCCGGAGACC
>JAGWAI010000060.1:0-3699 GCA_021296485.1 Acidobacteriota bacterium
CCAACGTGGCGCCGTCGGCGTTCGAGGGCGAGGGCGACACCGTGGTCGCTGATCTCTCGTCGCTCGAAATCCACGGTCCGTTCAATGGGGAGATCCCCGGCGAGACGCCCAGTCGGGCGCGCATCTTCATCTGCCGCCCGAGCATTTCCGAGGACGAGGGGCCGTGCGCGAGGCAGATCCTCGGCGCGCTGACCCGCCGTGCGTATCGGCGCCCGGTCACCGACGTCGACCTGCAGCCGTTGATGGAGTTCTACGAGCTCGGGCGCGCCGCCGGGGACTTCGAGACCGGGATTGCCCGGGCGCTCGAAGCACTTCTGAGCATGCCGGAGTTTCTAATGCGCGCCGAAACGTACCCGACCGACGCCGCCGCCGGGATGATCTATCCCATCAGCGACCTGGACCTGGCGTCCCGGTTGGCCGCTTTCCTCTGGAGAAGCATTCCCGACGACGAGCTGCTGGAAGTGGCCGAGCGGGGGCGGTTGCGATATCCGGCCGTGCTGGCGGAACAGACGCGGCGGATGCTGGCCGACCCGCGGGCCAAGCGGTGGATGAGCGACTTCGTCGGGCAGTGGCTGCAGGTGCGTAACCTGCAATCGATAGTGCCTGACCCGTTGACGTTTCAGGAGTTCGACGAGACCCTGCGGGAGGCGATGCTCACCGAGACGGAGCTGTTCTTCGAGAGCCAGGTGGATGATGACCGCAGCATCCTGGACCTCCTCAGGGCCGACTACACCTTCCTCAATGCCCGGCTCGCCGAGCACTACGGCATTTCCGACGTGTACGGAAGCCATTTCCGGCGGGTTCCGGTCGTCAATCCGGCGCGGCAAGGGTTGCTGGGGCACGGCAGCGTGCTGACGGTGACCTCGTACGCGGACCGCACCTCGGTCGTGCTGCGCGGGAAGTGGGTGCTGGAGACGTTGCTGGGCGCCCCGCCGCCCGCGCCTCCCCCGAACGTTCCCCCGCTACCCGCGAACGACGCGCAAGACGCGCCGACGTCGTTGCGGGAAAAGATGGAGCAGCATCGCGCCAATCCCGTGTGCGCAACCTGCCACGCCAATCTCGATCCGCTCGGGTTCGCGGTCGAGAACTTCGACGGCATCGGCAGGTGGCGCGACGACGACAACGGCGCACCGATCGACGCCGCGATCACCTGGAAGGACACGAACATCGATGGGCCCGCGGAGTTTCGCGAAGCCTTGCTCGCGCAGAGCGAGGAGGAGTTCCTGCAGACGGTCACCGAAAAACTGCTGATCTTTGCGCTCGGTCGGGGCCTCACCTACCACGATGCACCCACCGTTCGCCAGCTCGTGCGCGACGCGGGGCAAGACGACCACCGCTGGTCATCGCTCATTCTCGGCATCGTCCGGAGCGCCCCGTTCCAGGAGCGGATGGTGGGCGCCACCGGGCAACAGCAAGCGGAGCAATAGCCATGTTCATCACCAGGAAGCGTTTGTCTCGCCGTACCTTGTTGCGCGGCGCCGGGGCCGCGCTGGCGCTGCCCCTGCTGGACGCGATGGTGCCCGCACTGACCGCGTTGAGCCAGACGGCGGCCGCTCCCGCGCGCCTACGCCGGCTCGGGGTGTTCTACGTGCCCAACGGGATGTCGATGGGCTACTGGTGGCCGGAAGCCGAGGGGCCGCTGACCGCGATGCCGGCGACGCTCCAATCGCTGTCATCGCTCAAGGACCAGGTGCTGCTCCTCGGCGGTCTGGCCGACGAGCCCGCGAACCTCATTGCGTTTGGCGGCGACCACGCGCGGTCGGCCGGCACGTTCCTGACGGCGACCCCCTACAAGCCGACGGAAGGCGCCGACGTCTACGCGGCCGTGTCCATGGATCAGCTGGCCGCACGTGAGCTCGGCAGGGAGACGCAGCTCACGTCGCTCGAGCTCGGGGTCGAGTCGAACGCCATGGTGGGCTCCTGCGATGCCGGCGCGAGCTGCGCCTACACGAATACGATTGCGTGGCGCACGCCGACCACCCCGCTGCCGGTCGAGCGTGATCCGCGGGCCGTCTTCGAGCGGCTCTTCGGGATAAGCGGCAGCACGGACTCCGCGGCGCGGCTGGCTCGGCTCGAGCGCGAGCGGTCGATCGTGGACGCGGTGTCCGCCGAGCTGCATCGCCTCGAGCAGAGACTCGGACCGGAGGATCGGTCGAAGATGTCCGAGTACGTCGACTCGGTGCGCGACGTCGAGCGGCGCATCCAGATTGCGGAAGCACAGAGCTCACGTGAGTTGCCGCTGGTGGACGAGCCCCCCGGCATCCCGGATGACTACGCCACGCACGCGAAGCTCCTGATGGACCTGCTGGCGCTGGCGTACCAGGCCGATCTCACCCGTGTCAGCACGTTCATGCTGGCGAAGGAAGTCAGCGGGCGCGCCTATCCCGAGATAGGCGTGTCGGATTCGCACCATCCGCTGTCGCATCACCAGGACGATCCGGCCAAGCTGGAGCGTCTGCACATGGTCAACGAGTACCACTTCCAGCAGTTCGCCCACCTGGTCAAGCAACTCGCGGCCACGCCGGAGGGCGACGGCACGATGCTGGACCACACGGCGCTGCTCTACGGGACCGGGATCAGCGACAGCAATACCCATTTTCACGACGACCTGCCGGTTGCAATCGTCGGTGGGCAGGCGGCCGGGATACGCGGCGGCCGCTATGTCCGGCACGCGTTGGGGACGCCGATCGCCAACTTGTACATTCCGCTGCTGGACCGACTCGGCGTGCACGTCGACAGCTTCGGCGACAGCACCGGCCGTATCGAGACGCTTACGTAGGAGCCCACTGCCAACGACGAGAACCACGATGCATGTCCACATGAAGCGGCTCGCCGGCCTGTGTCTTCTGCTGGTTGTGACCGGCGTCGGCCGCACTGCCGGAGCCGGTCCGGACCTGCGCCTGGTGGATGCCATGGCCGAGCGCAACACCGCCCTGGTCCGCACGCTGATCGGCGAAGGGGTCGACGTCAACAGCGCGCGTGCGGATGGGGCAACGGCGCTACTGTGGGCGGCGCACTGGGACAACGTGGACGCGGCGGAGCGGCTGCTGCGGGCGGGCGCCGATGTGGATGCAGCCGACGATCACGGCGTGACGCCGCTCGCGCGGGCCTGCGAGAACGCCAGCGAGGAAATGGTCGGGAGATTGCTCGACGCCGGCGCGGATCCGAACGCCGCGCAGGTCAACGGTCTGACGCCGCTGATGACGGCCGCGCGCACGGGCAACGCCAACGTCGTGCGCGCCCTGCTGGCAGGCGGCGCCGACGTGAACGCCGCCACTGTCGTGACCGACGAGACGGCGCTGACGTGGGCGGTTGCCGCGCAGCGCGTGGAGGTAGTGCGGCTGCTCGTCGACCATGGCGCCAACGTCCATCCCAACCCGGGGCAGGCGTTTTCCCCGCTGATGGCCGCCGCCCGCAACGGCGGCATCGAGTCGGCAAGAGTCCTGCTGGAGGCAGGGGCGCTGGTCAACGACACGGCGTCGGACGGGACCCATCCGTTGCCGTATGCCATCGTGGTCGGGAAGAGCGCATTCGCCCACTTCCTGCTCGAGCAGGGCGCCGATCCGAACGGGGCGATCGACGGCACCACGGCGCTGCACGCCGCCGCCGGCCCTGTCGGCACGTGGCTCAACCTGTGGAAGCGCCGGCACGGCGGCGGCGGTGCAAGCGACTTTCGACTGACAATGAACGAACGGCTGG
>JAGWAI010000060.1:3941-19955 GCA_021296485.1 Acidobacteriota bacterium
TCACGACGGCGGACGGCACGACGCCACTCATGGCCGCGGCCGGGTGCGGGCGAGCCGCCCACATCAAGAATGCCCCCCGGTCGTTCCGCCAGCCGGTGGCGGAAGTGGCCGCGAGAGTCCTCCTCGAGGCGGGTGCGGATGTGAACGTCAGGAACGAAGGCGACTTCACGGCACTGCACTGCGCCGCGTTCAGCGGCTCGCCCGAGCTGGTGCAGATCTTCGTTGAGCACGGCGCCGACATCGACGCCCGGGACTGGCGGGGCCGCACGCCGTTCCGCATCGCCGAGGGCGCCAAGCAGTCCTTCCACTATCAGGCATGGCCGGCGGTGGCCGACCTGCTCGCGGAGCTCGGCGCCGATACGAGCCTCGGGATCCCGGGCACCATCCATGAGCGGCTGCGAAATCTGGTGATCACCGAGGTTCCGTAGAACAGCGCCCCCGGAGGGATCCGCGAACCGCGCGGTCTGTGGTATTACTCGGGAGCCTCCGTCGTGCCCAAGAATGCCTGTGGAAACCGGCGTTTTTGCCCGCGGAGGCTTTTGTGTTTCAGCGCGGCCGGGTCTGTCGTGAATCTTCCAGGCGAGAGTAAGGCGAGATGAGCACCAAGCAACCAAGTCGGAGACGGTTCATTCAGAAGGGCGCCGCGTTGGCCGGTCTGGCCGCGACGCCTGCCGCACTGGGGGTCGCCCCGCGTTCCGCAAGCGCCCAGACGCGCGTGTCAGCCGTGCCCGACATGAACTCGATGGAGTATGTGCTCTACGGCGACCGCTCGCGGTTCACTACCACCGAGCGTGTCCTCGAGGACCGTCATCATCACGAGGCGCACAGGCCGCGGCCCGACCCGTATCGCCCGAGCGCCGGCACGCCGATTCGGGACCAGATCGGGATCATCACGCCGTCGTCGCTGCACTTCGCGACGCAGCACCACTACGGCATCCCGGACATCAATCCCGGCGAGCACGAGCTGACGATCCACGGCATGGTCGAGCGTCCAATGGTGTTCACGGTGGACGAGCTCAAGCGGTTTCCGGCCGCTTCCGGGATCCATTTCCTGGAGTGCCTCGAGAACAGACCGCGCCCCTGGACCGAGCAGCCCTGACGTCCGGCCACATCGCCTCCCTGAGCGAGATGTAGCCCGCGTTTCTCACCAGCCTTCTGCTGCGGACGCCGATCCACTCGCTGTGGCGGGCCGTACTCCCTCACGCCGCTTCGACGTAGTCACGGCTACGCCTTCAGCAGCATCGCTAGATGGGGCTGCGCCCCAAACCCCCGGCAAGCCCTAGCGGGGGCCCCTCGCCCCGCGCCGGGCTTGCCGAGCCGCGCCGCGCGGCTGTCGTTCGATTCGCCTCGACGCCCTCGCGACGAACGCCGATGAGAAATGCGGGCTAACCGAGCGCGGCGTACGCGTCCAGCGTTTGTCGCGCCGCCGTCTCCCACGAGAACTGCCCGGCGCGGGCGATACCGGCGCGCCGCAGGCGCCGGCGCAGCGCGTCGTCGCGCAGCACCCGCCCCATCGCCTCTGCCAGCGCCTCGACATCGTAGGGGTCGACGAGCAACGCCGCATCGCCCGCCACCTCGGGCAGGGCCGAGGCGTTCGAAGCGACGACCGGCACGCCGCACGCCATGGCCTCGAGCACCGGCAAGCCGAAGCCCTCGCGCAAAGACGGAAATGCAAGCATCTCGGCCCCGCTGTACACGGCGGGCAGGTCGTCGTCGTCAATGAAGCCCGGGACGCGGACGACCTCCTCCAAACCCAGCGATCGGACGGTCTGGTAGATGGGACTGTCGAGCCACCCGCGCGAGCCGGCGAGCACGAGCCCCGGCGGCCGGTCGCCTGCGGCGGCCCGCAAACGTGCGTACGCGCGCAGCAGAGTGACCAGATTCTTGCGCGGCTCCAGCGTGCCCACGGCCAGCACATACCGCGGCGGCAGGCCGTACCTGGCAGCCGCGCCGCGCAGCGCCGCCCCGTCCGCCGTTGGCTGGAAGCGCGGCTCGCAACCGTGGGCGACGATCGCCACGCGGTCCTCGCAGACGCCCAGGCGTTCGACGACATCCCGTTCAACGGCCCGCGAAGGCACGATGATCAGATCGGCCTTCCGCCGCACGCGGGCCAGCGCCAGCCTGACGATCGCGCGGTGCCGGAGCGTGAACGTCTGCGGCAGAGTGAGCGGGATCACGTCGTGCACCGTGACGACGTACTTGCCGGTTCCGCCGACGAACGGAATGCCGACGTGGTCCATGCCGTGAAAGACGTCGATGCGCATGCGCCGGAGCGCCGCCGGGATGAACGCCAGCGATCGGAGCACGCTGCTCCGGGCGTTCAGAAATTGTTCATCGCAACGACCGCGAAACTCCTCCATGACGCCGCGGGACGTCTGCGGACCGCTGAAGATGATGAATTCCAGGTCGCGTTGGCGCGCGGGGGCCGCCGCCAGCATCGCCCGCGTCAGGTTGATGGCGTATCGCCCGATGCCGCCGGCCCGCAGCGACAGCAGCTTGCCGTCGAGCCCTATTCTCACGCCCGTCCCCTACCCGACGGACTGGCCGCCGGATCAGTAGGCGCCCAGTCCATCGAACCAGATTTTCCCTTCCGAGAAGTACTCTTCCGTGGCGGGGTCGATATGGAACACCAGCCCCACGACGCGCCGCAGGTCGAGCGTGCCGTCGACGTTGTTGGCGGCGGGATGCAGGCGCTCGAAGGGAAGCGCCACGCGGCGCCACGTGGTGGACGTGCGGACGGTCGACAGCCACCAATCCGGTTCGTCGCCGGCCTGACCCGGTCGCTGCTCCCACAGCCCGACCCGAACGCGGTACACGCCGTCTGCCTTGATGTCGAATAGGAGTCCGGTATCGCGGGACAAGTCCCGGTGCGATCGATCGACGAGCGCGCCCCAGATGGTGGAACGATCCGTTCGCGGCTCCGCGAAACGAAAGTGGAGTCGAGCGGCGGCGGCGCCGGGGATGCGCTCGCTGGCCACCCGCACCTCGGGATCGACCCACGTTCCCGCATCCGCTTCAGCCGCGAGCCGCGAGCCCTTCTCAAATGCGTCCAGGGTCCGCGCGGGAACCGGCGGAGGGGCTGCGGCCGGCCACTCGGCCCGACGCGCGCGGGCCGCCGCCTCGGCGGCTCCATGGACGTAGATCGGGTTGGACAGCACCCAGGGAACATCCCAACCCGCCAAGTAAGTCTCGACGCGGTAGGCGCCCGGGATGCGGGCCGGAAACTCCAGCGCGCCATCCCCTTCTGCAACGCGCTTTCCGTCGCGGTAGAGCTCGATGCGCGCTCCGCGCGGCAGACGGCCGCCGGCGCGCAGCAGCAGGTCCGGCGCGGGCGCAATCGTGTCTCCCATGCCCCAGGTCCGATCTCCCCGCGCGGCGTGAAAAAAGAATCCGCCGGCCGGCGCGATCGCCTCCATGGCCATGTAGGAACGGCCCTGCGCCAGGGCGGCGCGCACGGCGTGAGCATCCCGCACAGCATTCTTCGTCAGTGGGGCATTGAGCACGACATAGGTACGGAGCACGCGGAACAGACTGCCGTACGACGGGAGCTCGGGCAGATATTCAGGCCACCTGATGAGACTGCCGTGCGCATCTACGCTGGCAAGACCGGCGACGTCGCGGCGCGCGAGCAACGTGTCCCAGCGCGCCAGCGCGGCAGCCGGCCGGTCAAGTCCCCTGGCCAGGGCGTAGACCGGATCGAACGGATAGGCAACCAGTCCACCGAGCAGCGTGGGCCACGACGCCCGCCGCCACAGACTGTCCATATTTAGAACTTCCAGACCCCAGGGTCCTTCGAGCTCCCAGCCGCTCCACGCAAGCTCGTCGCGCGGGCTGGCAGGATGGGCGGCAAAAGCCGCGCCGCCCAGATAGCGAATGTCGTCCAGCGCATCCAGCGCATCCGGAGCAAAGGGAAACGTGGATGGCCGCATCCCGAGGCCAAGGAGATGTCCCTGGTGCGTCGACAGCTCCGCGCCTACCAGTACCAGCGTCTCGCCCGAATATCCCTCGAGCGAGCGGGCGGCTCTATTGGTGTTGTGGTCGGTGATGACGAGGAACGACAGTCCGGCTTCGCGGCCCGCCCGCACGACCTGTTCGGGGCTGCCCGTACCGTCCGAGAGCGTGGTATGCACATGGAGCACGCCCGCGACACGCGTCAGTCCGTCGCGCGGCGGGTCGCCGTAGAGCGGCGGCGAGCGCCAGAACAGCGCCGGTCCGACCGCAAGCGCCAGGGGTATCAGGACTGCCGCCACCACCGCCAGCAGCCGTCGTCGGCGAATCACCGGCTCATCCGACCATGCGCGTGCAACACCCCCCGTGATTGGCATCCTGGAATTGCAAACCTAAGGTAACATCGCTCTAATCCGCGCCTCGTTCACCCTGCGAGGACAATTCGCCGCCGGCGCGCACTGGTCGATGGTACCCCCTCTGGAGCCACCCCGTCTTCCGCTCCCGCTGCCGAGTCCCGGCACAACCAGGGAGACGCCAACGAATTTTCGCTCGCTCTCGAGGCTGCTTGCCGCGGGAGGCCGGAAAGCGCACGTCGCCTGGCGGAGCGGTTTCCCTCTTGCGTGGCCCACGCCGCAGCGGGTCGCCGCCAGCTGGCGCTGGGTGCGGCAGGTCGCGGCATCCATTTCGCGCCGGCGGCACGAGGACGGCCTGACCGTGGCCGTGGACATCTCGCCGCTGTACGAGTCGCTGACCGGCGTCGGATGGTATCTCCACGAAGTGTTGCGCCAGCTCGCCGACCGGCCCGGACTGCGCCTCAGGCTCTACGGTCCCTCGATGTTCATGCGTCCGGATGCTGCGCAGCCGGTCAGGCCACTCGCCTCCGGGCGCGCCATCGAATGGGTCAGGCACGAGCTGCCGGACGACCTCCTTGTTAGACAGCCGTGGCTGGCGGCGCTGCTGCGCGGCGTCGAGCCGTGGCTGGTCGCCGCGGACCGCAATCGCGTGCTGTTCGCCCCCAACTTCGTCCTGCCGTGGCAGCTCGCGTTCGCAAGGCGGCCGCTGGTGGTTACGGTGCACGACATGACCCTGCTGCGGACCTCGTGGGCGATGCAGGAAGAAACCCGCGCGGCGCTCGACGAAAAACTGGAACGCACGATCGCCCGCGCACGGGCCATCGTCACGCCGTCGGAAACCGTTCGAATGGAGATCCTCGAAGCCGGCGGCGCAGCCCCGGACGCCATACACGTCACGTGGGAAGCAAGCCGGCTCGAGCGGGTCTCCCGCGGTGCGTTGCCCGCCGCTGTGCCCGACCGCTTCGTCCTGCACGTAGGCACGATCGAACCGCGCAAGAATGTGGCGATTCTCCTGTCCGCGTGGCCCAGGCTGCGGGCCATGATGCAGGACGCGCCGCCGCTCGTGCTGTGCGGGAAGCTCGGCTGGCAGCACGCGTTTATCGAAGATGCCCTCGACCGGGCGTCCGCCGAGGGCTGGCTGATACGCCTCGGCTATACCCCTGACGAGGTCCTGCGCGGCCTTTACGACCGCGCGGGCGTCGTCGTCTGCCCCTCCCTCTACGAAGGCTTTGGACTGCCGCTGGTGGAGGCGATGGCCGCGGGGGCTCCGCTCGTTTGCAGCGACATCCCGGTGTTCAGGGAGGTGGCCGGAGAGGCTGCCGAATTCGTCCCGCCGGACGATGCCGCCGGGTGGGCCGGGACGCTGGCCCGCGTGCTCTCCGAACCGGACCTGAGGAATGCTCTGCGGACGCGGGGCGCCGCGCGCGTACGCGATTTCGACTGGCAGCGTACAGCCGACAGGACGCTGGCGATCTGGTCCAGCGTCGCAGCCGCTGAGTGAGACAGCGCGCGCTTGACACCGCCGCGTCTCCCGCGCATGATATAGCGAACAAAAAGCGAATATATGTGTGCGCACAGCCCGATGCCCGCTTCGTTGATCGATGCACCGCGGCTGCCGACCGTGCGGGACGTCGCCCTCAGGCGCCGCGAGAGCGGTGCCGGTGGACTGCCGGATGCGGAACAACGCGGGGACGGCGCCGCCTATCAGGAGGTCGTCTGCCGCAGCGCGCTCAACCGGGTGCAGGGCATGCCGTTCGCCTGGACGCTCAATCCGTACCGCGGTTGCACGCACGGCTGCCACTACTGCTTCGCGCGGCGCTACCAGTCGCAACTCGAAATGGACGCGGGCGGTGAGTTCTCGTCCGTCATCCTGGTCAAGGTCAATTTTCCGGAAGTGCTGCGGCGCGAGCTGATCCGCAAGCCGCGGGCCGGCGAGCGGGCGGCGTTCGGCACCGCAACGGATCCGTATCAGCCGATCGAGGGCAGCTACCGCCTGACGCGGCGCGCCCTGGAAGCGCTCGTCGAGCGTCCGATGCGCGTCGACCTGGTAACCCGCGGGCCGCTGATCGTACGCGACATGGACCTGCTCACGGAGCTGTCACGCACGGCAGCCTGTACGGTCAGCTTCAGCGTGCCGACCACCGACGAGGAGGCCTGGAGGCGGCTGGAGCCCGGGACGGCGCACCCGCTGCAACGGCTGCGCGCGCTCGCGAAACTGGCGGCCGCCGGCGTCGACGCCGGCGTGCTGATGGCGCCGATCGTGCCGGGCATAAGCTCGGCGCCGGCCAAGCTGGAGGCGACCGTTCGCGCAGTCGCCGACCATGGCGCAAGATTCGTCGGCGGCGGCCTGCTGCATCTGGAGGGGGGCGCCCGCGCCCACTTTCTCGAATTTCTCGACCGGGAGTACCCCGAGTTGTCGGCAGGCTACCGGCGGCTGTACGCCGGCAAGCATCCGGCGCCGCGCTACGCGGAACAGGTGCTGGCAATGCTGGGCGGATTGCAGGCGCGCTACGGACTGGCTCGGCGACAAGGCAGGCGCCCGGAAGCCGCCGCGCCGGCGGATGGCCGTCCGCCTCAACCGCCGTTGCGCCAGCGACGGTTCGACTGGAGAGACCGGCGGACTACGCCGGCTGGACCAGCCGTTCGATCCGCTGCTCGGTCGGCGGGTGGGTGCTGAACAGCGCCCGCATGCCGCGGCCGGCAAACGGTTTCATGATGAACATGTGCGCCGTGGCCGGATTGGCATCGAGCGGCACGCGCCGCGCGGCCGCGTCGATCTTGCGCAGCGCGTCGGCCAGGCCGTACGGACTGCCGACGATCTGCGCAGCGCGTCTGTCCGCGGCAAATTCCCGGGAACGCGAGATGGCCATCTGAATCATCGTCGCCGCCAGCGGCGCCAGGATCGCCATGGCCAGCATGGCCAGCGGATTCCCGTCGTCCCGGTCGTCCCGGCCGCCGAAGCCGCCGAAGATGAACGCCCAGCGCGCCATGCTGGCGACCATCATGATGGTGGCCGCAACGGTGGCTGCAATCGAGCCGATCAGGATGTCGCGGTGCTTGATGTGCGCCAGCTCGTGAGCGATAACGCCCTCGAGCTCACGTTCGCTGAGCAGGTGCAGGATGCCCTCGGTAGCCGCTACCGCGGCATGGTTCGGGTTGCGTCCCGTCGCGAACGCGTTCGGTGAGGCGTCCGGGATGACGAAGACGCGCGGCATCGGCAGGCCGGCCTGCTGCGCGAGTCGGGCTGTCATGCGGTGCAGTGGATGCTCGGGACCGACCTCGCCCGCCTTGTACATCCGGAGAACGAGCTTGTCGGAGAACCAGTACGACCCGAAGTTCATGATGATCGCAAACGCGAATGCAATCATCAGTCCCGTCTGTCCGCCGAGCAGATCGCCGATGAGCAGCAGCAACCCGCTGAGCAGGGTCAACAGCAACGCCGTCTTGAAGGTATTTCCCATGGATGCAGTCCGTTCGCCTTATACCTAATTCTACCAGTGCGCGTCGATGCGCCGCAGCAGGCCGGCGACCAGCGCGGCGCGCCACGGTAGCTGGTCCACTTCGACGTGCTCGTGGAGCGCGTGAGCGCCGTCGCCGACCGCGCCCAGACCGTCGAGCGTGGGCACACCCAGCGCCGCGGTGAAGTTGCCGTCCGAACCGCCGCCGGCCGCGCCTTCCTCCAAGTCGCGTCCCAGCGCGTGCGCCACCTCGCGGGCCATGCCGTACAGCCGCGCCACCCCTGCCGTGCGCTCCAGCGGCGGCCGGCTGAAGCCGCCGCCGAGGACGAGGGAGGTCCGCCGGTCGCGCGGCCGCAGCGTCCGGACGGCGGCCTCGACGCGGTCCGCATCGGCTGCCGACTGGACGCGCACGTCCATCACGGCGCGTGCGTGCTCCGCAACCACGTTCGGGCGGCTGCCCCCCTCCACCATGCCGACGTTCACGGTGACGCCGCGGGCCGGGTCCGCGAGCGCGTCCATGGCGCCAATCTGCGCGGCCAGCTCGGATATCGCGCTCGCCCCTTTTTCCGGCTCGAGGCCGGCGTGCGCCGCCACGCCCCTGACAACCAGCTCGAACTCGCCGGCGCCCTTGCGGCGAGTCTTCAGGGCGCCCCCCGGGAGCGCCGGCTCCAGGACGCAGACCGCGTCGGAGCGGCGCGCCTCCGCCTCGACCAGCTGCCGCGAGGCAGCGCTCCCGCGTTCCTCATCGGCGGTCAGTAGCATCACCACGCGCCGGCCCGGTTCCACCTGTCCCCGGGTGACCGCCGCGGCGGCCAGCATGCCGATGGCGACGCCGGCCTTCATGTCGAAAACGCCCGGGCCGTATAGCCGGTCGCCGTCCCGCCGAATCGGCATCCGCTCGATCTGCCCGACCGGCCAGACCGTGTCGATGTGGCCGAGCAGCAGCATCTGGCCGGCGCCGCTGCCGAACACCGCGCGCAGGTGGTCGCCGGTCGTGTCCGAAGGCAGGACGTCGACGGCGGCGCCCAGTGCCCGCATGCGCGCGGCGACCGCACGTCCGCAACGGTCTACCGCCGCCTTGTCCGGCGTCGGCGACTCCAGGCTTGCAAGCGCCGTCGTCGTCTCGACGAGCCAGTCCAGGCGCGACGTGCAATACGCCAGCAGTTCGCTCATCTCATCGCTTGACATGAGGTCTTCCCTGCAGCGAGCGACCGGCGGTAGCGAGCCCGCATTTCTCACCAGCGTTCGTCGCGAGGTCGTCGAGGCGCCGGGACGGATCGAACGACAGCCGCGCACGGCGCGGCGTCCCCGCAAGCAGCCGCCCGGGGGTTTGGGGCGCAGCCCCATCCAGGGAAGCCGCTGCAGGCGTCGTCATAACTACGTCGAAGCGGCGTGCGGGAGTACGCCCCGTCAACGCGAGCGGATCGGCGGCCGCAGCAGAAGGCTGGTGAGAAATGCGGGCCAGGTTGCGCCGCGTTGCCGCCGCCCGCATAATGGAGTTCGTGCTTCTGAACCGCACGGTCGCTACCCTGTCGCTGTTCTGCATCTGCCTGGCGCCGGCCGCAGCGGCGCGGGCGGGCCAGCAGGATGCTGTGGCTGCCGATCAGGCCGCCGACGAGCAGTCCCCGACCGAGGAATCGCTCGGATTCCCGATCTATCCGAGCGCCCGCTTCCTCCGATCGTACGATGCCGGACGGGGCCAGCGTTACTACCTGTTCGGCACCAACTCGACATTCGTGGACATGGTCAACTACTACCGCCTCTTGTTGGAAGAGCGCGGGGACCGTGTCTTCGATGCGCCGGCCACCCACATCTTCGAGGTGGGGCGTTTTCGTGAGGAGAGCATGGCGTTCCCGCCCGGCGTCACCATCAAGGACTATACCTGGAACGGCGCCGAGGGTTACCTCCACGCCGGCGCCGAGGCCGGGCCGGAGCGATTCAGCACCATTATCCAGATCGTTCCGCCGCCGCCGGGTCAGGCAGAGCGCTAGCAGCCCGTGGCAAAAGCCCCGCTGCATCCGACCGCCCATGCATCCCGCCTGAGCTGCGTTGTTCGGCGCTCACATTCACGCCTTGTCAGCCGGGCGCCTGGACGGTCTCGGTGCGACGCGGGGTTTCACCACGGGCTGCTAGAGGTTGTTGCCGCCGTCAGGACAAGGCGCCCTTGTTCAATGCATAGCGAACGGCGTCGTTCCGTCTGGAGACGCCGGTCTTCCGGTATATTTTCTTGAGGTGGTAGCGTACGCCTTCGTCGGTGATGGCCAGGTGCTCCGCAATTTCCTTGTTGCGCCAGCCCCGGCGCACCTCCCCCAGGATTTCCAACTCCCGCGAGGTGAATTCGGGTCCAATTGTCGGGGAGCGTTTTTCCAGACTCGCGAGCATGGATTCGGCCGCGGTCCTCAGATCGTCGTCGGGCTCTCCGCCGAGCAATCGCTGCAGCACGGTCAGGCTGACATCCCTGTGGCGCACCAACGGCCTGACGTAGTCCACGTCACGCGCACGGCTGATGAACTCGACCATCCGCTTGACCGCCAGGTCCGGCTGTCCCCGATGGTGGGCGGCGACAAGCGACAGGATCAGGGTTCGCATTGTGGTGCGCACCAGGCCGTGCGAAGACGCGGCGCGGTACATGGCGTTCGTGATCTCGCCGGCCGCATCGAAATCTCCCTGGTCGATTAACAGCCGCGCGCGTGCAGATGACAGCGCCTCCATCGTTCGCCAGGACCGGGTTTCCAGATCGGCCAGCTCCGAGGCGGTGCTGGGCAGCTTCGAGTCCCGCCACAAATACGCCGCCTCGTCTGCGTGTCCGGTCTCCACCAGATAGGATGCCAGCAACGCTGACAGATACTGCGAGAGGTGCTCGATGCCCATCGCCGGTGCGTTGCTGATCAGGTGATTCAGCAGCTTTACGACGGCCTGACCGTTGTATTGTTCGAGCGTCAGTTCCGCGTGCACCGCCACCGCCGCGGCATGGATATCGATCCACCCGCCCCGCAATTCGGCAATACCATGCAACGTGCGCTGCTGAAGGGCTTTCTCGCGGTTCCGCTCGAGATCGAGCTCGATGGTCACGATGTCGGTGGTCGCTGCAAGACACGTATCGGATGGATAGAACTTGCGCGCGCCCTGCCGCGCGCGCCTGTACCAGTCGGTTGCGTCCGCCGGACGCCCCTGCGCCATGGCCGCCATGCCCAGGCAGATGCTCAAGTAGATATCGCCGTACCGCGCTCTCTCGCCCAAGCATGCCTTCGCCCGCAGACCGTGCCGGCGGCTATCCTCGAATCGCGCCTGCTCGTAGCTGGCGCCGCTGTACAGGGCGTGCCGCACGGCACGAATGAACGACGACGATCCGCTGTCGCCGGCGACTGTCTCGCTTTTCGGCAGGGATGCTTCGAGCTCCCGTTGCGCCAGTCGGCACGTGCCGCCCGCCAGTGCCGCCTGCGTGAAGATCCGGTCGAAGATCAACGCATCCGCATCGCCGCCGTCCCGATCACGCGTGAATTCCTGCGTCCTCCGCGCGACAGTTTCGTAGAGCGCAGACGCCTCGTCGAGCTTCAGGGAGAGATTGAGGACGACGCAGCGCAGCAGCGCGAGGCGCGGATACGCTTCCACGATCTCGGGCGTCAGGAATCGATCGGCGCCTACGACCTGGGTAATCCCGCCGTGCGCCCACAGCCCGATCACTCCTACGCTCTCGATCAGCTCCCCTACGAGGCGCGAGTCTCCTGCCGCGCTCGCGTGGCGCCAGGCCGGTGTCAGCTGCCCGCGGCGGGCCAGCGCCCTTGCGATGCGGAAATGCAGGGTCCGCTTGCGAGCCGCATCTTCCACCGCGAAGCACGTGACGCAGTATTCGCGAACTAGCGGGTGCAGGAACTGCACTGCGTCGTCGCTGTCGCTGGACAGCAGGAGACCGTCCAGCGCCGACAACGCGGCTATCCGCAGGCGGGCGTCACTGGACCCCAACACCTCGTCAACTAGGTCCGCCTCGATCCAGTCGAAGAGCGCCAGATCGAGCAGGAACGTGCGATCCTCAGCCGACAGGTCTCGCAGCACGCGCACGCCGACAAAGTTCGATGTGAGGCTCGCGGTGTCGGAGCCCGGCTGCCCTGTCTCGCGAACCTGCATGTTGCGGTAGACCATCAGCGCCACCGGCCAGCCGGCCGTCCGCTTCTCGACCGCCGCCAGCTTGCGCCGCGACAGGTCGCCTTTGAAGAACTGTGCGATCTCGTGCTTCGAGAAACGGAATTCAGGCGCGCCGACGATGATGGCGAAGCCGTCGAGAACATGCGCCGCCAGGTCCAACCCCGGATTGGATCGAAACGCCGCGGCAAAGTGCAGGTTCGGCGGTGCGCGCTTCAGCAGCAGGTCGATCAACCCCACCGTCTGCCGCGGCAGGCGCTCCAATTCGTCGAGCACCAGCAGGCACGGCGCCGCATGCCGCTCGATGGCGCGGGCGAGCATTCCGATGTGACGCGCGATGGGCGCCGACGACCAGTCCTCCTGGCCGGCCACGCTCGTGAGATTCAGGCCGGCGTGCTCGAACGCGTAGGCGATGTAGCTTACGAACACGCTCGGCGTATCGTCGCCGTCCAGCGTAAGCCAGCCGACCACGCGGCCCTGCGTCCTGATCCGCCGGCTGACGTCCGCGAGCACGGTTGTCTTGCCGAAACCGGCCGGGGCCTGCAGCACGGTCAGCCGCCGCTGCAGCACCGCATCGAAGCGCTCCAGCAGCGCCGGGCGGAAGACATAGCCGGGCGCCGGTGGCGGCACGACCACCTTGCCTCTGAGCAACCAGGACGGGACGACGCTGGCAACGACGTCTTCCACGGCGCCGTCTGCCTCGCCGGCCGCTGACCGTTCCTCGGCCGCCGCGCGTCGAGCCCTACCGGCCGAAGACGTTCGTTCACCACGTTGCCGTGCGCCGTCAAGACCCACTCGTTTCGCCTCTCGTCTTCCGGTCAACCGCAGGTCGGGATGCGGCGGCGCGTGAAGACATCGCTGTCAACGCGCACCAGCAACGGACACGAGATACCACCCGGCGCGATCCCGACCCGTGCCTCTTCGGCGAATTTCGATCAGACTGGAGTCTTGACCGTGGCCAACCCAGTAGACAAGGTAGCGGCCAGCCAAATGCCGGTAGTGACCAAATGCGGCTGTCGCTGCTGCAGACTACTGATCTGTTGGAACTCGCTCGACAGGACAAGGGCGGGAGGTAGCACCCTGATTCCGCGCGGGCGCCCTCCGGCGGCTGGAACGCCGCTCTCGAAGCATTGCGCCTTGCAATCCAGTCATTTGGTGGTCTCGCGCATGTAGTCGCTCTCAATTACTGCCCCGGCGGCGGCGCGATGTGCGCCGCACAGCCACTACTCGATTACTAGCAGACGGAAAAGAAGATGGGCAAGCGGGTCGCTCCGCCGTCGCGGGCGCCCGCGGCCTAGCAGCCCGTGGTGAAAGTCCCACTGCATTCGACCGGCCATGCATCCCGCCTGAGCAGCGTTGCTCCTCAGTCGAATGCGCCTTGTCAGCCAGGCGCCTGACCGGTCTCGGTGCGACGCGGGACTTTCACCACGGGCTGCTAGGGGTGAGGGTTGGCTGCGGCGGCCGGAATCTGCCGCGCGGTCACTTCGCCGGAACGTACAGCTCCCGCCGCTGGCGGAACTCGTCCGACTTCTCCTGCATGCCGGCCTCGGCCGCGTCAGCGGCGTTCAGACCCCGCTCGGCGGCGAACTCGCGAAGCTGCTGCGTGATCTCCATGCTGCAGAACTTCGGTCCGCACATCGAGCAGAAGTGAGCGACTTTTGCGCCGTCCGCCGGCAGCGTCTCGTCGTGGTACGCGCGCGCGGTGACGGGATCCAGCGACAGGTTGAACTGGTCCTCCCAACGGAACTCGAAGCGCGCCTTCGACAGGGCGTCGTCCCACGCCTGAGCGCGCGGGTGGCCCTTGGCCAGGTCGGCGGCGTGGGCGGCGATCTTGTACGCGACGACCCCGGCCTTCACGTCTTCGCGGTTGGGCAGACCCAGATGCTCCTTCGGCGTGACGTAGCACAGCATGGCCGTGCCGTACCACCCGATCATGGCGGCGCCGATGGCCGACGTGATGTGGTCGTACCCGGGCGCGATGTCCGTCGTGAGCGGCCCGAGCGTGTAGAAGGGCGCCTCCTTGCACCACTCGAGCTGTTTCTCCATGTTGTCCCGGATCAGGTGCATCGGCACGTGCCCCGGTCCCTCGTTCATCACCTGGACATCGTGCTCCCAGGCGATGCGGGTCAACTCACCCTGCGTCTTCAACTCGGCGAACTGCGCGCCGTCGTTGGCGTCGGCGATCGACCCGGGCCGCAGCCCGTCGCCCAGCGAGAACGAAACGTCGTACGCCTGCATGATTTCGCAAATCTCGCGGAAATGCGTGTAGGCAAAGTTCTCCTGGTGGTGCGCAAGGCACCACTTGGCGTGGATGGACCCGCCGCGGGACACGATGCCGGTCATTCGCTTGGCCGTCAACGCCACGTAGCGCAGGAGTACGCCGGCGTGCACGGTAAAGTAGTCCACACCCTGCTCGGCCTGCTCGATCAGGGTGTCTCGGTAAATCTCCCAGGTGAGCTCCTCCGGGCGGCCGCCCACCTTCTCGAGCGCCTGGTAGATCGGCACCGTGCCGATCGGCACTGGCGAGTTGCGCAGGATCCATTCGCGCGTGGCATGGATGTCAGGCCCCGTCGAGAGGTCCATGACCGTGTCTGCGCCCCAGAGGGTCGCCCAGCGCAGCTTGTCGACCTCTTCCTCGATCGATGAGGTGACGGCCGAGTTGCCGATGTTCGCGTTGATCTTCACCAGGAAGTAGCGGCCGATCGCCATCGGCTCCAGCTCCGGATGGTTGACGTTGGCCGGAATGATGGCCCGGCCGCGGGCGACCTCCGAGCGGACGAACTCGGGGTCCAGCCCTTCACGGACCGCGACGAACTCCATCTCGGGCGTCACCTCGCCGCGCCGGGCGTAGTGCATCTGGGTGGCTGCCGCGCGGCCCCGCACCACCGGCCGGCGCAGCCCGTCCGGCACCGGCTCGTCGGTCACCGCGCGCGCCGGCGCAACCTCCTCCACGTCGCCGCGGGCGGCAATCCAGGCGCGGCGCAGCGGCGGCAGACCGACGCGCACGTCGCCGCCGAGCGGACCGCTGGAATCGTAGACGCGCAGCGGCGGCTCGCCGCCGGTCAGCGCGATTTCGCGCATCGGCACCTGTACGCGGCCGCTGCCCTCATGCACCTTCCGGGAGGCAGGATATGCATCGCCGTAGTCGGATGCGGGGGTGGTCGATTCGGGAACGCTGCCAGCCATGGTGACGACTCCTTGCGCGGACCGTATAGCCGCGGCCGCCGGTGTCGGCGGCGGGCCGCAGCCGGCGGCCCCGACTACCTTGTGCCCGAGCGTACCGGCACGCGGCGGGCACGTCGCGCTACGGCACTATAGTAGAATTTGATGATGCGGATCGCGCTGGGCGCCGACCATGCCGGCGTTGATCTCAAGGCGCAGGTCAAGGGCCTCCTTGACCGGCGCCGCCTCGAGTACGAGGACTTCGGACCGCACACGGACGCATCGGTCGACTACCCGGACTACGCCGCCGAGGTGGCCCACAGCGTGGCATCGAGGTCGTGCGAGCGGGGCATTCTGATCTGCGGCAGCGGGATCGGCATGGCGATAGCCGCGAACAAGGTCCGCGGCGTGCGGGCGGCGCCGATCACCACACCGGACGCCGCGCGCATGGCGCGGCGGCACAATGACGCCAACGTGCTGACGCTCGGCGCCCGCAACCTTGCGCTCGATGACGCGCTCGCCATCGTGGAGGCGTTCCTGGCCGAGCCGTTCGACGGCGGACGGCACCAGCGCCGGGTGGACAAGATTACCGCCGCTGAACGGGCGGCGGCGGTAGTCAGTGGTGTTACCCGGCGTCGCACGGCGACCTGCGAGGCGCCCGACGCACAATTCACGAAGAGCGAGCATGTTCCCGATATGTGAGCGACGAGCAACGCAGCCCCACCCAACGGTGGAATGCGGAGGGGACGGTGAGCATGGCAGTAGCCGTCCCCGGCGGGGGGTTTGGGGCGCAGCCCCAAGTTGAAGACGTAGCAAGAACCCCCGGCGGTGAAGTACGGCGGGGGACGGCAACATGAAGGCGTCCGTCCCCCAGGCCGCGCACGGCGCGGCCCGCCGGCCACGGAGTGGGGCAATGGGGTCCCCGCGAGTGGCCGGCGGGGGTTTGGGGCGCA
>JAGWAI010000061.1:0-386 GCA_021296485.1 Acidobacteriota bacterium
GCGGCCGCTTGCCAGCAGCCGGCGGCACCGATCCGCGTCGAGCGTACGGTCGTCCTGATGGGCACCGCGGCGAAGTTGGTCGCCGTGGCGGCCGACCGTGACGCCGCGCTCGCGCGGCTCGAGCGGATGGTGCGCGTCGTCGAGGACACCGAGGCGGAGCTCAGCACCTGGCGCGACGACAGCGCGCTGAGCGCGCTGAACCGCCAGCCCGTCGGGGCGCCGCTCTCCGTGTCGCCCCCTGTTTGCGAGCTGCTCGGCCGCTTGGAGGGCTGGCGGCGGGCGACCGCCGGCGCCTTTGACCCGGCGGTCGGCAGCCTGATTGACGCCTGGGGACTGCGCGCCGCCGGGCGCCGTCCGGACGAGGCGGAATTGCGCATGGCAGTGGC
>JAGWAI010000061.1:458-10729 GCA_021296485.1 Acidobacteriota bacterium
AAGGGCGAGGCGCTAGACCGCGTGCGCGCGGCCGAGCGCGTTCATGCCGGCGGCTGGCTGATCGACTTTGGCGGGCAGGTGGCCGTGTCGGGCGGAGCCGCCGGCACCGCGTGGCCGGTTGGGCTGGCGCATCCCGCGCATCGTGACCAGCCGGTTGCAGAGCTGCTGCTTGCTGCTGGCTCGCTGGCCACCAGCGGCGGCTCGGAACGCACGATAACGCTGGATGGCGGGGTCCGGGTCACGCACATTCTCGACCCGCGCAACGGCCTGCCCGTCGACCGGACGGCGTCGGTGGCCGTCTGGCACGCGAACGCCTTCACCGCCGACGTGCTTTCGACCGCTCTCTACGTGATGGGACCGGACGCCGGGCTCGAGTGGGCGGCGGCCCGCGGCTTCGCCGCCTGCTTCATCGTTCCGCAGGATGGCTCGGACCAGGTCGCGCTGCTGGCGACGCCGGCGTTCGGGCAGCGCTTTCCCCTGTAGATTATGATTCAGCGTTTTCGCCGGAGGTGACCGTTGATCGAGACCGTATCCGTTGACGAGATGCTGACCCTGGACGACTACCAGGCGCACATCCATCTGTCGGAGGCCGTGCGCTCGCTGCGCACAGAGGCCCGCTCGCTCGTGCCGCGGCTCCAGGGCCGCACGGTCTGGATGGTCAACTCGACGGCGCGCGGCGGCGGCGTCGCGGAGATGATGCCGCGCATGATCGCGATTCTTCGCGAGCTCGGCGTGGACGTGAACTGGGCGGTGATCGGCACCGACAAGGCCGAGTTCTTCACGCTGACCAAGCGTCTGCACAATCTGATTCACGGCAGCGGGGATCCGGAGCTCACGGCCGCGGACCGGGCGGTATACGAGGCTGTCAGCCGCGAAAACGCCGACGCGCTGCGGCCGCTGGTGCGGCCGGGCGACCTCCTGGTGATTCACGACCCGCAGCCGCTCGGCTCCGGCGCCATCCTGCGGCGCGAGCTGGACATCCGCGCCGTGTTCCGCTGCCACATCGGCCTGGACACGTCGACGTCCCAGACGCGTGCGGCCTGGGATTTTCTGCAGCCGCACGCCGACGTCTACGACCATGCGGTGTTCACGGCGCCGGAGTACATCCCGGACTTCCTGGCCGGGCGCGCGGGCATCATCCGGCCGGCCATCGACCCGCTGGGACACAAGAACCGCGACCTGCTCGTTCCAAGGCTCGTCGGAAACCTGTGCAATGCCGGGCTGGTTGCCGAACAGCATCCGGTCGTGCCGGCCAGGTACGCGCACGTGGCGACGCGGCTTGCGCCCGACGGCACGTTCGCGCCGGCGAACGACGGCGGCGGCGTCGGACTGCTCTTCCGCCCCATCGTCACGCAGATATCCCGGTGGGATCGGTTGAAGGGGTTCAAGCCGCTGCTGGACGGCTTCATCCGTTTGAAGCAGCGGGCCGCATCTTCGGCGTCCGGGACGCGGCACGACCGCCGGCTGGAGCTGGTGCGGTTGGTCATGGCCGGCCCCGATCCGGCCGCGGTCGCGGACGATCCGGAGGCCCGGGAGGTGCTCGAAGAGCTCACTGCCGCGTACGTGGCGCTTCCCCCGGCGCTCCAATCCGACATCGCGCTCATATCGTTGCCGATGAACGTCCGCAAGGAGAACGAGCTGATCGTCAACGCGCTGCAGCGCTGCTCGTCCGTGGTCATGCAGAACTCGCTGCAGGAAGGTTTCGGCCTGACGGTGACCGAGGCGATGTGGAAGCGGGCCGCCGTGCTCGGCAGCCGGGCGTGCGGCATCCGGCAGCAGATCCGCGACGGCGTCGACGGCCGGCTCATCCAGAATCCCCGGGATCCCGAGGAGATAGCTGCGCGCCTGGACGCGTTGCTCGAGGACGTGGCGGGGCGCATCCAGCTGGGTCAGAATGCCCAGCGCCGCGTCAGCGACGAATTCCTCGTCTTTACGCAGGTGCGCAACTGGCTCGCGACGCTGGCGGATCGCGTGCAGCGCTGGGGCGGCTGACGCGCCCCGCGGCCGCGGAAGCGCCTCAGCGCGTTCCGGCGGCGCCCGGCGGCGGAAGCCGGGCGATTGCGACATTCGCGAAGCCGAAAGCGGCCGCCACCACGGGGCTCAGCAGGTTGAAGAAGACGAACGGCGCGTAGGTCAGGGTCGCCACCCCCAGGGTCTGCGCCATGAACGCGCCGCAGGTGTTCCACGGCACCAGCACCGACGTCAGCGTGCCGGCGTCCTCCAGCGAGCGCGACAGGTTCTTCGGGTCGAGCGACCGCCGCCGGTATTCCTCCCGGAACATCCGCCCCGGCAGCACGATCGAGATGTACTGGTCGGAGGCGATCACGTTCATCCCGGCCGACGTCGCCAGCGTCGCCGAGATGAGGCTGCCGGTGCCGTGCACCGCCTGCAGGACCCGCGCGGCGAGCACGCGCAGCATGCCCGTGGCCTCCATGACCGCGCCGAACATCAGCGCCGACATGATGAGCCACACCACGGTCAGCATGCTGTCCATCCCGCCGCGCGAGAGCAGGTCGTCGAGCACCGCGTTGCCCGAATCGAGCGCGAACCCGCTGTACAGCGCCATCCACACTCCCTTGAGCAGCAGAAGGGCCTGAGGCAGGTCGCTCTCGCCGACGTAGGCCAGCAGCGCCGGCCGCTGGAACAGGACCGCGAAGAGCCCGCCCAGCAGGGCGCCGATCAGCAGCGCGGGGAATGCGGGCACCTTGCGAATGATCAGGCCGAGCACCACGACCAGCGGAATGAGCAGGTGCGGACCGACGGCGAACTGTGCCGTCAGCGTCCGCAGCAGCGCGTCCAGCTCCCCTGCGCCGCTTCCCGCCGCGGGCGCGATCAGGCCGGCAATCGTGAACAGGATCAACGCCGCCCCGAAGCTGGGCGCCGTGGTCCATACCATGTGCCGGATATGGGTGAAGACGTCCGTGCCGGACACCGCCGGAGCCAGGTTCGTCGTGTCGGATAGCGGCGACATCTTGTCGCCGAAGTACGCGCCCGAGATGATGGCGCCGGCGGCCAGCCCGGGGTGCAGGTCCTGGGCCGCCGCGGTACCGATCAGGGCGACGCCGATCGTGCCCGCCGTCGTCCAGGAGCTGCCGGTGGCCAGCGCGGCGACGGCGCAGATAAGGCAGGCCGCGACGTAGAAGATCGACGGCGCAAGCGCCAGCAGGCCGTAGTAGATCATCGTCGGGACGATGCCAGCCAGAATCCACGTGCCGATGACCGACCCCACCACCAGCAGGATCAGGATGGCGCCCATGGCCGTCGAGATGCCGTGCGTGATGCCCGATTCGATATCGCGCCAACGGTGCCCGTTGCGCAGGCCGATGGCGCTCGCCGCCGCCGCGCTCAGGATCAGCGCGATCTGGTTGGGCCCCGACGAGGAGTCGCTGCCGAACAGGTAGACGGACAGCGCCAGCAGACCCATCAGCAGCGCGACCGGCACGAGCGCCTCCGGGAACGAAGGCTCGCGCGGTTCCTGATGGTCTGTCATGCGCGTCGGGGGTACGGTGGAGCCCCGAGTATAGGCGAGGCCGGGCGCCTGCTCGACGGCGGGCCCCACCCGTCAGTAGGGGGCCTTGAGCTCCTCGAACATGGGAAAGTGCTTCAGGTTGGTCGTCTTGAGCTCGGCGTCCAGTTCCTGAACGAGAGCGGCGACGATGAGGTCGGCCACCTCGATGCCCGGGTGGGAACGGAGATAGCGCCGGCCCAGCGCCCCGGCGGTCTCCGAGATCGATTCGTCGACTTCGACCCAAGACACCAGACGCATGAGATCGCGCGTCGCGGTTTCCTCTTCAGCACGCATCCCCGCCAGCAGCTCTGCGCGTACGACGTACGAACTCCACAGCTCGTCGCCACGGGCGATGGCGGATGGGATGAGCTCCGTTGCCGCGGCCGGCCGGCCGCGCAGGTGATCGATGAGCACTGACGTGTCGAGCACCAGTCGCATCGCCTACCGCCGCGTCAGGTGCGCCAGGCGCTGCGAGCCCCTGACCCGCTCGACATATTCCGCGCCGGTCTCGGGGAACTCCTTCCACGCGCCAGCTGTGCGGCGGGCCAGCCGGACCTTGTCTGTCGTGCTCTGCTCGCGCCGTGGAGAGTAGACGTCGTCGATCGCGGCGCGGATGAGCTCCGACACGGTGCAGCCGGCCGCGCGGCTGCGGCTCCTGAGCAGTCGAGCTTGTGCTTCCGTGAGATATATCTGCGTACGATGCATGATGTATATGACTATACATCGCCATGCCGAGCCGGGTCGATAGGCCGCGTTCGGGCGCCTACCGGGAATCCTGTGCCGCGGCCTCGGCCGCCTGCCGCTCCAGGTTGCGGTGGATCTCCTGGATGTGGCGGATGTCGTGGTTCCCTTCGTGGCAGGCGTACTCGTACATCGGGCCGTCAGTCTTCACCAGCGGCAATTCGACGGTCCACGGGGTCAGCCAGGTCGTGGGATCGCTGACCGTGAACTCGTAGTGGATCCGGTCGTCGCTGGTGCGCGTGAAGCGCTCGACGACGTGCAGGGCCGTCGTGGAGCCCCTGAACTCCCGCTTCTCATGGTAGTTGCGGGTCTCGACCACAAGCGTGTCGTCTTCCCACCGGGCGCGCGAGTTGCCGGGGTACTGGCGGATCTTCTCGGAGATGTGCGGCCGACCGTCGAGCGGCATGATGCGCGGCGGATTGTTGCCCAGCTCGGTGAATATCACGAAGTTGTCCGACGTCTGGAAGATCTGGTGGATGTCGTTGTACGACGGCGGCATCATGGGCGGCCCCTCGTGGCCCCACAGGTAGCAGCGTTCGGTCAGCGTCCGGACCTCGTAGCTGTCGAAGGCGTTGGGGCCCGTCCGCAGGGCGCGCAGCGCGGCGGCGCGCGCCGCCGCCTTCGGCGTGAGGGGCGGGAAGCGGCCGTTGCGCGGAGAGGTGATCAATGACGTCCGGCGGCTCGACAAGCCCTTCGGTACCGGCGTGCGCAGCCAGATCTCGTTGTCGTAGTGGATGTGGTGGCGTTCCTCGCGCGTGCGGTTGCCCTGGTACTTGTAGCGCTCGATCTCCTCGCGGTCTTCGACCTCGATAAGGGTGAGGATCTCGCGCGCGGACGGATCGACGCCCTCGGCCGTGAGCGTGTCCTGCAGATACGCCCACTCCTCCTCCGTGAAGTACTCCTTGTCGCCGAGGTGCTCCGGCCGCTCCAGCGGGGTGAAGGTCTGGGTGGTCCAGTAGCCCTGCATGTCCGGCTGCCCGTCCGGCAGCCGCGGCATGGTCCACCCGGCGCCTGCGTCCGCGGCGCTGTGGACCGGATCCTGCGCGGAGGCGGGTGTCCCGGCGAGAAACGCGATTGCGACGACTCCAGCCAGAGCGACGTACCTCATTTGACCTTCCCCCAGCACACGTCTACCGAATACCGAATGCGCTCATGATTGCCCAGAACCGGGGTTTGCGGCAAGATAGCGCCATGTCCAGTCGGATCTGCGGAGCGGCGGTGGTGGCCGGCGCACTCGTCCTGCTTGCGGCGGTCGGCCCGTCGCGCGCCCAGCCGGCGGGGGAGCGGTTGGCCATGGTCAAGGCGTTGACGTTCGACGTGTTCGGCACGGTCGTCGACTGGCGGTCGTCCATCATCGGCGAGGGCCGGGAGCTGGGCGCGCGGCTCGGCCTGCAGGCCGACTGGCCGCAATTCGCCGACGACTGGCGCGGCGGCTACGGGCCGGCGATGCAGCGGGTGCGCAGCGGCGAGCTGCCCTGGACGAAGATTGACGACCTGCACCGGATGATCCTCGACGAGCTGATCCCGAAGCACGGCCTGGAGCGGCTCGACGAGGAGCAGCGCGACCACCTCAATCGGGTCTGGCACCGGCTGCAGCCGTGGCCGGATTCCGTCTCCGGTCTGACCCGGCTGCGCACGCGGTACATGCTGGCGACGCTTTCCAACGGCAACGTGGCGCTGCTCGCGAACATGGCGAAGAATGGCGGTCTGCCTTGGGACGTCGTGCTGTCGGCGGAGCTCGCACGCCAGTACAAGCCGGACCCGGAGGTGTATCTCACGGCGGCGGACCTGCTGGGTCTGAAGCCGGAGGAAGTGATGATGGTGGCCGCGCACGAACGCGACCTGCGCGCCTCCGCGGGCGTCGGTTTCCGGACGGCCTATGTCCCGCGGCCGCTGGAGTACGGCCCCGGCCGCAGCGCCGCTACGCCGGCTGAAGGGTCATTCGACATCGTGGCTTCCGATTTCAACGACCTGGCCGACAAGCTGGGCATCCGGTAGGCACGGCGCCGCCGGCGCGTCCGGGCTTCCGCTACGGCTCCCGCCGCGCGGCGGCAAAGCGCAGGCGCACGTAGTCGACAACCCACACCCCGCTCGATGTCCGGAGGCGCGGCTCCAGCCGCGTGCGGACGTCCCGCAGCAGCGCGGGTCGCCCGCCGGCCGGGACCGCGGCAAGGAACGGCTGGGCGAACACCTCAAGCCAGTGCACTATGTCGCCCGCCAGCGGCGTCGGCCGGGGAAAGTGCTGGATCGACGCGACGGAGAAGCCGTGGCGGTCCAGCCGCAGGCGGAACTGCTCCGGCGTGGGAAAGTACCACGGGTCGACCGCGGTCCAATCGATGCCGCGCTCGCCGAGCGCGGCGGTGAGGGCGTCCCGGATCGCCGCGACGTTGCCGTCGCCGCCGAACTCGCCCACAAACCTGCCGCCGGGCTTCAGCGACCGGCGAACGCCCTGCAGCAGCCGGTCGACGTCCCGGACCCAGTGCAGCACCGCGTTGCTGAAGACGGCGTCGAACTCGGCGTCGTACGGCAGCTCCTCGGCATCGATGATGCGGGCGTCGAGCCCGCGCTGAAGCGCCGCCCAGACCTGTTCGGGGCTGCTGTCGACGGCGACCACGCTGCAGCCCGCCTGCCGCAGGCGCTCGGTCAGGGCGCCGTCGCCGCAGCCGAGGTCGAGAATGCGCTCGCCCGGCCGCGGATCGAGCAGGTCGCTGACCGGCGCGCCGAGGTCCGACACGAAGCGGCCGTGCTCAGCGTACGTCTCCGGGTCCCAGCGCTGGTTCATCGGGCAGCGTTCGCGACGTTATCCGGGCCATGAGGTCGGTGAGCAGCGCCGCCGTGTGGGGTGCTTCCTTGTAGGTTTCCGTCCTGAAGATGCCCTGGGCAATCCGCAACGGCGTCCATCCGCGCGCATTCTCCACGTCGAAGGTGTCGGCGCCGTGCTCGACGAGCAACTCCACGATGGAGTTGGCGCCGCGGTAGGCGGCCCCGTGCAGCGCCGTCTCGTTGTTCGCGTCGATGGCGTTGACGTCGCCGCCCAACTCCAGCGCGAGCTGCACGCACTCCAGCGCCTCCGTCTCGGTGCCCGGATCCTCCCCGGGCGAATGGATGCCAAGTCCCGCGGCGACCATCAGCAGCGTCGAGTCGTCCTCGTTCGCCATGTCGGGGTCGGCTCCCAGCTCCAGCAGCACGCGCATCAGGGGCGCGTCGGCCAGCCGTGCGGCCATCATGAGGGGCGTCGCGCCGACGCGGTTCAGGGCGTTCCGGTACCCGTTCCGCGGCTCTACGGTGATTCGGGCGTTCACGTCCGCGCCGCGCGCCACCAGCTCGCGCACGAAGTTCAGGCTGTCGAGGTTGCCGGTGGTGACGGGGCCGGGCGGGTTGAACCCGAAGTTCGGCCGGCGTACCCAGGTCATCTCGTGCAGCGCCGTCCAGCCCTGCTCGGCGCCGTTCGGGTCTGCGCCCTGGTCCGCCAGGAATACACCGAGCTCCCAGTGCGCGTTGGCGGCGGCAAGCACCACCGGGCCCGTCCCGTCGGGCAGCCGGTCGTTCGGATCCGCACCTGCCGCCAGCAAGGTCTGCACGGTGTCGATGCGGCCCGCGCGAATGGCAAAGAGCAGCGCGGTGAAGCCGTGGGGCGCGGGACCCCCGTAGAGGCCGGAGCGCTGCGGACTATCGGGAACGAGCGTGCGTGCGTGGATATCGGCGCCCGCGTCGAGGAGCAGTTGCACGGCCTCCGTGTGGCCCTCCGTCGCGGCCCACATGAGGGGTGTCTGTCCGCCGCCCTGCGTCGCTTCGAGGTCGGCGCCGCGCGCCAGCAGCGCTTCGATCGCCGCAATCCGGCCGGTACGCGCCGCGATCATGAGCACCGACTCGCCAGCGGCCGACGCCGTATCAGGGTCGGCGCCCGCGGCGAGCAGCCGGTCGAGCATCGGCCCGCTGCCGTTAATGGCCGCGAGCCACAGCGGGGGCACGCCGAAGGTATTGGAGGCGGAGACATCCGCTCCGCCCGCCAGCAGCAGATCCGCCAGCTCGACGTTGTCCACCCGCGCGGCCCAATGGAGCGCCGTGCTTCCGTCGGCCTCCGGCGCGTTCGGATCGGCGCCGCCATTTAGCAGCGTGCGGACCGCGTCCGCGTCGGCGCGTTTGGCGGCCTCCACCAGCGGATTGTCGCGTGCCGCGGCGTCAAGCGGCGCCACGATGGCCGAGCCGCTGAGGCATGCGGCCGCCAGCAGGCAACCGAGCCGCAACGGGTGCGATAAGACTTGCAGATTCATGCGTTCCATCCCTGCATGCACCAAGCCGGTTGCATGCCGAATTCCAATGTCTGACCCGGGGCGGTGATGATAGAGTTAACCACCATGCGGAAGTATGCCGCAAGCGTATTCTGCCTTGCGACCGTAGTCACGCTCGTTGCCGTTGCCACAGGCCCGGTGCTCGCGGCCGGAGGCCGGCCGCAGGCGCCGGCGGGGCATTCCGCCGCGACCGAGCAGGCGCTGCTCGAACGCTACTGTGTCACCTGCCACAACGACAGCCTGCGCACCGCCGGACTCTCCCTGGAAGCGCTCGACCTGAGCGACCTGAGCGCCGACGCCGCAATATGGGAGCAGGTCGTGCTGAAACTGCGGGCCGGCATGATGCCGCCGGCAGGCCGGCCGCGCCCGGATCGCGAGACGTACGACCGCCTGGCGTCCTTCCGCGCGGCCGCGGCCAACCCGGATCCGGGACGCAGCGATGCGCTGCGCCGCCTCAACGCCACCGAGTACGGCAACGCCGTCCGCGACCTGCTTGCGCTGGAGGTCGATGTCACGGACCTGCTGCCGGCCGACGACTCCAGCGCCGGATTCGACAACGTCGGCCTTGGCGGGCTCGACGCGGGCCGCATGGAGCGCTACCTGAGCGCCGCGCAGAAGGTCAGCCGGCTGGCGGTAGGCGCGCCGGTACGCTCGGCCGTCGCCGACACCTTTATCGTGCCGTCGGATCTGAACCAGAACGGCCACATTGACGGCATGCCGTTCGGCACGCGCGGCGGCGCCGCGTTCCACTACAACTTCCCGGTGGACGCCGAGTACGAGCTCCGCGCCGAGCTCGGCAAGAGCTGGAACAGCAACCGCATCGGTGGTCTCCGCAAGCCGCACGACGTGGTGTTCACGCTGGACGGCGAGCCCGTGCAGGTGCTGACCGTCGCACCGCCGGTCACTGAACTTCTACCAGCAGACAGACCGTGCGGCCGACGCGGATCTCGCCGTGCGGATACCGGTGACCGCCGGCCCGCACGTCGTCGGCGCGGCGTTCGTCAGCCAGGGCTCCGGGCTGATCGAGCACCACCGCGAACCGTTCCTCAAGGTGCACTTCACCGTGGGCGGGGACCAGCGCACGCAGCCCAACGTCTACTCGGTCACCGTCACCGGGCCTTTCGACCCGACGGGGCCGGGCGATACGCCCAGCCGCCGCCGCATATTCACCTGCCGGCCGTCCGGCGGGACGGAGGAGCAGGCCTGCGCGGAGGAGATTCTCTCGACTCTGGCCCGCCGGGCCTACCGGCGGCCGGCAACCGCCGCGGATCTGGAGACGCTGCTCGCGTTCTACGAGGAAGGGCGCGCAGCCGGCGACTTCGACTCCGGCATCGAGATGGCCCTGCGGCGGCTGCTCGTGAGCCCGGAGTTCCTGTTCCGCGTCGAGCGCGACCCGCAGGGCGCCAGCGCGAACGCGGCGTACCGCATCAGCGACCTGGAGCTGGCGTCGCGGCTATCGTTCTTCCTCTGGAGCAGTATCCCGGACGATGAGTTGATCGACGTCGCGGCGGCCGGCACGCTGCGGGATCCCGGCGTGCTCGAAAGGCAGGTGCGGCGCATGCTCGCTGATCCGCGGGCGGAAGCGCTGGTGACCAACTTCGCGGCGCAGTGGCTCTATCTGCGCAACCTGCCGGCGGTCTCGCCCGACTTTGTTGTGTTTCCCGACTTCGACGAGACGCTGCGGCGGGCGCTGCGGCAGGAAACGGAGCTCTTCTTCGACAGCATCATCC
>JAGWAI010000061.1:10765-12939 GCA_021296485.1 Acidobacteriota bacterium
TGGCGAAGCACTACGGCATTCCCAACGTGTACGGCAGCCATTTCAGGCGCATCGACCTGCCGCCCGGCAGTCCGCGCGGCGGGCTGCTGGGGCAGGGGAGCATCCTGGCGGTCACGTCGTACGCGACGCGGACGTCGCCGGTCGTGCGGGGCAAGTGGATTCTGGAGAACCTGCTCGGCACGCCGCCGCCCCCCCCGCCCGCCGACGTGCCGCCGTTGAGCGACGAGGGATCCGACGCCGAGCTGTCCATGCGCGATCGGATGGTCGAGCACCGGCGCAACCCGGTCTGCGCGTCGTGCCATGCAATAATGGACCCCATCGGTCTGTCGCTGGAGAACTACGACGCGATCGGCCGCTGGCGGACGCTGTCCGCAGGGTTCGAGCCGCTCGACGTCGAGGGCAGCTTCCCGGACGGCACGGGCGGACTCAGGGAGACGCTGCTGGACCGGTCGGACCAGTTCGTCCGCACGCTGGCGAGCAAGCTGCTGACGTACGGTTTGGGCCGGGCGGTCGAGTATCATGACATGCCGGCCGTGCGGGTCATCGAACGCGAAGCGGCGGGCGACGACTACAGCTTCTCGTCGCTGATTCTCGGAATCGTCAAGAGCACGCCATTTCAGATGAGACGGGCGCAGCAATCATGATCATCACGAAGAAGCACCTGCCTCGCCGGACCTTCCTGCGCGGAATGGGCGCGACCGTCGCGCTGCCGCTGCTCGACTCCATGGTCCCGGCGCTCTCGGCCGCCGCGCGGACGGCGGCTAACCCGGTACGCCGGCTCGGCTTCATCTACTTCCCGCACGGGTCGGTGTCGTGGGCCAAGGGGTCGCAGAACCAGTGGACGCCGCCGGGTGAGCCCGGACCGCTCACGCTTTCGCCCATCCTCCAACCGCTCGCGGCGGTGCAGGACCAGACGATTGTCCTCACCAACCTGGAGCACCGCAACGCGCAGGGGAACGGCACGGACGGCAACGCGGAGCACACGCGATCGAACGCCAGCTGGCTGAGCGCGGCGCGGCCCAAGATGACCGAGGGCGCCGACGTGCTGCTGGCGACCACGGTCGACCAGATCGCCGCGCGGCGGCTCTGCCGGGACACGCGGCTGCCGTCGCTCGAGCTGACGATGGAGAACAGCTTCCTCGTCGGCAACTGCGACAACGGCTACAACTGCGTCTACGTCAACACGCTGTCGTGGTCGTCGCCCACCACGCCGCTGCCCATGGAGAACAACCCGCGGCTGGTGTTCGAGCGGCTGTTCGGCGAGGGCGGCACCGTGGACGAGCGGCGCGCAGAGATGCGCAAGGACCGCAGCATTCTCGATTCGGTCACCGACGACATGTCGCGCCTGATGCGCTCACTGGGCGCCGGCGACCGCACGCGCGTCAACGACTACGTCGACGCGGTGCGCGAGGTCGAGCGGCGCATCCAGCGGGCGGAGGAGCAGGCCGGGCAGTCGACTCTGGCGCTGCCGGACCGGCCGGTCGGCATCCCTGAGTCGTACGACGAGCACGTCAAGCTGATGTTCGACCTGCTCCTGCTGACTTGGCAGGCCGACATCACGCGCGTGTTCAGCCTGCAGCTCGGACGCGAGCAGAGCGCCCGGACGTTCCCGTGGATCGGCGTCAACGAAGGCCACCACGGCACGTCGCACCACCAGGACAAGCCGGAGAAGATCGCGGCGATTGCGCGGATCAACACCTACTACAGCCAGTTGCTCGCGTACTTCGCCGAGAAGCTCGCCGCCACGCCGGACGGATCAGGCAGCCTGCTCGACAATTCGATGGTGCTGCAGGGCAGCGGCATGTGCAACGGCAACGCGCACGACCACAAGAACCTGCCGCTCGTGCTGCTCGGCGGGGGCGCCGGCAAGCTGCGCAGCGGACGGCACATCAAGTTCCCGGAGCTGAAGCCGATGGCCAACCTGCTCCTGGGGCTGCTCGACAAGGCGGGTGTGCCGGCGGACAGCTTCGGCGACAGCGACGGACGGGTCGACCTGGAGCCGCTCTCGCTGCTGTCCGACGCGTAGCGGCGCGCCGGAAGAGTCCCCGCGCGGCATGTCGCCGCCGTGCGTCGGTGATCCCCGCCATGACGCGAGCATGCCCGCTCCTCGGCGCGTTGCTCCCGCTCTTTCTCTGTGTCTGTCCCGCGTCCGCGCAGGACACTCCCGTGGCGCC
>JAGWAI010000061.1:13164-14326 GCA_021296485.1 Acidobacteriota bacterium
GAGCTCGGCCTGACGGATGTCCGCAGCCAGCCGATCGACATGTCGCCCCAGTGGATGCCGCGGCACTGGAACGTCACGGCGACCGGCGCAGGCCAATCGATTGAGCTGGCATCGGCCCAGCCGACGTACGCGTCCCCCGGCACGGGCGGCGAGAGCCTCGACCTCGAGGCGGTATACGTCGGCATGGGCAGCGACGCCGAGCTCGCGCTGGCGCCCGACGTGCGCGGCAAGGCCGCGTTCTTCTACAGCGCCGACCTGAACTCGCGCTTCGCGAGCATTTCCGACGAAGCGTTCCGGCGCATCAGCGAGCGGGGCGCGGCCGCCGTATTCGGCATCATCGGGATTCCGGGAAACGCGCGGGTCCAGATGTACCCGGTGAACAGCACGGCGCCGAGCTTCGTCGTGGGGAGCGAGGACGGTCTGGCGGCGCGCGATCTGATCGGCGCAGGCGGTGTCCGCGTTCGGGTGCGCCTCGACGTCGAGATGGTGGCGGATCTGCAGACCGCCACGGTCTGGGGCACGCTGCCGGGCGCGACCGACGAAACCATCTACATCGTGGCGCATCGGGACGGGTGGTTCGACGGCGCCGTCGACAACGCGAGCGGCATGGCCACGATGCTCGCGCTGGCCGAGTACTACTCGAAGACTCCCCGGTCGCAGCGCCGCCGCACGATGCACTTCATCGGCAGCTCCGGTCACCACACGAGCGGCAGCGGTGTCAGCGGCGAGTGGTTTGCGGCGCGTCCGGACCTGTTCAGGCAGACCGCGCTCATCATGAATTGCGAGCACACCGGGGCGCGCCAGACCTTCCACGGTTCGCTGCGGACCGGAAACGCGCCGATACTCATGCGCTGGTTCGCCCACGACGCGCGCATGGCGGGGATCGTGCGCGATGCGCTGGACACCTTCGGCATCGGCACGTTCCGCGAGTCGGATCCAAGGGGAATCGGCGAGGCGGGACGGTACTACCACTATGCGCCGATGGCGCAACTCCTGGGCGATGGCGGCAGGGGCGGGTGGTACGCCTTCCACACCGATCTGGAGACGCCGGACACCGTTTCCCCGGGCGGGCTGGAGGCCAATACGCGCGCCTACGCCATGATCATCGACGCGGTCAACGAGCTGGACCTGGACGTGCTGCGGGCCTCGATAGACGCGCGCT
>JAGWAI010000061.1:14687-16362 GCA_021296485.1 Acidobacteriota bacterium
CCTTCCTGCCCGGTGGAGCCGTGGCACGCGGCGCAGCCCCGCGCCAGCCAGACGATTTCGCCTTCCTTCGCGGTGCCGCGCCCGCGGGGCAGTCCCTCGCCGTCCGGCCCGACGGCCGCGTCCGGCGGGTTGAGCTCCGCCTCTGTCGGCGCCCGGCCCAGGTTGTACTTGGACTCCTGCGCCGCTACGCCGGCCGCGACGAACGCGAGCAGCAGCGCGGCGACGAGCAACCAACTTGCGCTAGCAGTCCGTGGTGAAACCCCGCGTCGCACCGAGACCGGCGAGGCGCCCGGCTGGCAAGGCGCGAGGAGCGAGCATATTCGACGATATGTGAGCGACGAGCAACGCCGCCAGGCGGGATGCATCGTCGGTCGAATGCAGCGGGGTTGTTGCCACGGGCTGCTAGACCGCATTGTGGACGGTTCCATCACTGGCCACCCTCCAGGGTTGAATCTGGTTTCCGTGCGGCGCACCGGAGGTGCCCCAGAATTCGGCGAACCCTTCCGCCGTCGGCTGCACCTGGTCCTGATCGTCGGTGCACCGCGACATGAGCAGCGCCTCTTCGCCGTTCCAGGTCCACGGCAGCGTGAAGCGGGTCAGCGCGACCCGCTGCAACGGCTCCTGCAGCTTCGCGTCGGTCCAGGTGCGGCCGCCGTCGGCCGACACCTCCACGCGCCGCACGGTGCCGCTGCCCGACCAGGCCAGCCCGCTCAGCGTGTAGTAACCGCGCCCGGGCAGCCGCTGCGCGCCGGAGGGGAACGTGATGACCGACTTCGGCCCCTGCTCCATGAAGTAGGCGCCCGCCCCGGCGACATGGCTGTTCGACATGCGGTTGGGGCCGGTCCGCCTGGCGCTCTGGCGCGTCGTGTACGAGTGTTTCTCCCAGTAGGTGATGTACGGACGATCGATCACCTTGATGCGCTGCAGCCACTTGACGTGGTACTTGCCCTGGAAGCCGGGCACCACCAGGCGCAGCGGGAACCCCTGGTGGGGTCGTATCGGTTCGCCGTTCTGCGCGTAGGCCACCAATACGTCGTCCATGGCCTTGCCCATCGGCATGCTGGCCCCGAGCTTCGTGGCCTCGGCGCCTTCCGAAAGCACCCAGCCCCCACCATCTTTCACCCCCACCTCGTCGAGCAGCACCGAGAGCGGGACGCCGGTCCACTCGCTGCAGGCGACCATGCCGTGCATCTCGTCGAGCGTCTTCTCCTCCGGGCGCGGGGAATTGGCGATGCACTCGATGAAGTGCACCCGCGTGACCGACGGCAGGCGCGTCAGCTCTTCCATGGTGAAAACCAGCGGCCGGTCCACCATGCCGTAGACCGTGAGGCGGTGCTCGCGGGGATCGATGTCCGGCGGGTTATTGCCGTGTGAAGAGACGTAATGCAGCGCCGACGGCGTGATCGTGCCGGTCAGCTCCGACAGCGGTGTCCGCGCGTCGAGGCCGTCCGGGTTGCCGTGCAGATCGATGTGGCCGATCATGGTCATCGGCGTGCGCACCGTCTGCACGAAGCGCGACCGCTCGCCGTAGGCCATCGGGTGGCCGACGACGCCGCCGGGACGCGGGGCGCCCAGCCCCTGGCCGCTCGCCGTCCTGGCGCCGACGGCCAGGCCGCTGGCGACCCCTCCGGCAAATACCGCGCCTTCCTTGATGAACTTTCTGCGACTCGCGCGC
>JAGWAI010000062.1 GCA_021296485.1 Acidobacteriota bacterium
CGGTTCGTTCCGCACAGACCTGCTGCGCGCGCGTGTGAACTACACCTTCTCGCCGCGGATGTTCTTCAGCGGCCTGTTCCAGTACAACTCCACGCTGCGGGCCTTCGGCGCGAACCTCCGGCTGCGCTGGGAGTACTCGCCCGGCAGCGAGCTGTTCGTCGTCTACACCGCCGAGCAGGAGGTGGACCCGCTACGGCCGGTACGCCGCCGCGAGCTCGCCGACCGCGCGTTCGTGATCAAGATCAACCGGCTGTTCCGCTTCTGACGCTGCGCCGCCAGCGCGCGTGGCGCCAGACCTCCCAGCGCAGCAGGGCGAGCACCGCGACGATCTCCAGGCGGCCGATCCACATGGTCGCGGTGAGCAGCAGCTCGATGCGCCCGCCGGCGAAGGCGGCGGCGTCCAGGGCGCCGGGCGCCATGATGATCCGCTCGATGGCGTCCGCGAGCTGCGCCTCGGCGAGGGCGTAGCCTATGCCGCCCCCGCCGATGATGACTATCCGCATCCGCCGCTCATCCCGCGGCAGCCGCGGCGGGCGCCGCCGGCTCGTCGACGCCGGCTTCGCCTTCCGAACGGGCGATGATGGCGGCGCCGCACGAGTCGCTGAACACGTTGACGGCGGTCCGCGCCATGTCGAGCGGGCGGTCGACCGCCAGCATCGCGCCGACGATCAGCTCCACCTGCGGCCCGGTCAGGTTGACCGCCTCCAGCACGATGAAGATCACGACCAGTCCGGCGGAGGGCACCGCGGCGGCGCCGATCGACGCCAGCAGGGCGGCGAATACGACCAGGATCTGCTGCTCCAGCCCCAGCGTCACCCCCAGCACCTGCGCGATGAACAGCACGCCGGCGCACTCGTACAGCGCCGTGCCGTCCATGTTGACCGTCGCCCCCATCGGCAGCACGAAAGACGTCACCCGGTTCGATACGCCGACCCGCTTCTCCACCGCGTTCATCGTGACCGGCAGGGTCGCCCCGGACGAGCTGGTCGAGAACGCCATTACCAGCGGTTCAACCATGTTCCGGAAATGCACGATCGGGTTGATGCCGCCCACGAGGTACAGCAGCAGCGGCAGCACGACGAACAGGTGCAGGGTCAGGCCGCAGGCGAGCATCAGCGCATACCACCCCAGCGCCTGGAACGCGCCGAGCCCGGTCGTGCCGACCAGGTTCACGATCAGGCCGAACACGCCGATCGGCGCGACATAGTCGATGATGCCGCGCGTCAGGCGCATCATCGCCTCGAAGCCGGCCTCGAACAGCTTTACCAGCGGCTCGCGGTGGCGCGGCTGCAGCACGCTGATGCTGACGCCGAGCACGATGGCGAAGAAGATGACCGAGAGCATCGATCCCTCGGCCGCCGCCGCCACCACGTTCGGCGGGACGATGTCCAGGATGAGATCGATCGGCGAGGTGGAAACCGCCAGGTCCGGCAATGCCTGGGTCTCCGCGCCGGCCAGGTCCGCGCCGACGCCCGGCCGAATCACATTCACCAGCACGAGACCGATGGTGCACGCGAACGCGCTGGTCAGCAGGTAGTAGCCGAAGGTCTTGCTGAAGAGTCGCCGCAGGCCCGCGCCGGCCGAGACCGAGGCGACCCCGGTCACGATCGACGTAAGCACGAGCGGGACGATGATCATCCGCAATAGGCGGATGAAGAGCTGCCCCAGCCAGCCGACGGCGCCGGCCAGCGGTTCTCCGCCGGCCAGGCCGGCCACTATGCCCAGCAGCATCGCGACGGCGATGCGCCAGTGCAGCCGGTGATACCAGGCGGTGTTCGGGATGTTGGTCTGTGCAGTTGCCAAGCGCGCCTCCGCGCGCAGCCTAACACGCTTCCGGCGGCCGCTCCGCGTCAGTGTCCGCGATTCAGGTCGAAAGCCGTGCCGAACGTGCGGCGCTGATGGAGACTGCCGAGCAGCAGGAGCTCGCCGTCGGGCGGCAGGATGGTCTCGGCCGTCAGCGTGTTGACGTACCGCTCTCCGCGGCGGACCGCTATCACGCTCATTCCGGTCCGGGAGCCGATCCCCGATTCGCGCAGCGGGCGGCCCGCCAGCGCGGGCGGCACGACGACCGTGAACAGCCTGACCCCCTCGCCGAGCAGCACCGGATCGTGCCCGTCGAGCAGCGATATCACCGCCTCGACCCCGATCGTCGCGTCGCTCAGGACGAAATCGGCGCCGGCGCGATGAATGGCCTCCTCGTTGCGGGTGATGCGGCTGACGATGCGCACGTCGGGATTGAGGCGCCGGCAGTACACCGCGAGGTAGATGTTCACATCGTCGTCGTTCGAGGTGAGCAGCACCGAACCGGCGCGGCCGACGCCGGCCCGCTCGATCAGTTGACGGTTGTTTGCGTCGCCGGCGAACACCGCGTGGGCGCGGTCGGCCAGTTGCGCCAGCACCGCTTCGTCGCGGTCGATCACGTGCACGATGAATCCCTTGCGGTACAGCGCCGCAACCGCCGCCTGCCCCACCGCCCCGGCTCCGATCACCAGCACCGGCCGGGTAAGGTCCGTGCGCCCCGGCAGCAGGCCGGTCAACCCGGCAATGCGCTCCGCGGTGCCGGTCAGCACCAGCACGCTGCCGGGGTCGATCAGGGTGTCGGGGTATGCCGGCCGCAGCCGGCCGCGCTCCCAGAGGCCGGCGACGCTCAGGCCGGTCCGCTCCCGCAGGTGCGTCTCGTGTATCCGCAAGCCGGCGAACGGCGTGTCACGGGCCGGCAGCTCGGCAATCTGCAGATCGTGAATGGCCCCCACGACGTGCGCCTCGGCGCGCCCCGCGTCGACGCGGCTCGCCAGGTACTCGCCGAGCTGTTTCTTGAGCGGCAGCACCGTTGTCGCGCCGCTCAGCTCCAGGATGTCGATGGAGTCCTCGTCCTCGGCCGTGGCGACAATCGGCGCGCCGGCCGCGACCTCGCGCACGGTGAGGGTCACGTTCGTGTTGGCCGTATCCGTCGCGTTGGCGAAGATGAGCCCCGCCGATTCCGCCCGCAGCCGCTCGTATGTCGCCTGCTCGTCGATCTCGCCCGCAACCACCGGCACGCCGTCGCCGAGCAGACGCGCGGCTTTCACCGGATCCGGCTCGATCGTGTAGCAGGGTATCCCCTCGGCGGCCAGGCGCTGCACGAGGCCGACCGCTATCGCGTCGTACTCGATGATGATCACGTGGCCGGATGTCGAGGCCGGCAACTCGCGCGGGGCGAGGATACGGACGCGCGCCTCCAGCCAGGGCGTGTAGAACAGGCGGATGAACAGGAACGGCAGCATCACCAGCAGGAACACCACGCCCGACAGCAGCACGGCGACGCTGAACAGCCGGCCGATGTCGCTGGCGAAGGTTATGTCGCCGAAGCCCAGGGTCGTCATCACCACGAGCGTCCAGTAGAAGCCCGTGACCCAGGAATGCTCCTGCCCCTCCACGTAGAGCATGAGGAAGTGGAACAATCCGGAGTAGGCGGTGATGAGCAGTCCGAGAAAAGCGAGGTAGCGGAACAGCGCGCGCATGTTGGCGCGCGTTTCGCGCTGGCTGATGAGAACAGCCAGCCGCTTGAAGAGGAACGTCATGACCTAGAAGCCGTTTCGGTCAGAAGCGCAGGAGCCGGGTCAGCTTGACGACGAATGAGCGACTCTCCAGCATCGGAATGCGGCGCAGCATGGTGTCGCGCTGATCGTTGTACACGACGAACAGCTCGCTGCCCGGCAGATACTCCCAGCGGAACCGGACGTTGGTTCCCATCTTCGCGCTGACCGAGTTGTATTGTACGAGCCCTGACAGGAACATGCGCGGCGTGAAGGTATGGGTCACGCGGGTCGTGGCCAGCGCCACGGTGAAGCGCCCCTCCGGGATGTCGATGCGGTTGAGCTCGACGGTCGGCTCCAGCGACAACTGCGGGGTGATCTCAACCCGCCCACCCCGATACCCGAACGCCGTGATGTCCCCGCCGTAGAACCGGCCCTGCTGCACGAACGCGGTGCCCGAATAGGGCCGCTGCTCCCCCATGAAGTACGACAGGAACAGATCCTGGAAACGGTATGCGCCGGGCGCGATGGAAATATCGTCCGTAATGTCGAACGGCTCCACCAGCAGCTCGTAGTTGCGCAGCAGGTCGACGTTGAACCGATCGCTGTTCTCGAATTCGGCGCCGAACTTCACGCTGGCCGCGCGCGTCTCGAGCTGCCCCGCGGTGCTCTCGATGTAGTCGACGCTGCCACCCAAGGTGAACTGCCGCACGGCCTCGACCGACCGCGGCCGGGGGCTGTACTGCGCCGCGGCGTAGGTGCGGCGGAAATCCTCGCGCGGCCGGAAGCCGACCTCGGGGTTGAAGTTGCGGCCGACGAGCAGGTGGTCGATCTGCACGCCGTACAGGTCGCCGTTGTAGGTGAACGCCGCCTGGTAGCTCGCGTCGTCGCCGCTGCGCCCCGCGGTGCGCGTGCGGGCGTAATAGCCGTTGAACGTGACGTTGTCGTAGAACGCGAACGAGGCGTCGGCGCCGAATACCTCGTTGGCACCGGGCCGCCCGGGATCCGCGCCGAGCGCGTTCGTCGCCACGGATCGCCGGGTGTACATGCCGCCGATCCGGCTGCGGCGCAGGATGTCAGCCTTCATGCGGACCACGGTGAAGTTGGTGGCCTGCGCGTCCACGTTCGACTCGTCTCCGGTCTGGATGTTCAGGGCGCCAACGCTCACCCGCCCCACCTTGCCCGTCAGCCGGCCACCGGCACGAATCGGCACCGTCTGCTGCTCGGCCAGGCCGATCCGCCGGCTGAAGAACATCAGCGGCGCGCTGTTGCCGCTGCGCGTCCCGGGCGGACCCTCGCCCCGGGCGCCCGTGGCGCCGCCGCCCCGACCGAGCTGGTTCGGTGCGGCCCCGAAATCGAAGATGCCGCGCGACTCGAGGAAGAAGTCGCGCTTCTCCGGAAAGAACAGGTTGAAGCGGGTCAGGTTCACCTGCTGCTGGTCGACCTCCACCTGGGCGAAGTCGGTGTTGAAGGTGAAGTCGGCCGTCAGGTTCTGCGTCACGCCCCATTTCAGGTCGACGCCCCCCGTGCCGTCGCCGCGGTTCGTATACGGCTCGTCGGCCGTCAGGTCGGTTGCCAGCGAGCCTATGCCGTACGGCTTGACCTCGAGCCGCACGTCCTGCTCCGGCGCCTCCAGGCCGACCAGCGTGCCCGCCACGGAGAGGCGGAACATGCCGGGCCCCGCCGAGATCGGCACCGGCGTGAAGTGGGAAGTCTCGTTCAGCCGGCGCTGGCGGCGCCCGAACTGCACGCCCCATACCTGCTCCCTGCCGGCGGCATAACGGAGCGAGCGGAACGGAACGGCCATCTCGACCGTCCAGCCGCCATCGAATCGTCCGGTGTCGACGTCCCAGACCGGATTCCAGTCGCTGTTGGGGTTGCCTTCGTCGCTGATCTCGTAGTCGAAGAAGCCGCCGATCGGGTTGACCATGAACGCCACGCCGTTGCGCCGGTCGTAGAAGGTGTCGAACGCCACGCTGAAGTTGTCGTTGTTGATGATCTGGAACGAGTCGCGCCGCATGTCGTTCGCGATCCAGTTCTCCTCGGGCTCCGACTCCCAGATCCGCGCCGCGACGTAGACGTTGTCGTCGTCGAAGAACACCCAGACCTCGGTGCGCTCCGCCGAGGGAGCGCCCTCGTCCGGCATCTGCTGGATGAATGCGCTCACCGCCTGCGCCTGCGCATAGACCGCCTCGGACAGGGCGCCGTCCAGGCTCAGCGGCTCGGCCAGGCGCACCGCGCGCATCGTGGCGCGTCCGGCGGCGTCGCGCGTGACGACCTCGGGCGCGATTGGCGCGGGCGGACCGTCGATGCGGATGCCGGCGGCGTCCGCGGGCACGCGATCCTGCGCGGCCAGCGGCGCCGCGGCGAGCAGGACCGCGGCGGTCAGGCAGACCGCGGCGAGGGCGACAGCAGGCTTGCCGCCGGGGCGCGGCTCCCGGTATCGTCGAAAGCCTGTTCCATGCGACGTCTGGCGCTCCTGACCGCCGCTTTCCTCGTCCTGTTCAGCGCGCTGCCGGAGGTGCTGCCCTTTGAAGCCCTCATCGCGGCATTCGGCCTGTTCACGGCATGCGTGGCGTGGTGGGTGTGGCGGCGGCGGTAGCAGGAACGCCCCTAAAGCAATAGCGGCGTGCGTCACAGAGCTCTGCCCCGGCGGCTGAGTAGCTCGTCGCGGCGGCGGTGCGCGTAGGCGCGCAGGTCCGTCTCCTGGTCGAACTCGTCGACGATCTCCCGCCCGATCAACTCTTCCAGGACGTCCTCCAGCGTCACGATCCCCGCGAATGCCCCGAATTCGTCGATCACGGCGACCAGGTGCAGGCGCCGGTCGAGAAAGGTGCGCAGCAGCGCGTCGAGCGGCGTCGAGTCCACCACGAAGTGCAGCGGCCGCATCAGCGCGTCGAGCCTCACGTCGAAGCGGTCCTCGGCAGCCGCCGCCAGCACGTCGCGGCGGTGCACCACGCCCACCAGATCGTCCGGGTCCTCGTCGAACACGGGCACGCGGCTGTGCTTGGCCAACCCTTCCATCGCCGCCGCGTCGCGCACCGTGACCTGCGCGCCGAGCGTGAAGACGACCGGACGCGGCGTCATCACGTCCTTCGCCGAGCGCGACTCCAGCGCCAGCACGTTGCGGATGACGCTCGCCTCATGCGGCTTGAACGCGCCGCTGCGCAGCCCCGAACCGACGAGCGACAGCAGCTCCTCATCCGACACGCGGTGCTCCTGGTGGCCCTTCCAGACCAGCCTCGTGGCCATCTGCGTCAGCGCCACCAGCGGCCGGAACGACACCACCAGCCCCTGCAGCGGATACGCAATCCACGCCGCGAGCGCGCCCGCGTGCACCACGCCGATGGTCTTCGGCAGCACTTCGGAGAACAGCAGGATGGCCAGCGTGAAGGCCGCCGAGAAATACACCAGGTTGCCTTCCCCCAGCTCGCGCGCGGCAATGGCGCCGGCCAGCGCGCCGCCGCCGGTGTTGGCGATGGTGTTCAGCGACAGGACGGCGGCGATCGGCCGGTCGACCTGCCGGCGGAGGCGCATCAGCAGTCGCCCGGACGGGCGGCCGGCACGTTCCAGGACGGCGATGCGGCTGGCCGGCACGGCATAGAGCACCGCCTCGAACAGGGAGCATGCCGCCGACGTCACCAACACGAATAGCACGACCAGCGCGAGCTCGGGCATTACGCGTTTCGCCTCCGTCCCGAAAGTCTACTCCGGCGGCCGGACGCCTGAACGCTCGCCGCGCGACGTGGAAATTAACCGCGGACCACTGGCCGGCCGGCCGCTTACTTGCGAGAATGGTACAGGTCTCGATGCCGGAACGCCGCTTCTTTGCCGACGTCGGCCGCTACTTCGACCGTGCGGCGGCATTCGTCAACTATCCCCCCGGCCTGCTCGCACAGGTCCGGCACTGCAACAGCATCTACCGCTTCGACTTTCCGGTCAGGCGCCGCGACGGCAACATCGAGGTGGTCCGCGCCTGGCGCGCCGAGCACAGCCACCACAAGCTGCCGGTGAAGGGCGGCATCCGCTACAGCCCGCTCGTCGACGAGGACGAGGTGATGGCGCTCGCGGCGCTGATGACCTACAAGTGCGCGATCGTCGACGTGCCGTACGGCGGCGCGAAAGGGGCGGTCTGCATCGACACCCGGCAGCACGCGGAGGAAGAGATCGAGCGCGTCACGCGGCGCTACGCCTACGAGCTGATCAGCAAGAACTTCATGGGGCCGGCGGTGGACGTCCCGGCGCCGGACCTGGGCACCGGGGCGCGCGAAATGGCCTGGATCGCCGATACCTACCAGGCCGTCCGCGGCGATCAGATCGACGCGCTCGGCTGCGTCACCGGCAAGCCGCTGTCGCAGGGCGGCATCGCCGGCCGCGGCGAAGCGACCGGGCGCGGGCTGTTCTACGTGCTGCGGGAGGTGTGCACGGACACGGAAGAGATGGCGCGCCGCGGCCTGTCCACCGGGCTCGACGGCAAGCGCATCGCAGTCCAGGGGCTCGGCAAGGTGGGCTATTGGGTGGCGCAGCTCTGCTACGAGGCCGGCGCGCGCATCGTCGCGATTGCGGATATCAGCGGCACCGTGACCGACCCGCGCGGCATCGCCCCCGACGCGCTGCGCGAGCATGTCGCCGCCACCGGGGGCGTCGCCGGTTTCCCGGGCGGCGCCGTTCACGACAGTCCGGCGGCTGCGCTCGAAGCGGACTGCGACGTGCTGATCCCGGCCGCTGTCGAGAGCCAGTTGCGGGCGGACAACGCGAGCCGGGTGCAGGCGCGGATCGTTCTCGAAGGCGCGAACGGACCGACGACCCCGGAAGCCGACGCCATCTTCCAGGCGGCCGGCGTGCTCGTCATTCCGGATGTCTACGCCAACGCCGGCGGAGTCATCGTGTCCTACTTCGAGTGGCTCAAGAACCTGTCGCACGTCCGCTTCGGGCGGCTGGAGCGGCGCTACCAGGAGCGCGCCGACAACCGCCTGCTCGACGTCATCGAGTCGGCGACCGGCACGACGTTGAGCAGCGACGACCGGGGCCGCATCGTGACGCCGATCTCCGAGCTGACCGTGGTCAACTCCGGTCTCGAGGAGACCATGATCAGCGCCTACCACAGGATCCGCGAGACGATGCGGACGGTGAATGGCGTCGACGACCTGCGCACGGCCGCCTTCCACCTGGCGATCGACCGCGTGGCGGAAGCGTACGTGCAGCGCGGCGTGTTTCCCTAGCCCGCATTTCTCACCAGCCTTCTGCTGCGGCCGCCGATCCGCTCGCTTTGGCGGGCCGTACTCCCTCACGCCGCTTCGACGTAGTTACGACTACGTCTGCAGCGGC
>JAGWAI010000063.1:0-9115 GCA_021296485.1 Acidobacteriota bacterium
CCGCCGAACAGGCCGCCGAGCAGGGCCGACAGCACGACGGCGGCGATGCCGATGGAAAGGGGCGGCACTGCGCGCATGGTGATCGCATGCTATCAGACAGGTTGCTGCCTCGCAAAGACTCCTCTGGTGAAGTACGAAGCGGGACGGAACACGGAAGCGCCCGTCCCCATGCCGCGCCCCCCCCGCCGGTGGACTACGGAGGGGGACGGCAACATGGAAGCCGAAACCCCACCGCCGGTGGACTACGGAGGGGGACGGCGACATGGAAGCGTCCGTCCCCAGGCCGCGCACAGCGCGGCCCGCCAGCCACGGAGTGGGGCAATGGGGTCCCCGCGAGTGGCCGGCGGGGGTTTGGGGCGCAGAGCCCCGAGTTGAAGAAGCCGCGAAACCCCACCGCCGGTGGATTACGGAGGGGGACGGCGACATGGAAGCGCCCGTCCCCAGGCCGCGCACAGCGAGTAAGTGGAGCCGCGCAGCCCCAAGTAAGTGGAGCCGCGCAGCCCCATCTAGAGATTGACCGCTCCGGCACCTATTCCTCTATAATTTTTAGTGCGGCGCACGCCAGCCAAGGCAAGGAGCAACATCTGATGTTCGGCTCGATTGGCATGCCGGAACTGATCATCATCTTCGTCATCGCGTTGGTCATCTTCGGCCCGCGCAAGCTACCGGAGCTTGGCCGCTCTCTGGGCCGCAGCCTGACCGAGTTCAAGCGCGCGTCGAACGACCTGCGGAGCACGCTCGAGGAGGAGATCAGGGTCGAGGACACGCGCCCGGCCGAACCGCCGAAGCCCAAGGCTGCCGAGCCGGCGCAGGTGCCGGACAACAGTAGCAGCGGCGCGTAGCCGGCGCATCTCCATCCCGCTGTCGCGCTTCCGGAGCCGGCGGCGGGCCGGCCGCCGATACCCGTCCGGCTCCAGACCCATTCGCCATGTCGCAGGTTCCCTCTCCGATCCCACTGCCGGACGACGCCGCCGACGAGCACGATGCCGACGGCGGCAAGATGTCGTTTCTGGAGCACCTGGACGAACTGCGCACGCGCCTGATGGTCTCGGTGGCGGCGCTCCTCGTCGGCTTCCTCGGAGCGTTTGCGTTCATCTCTCCGATTTTCGAGTTCATCATGCGGCCGTTGCAGGAAATCCTGCCGAACGACGGCCGCCTCGTGTACACGGAGCCAACCGAGGCTTTCTTCCTTTACATCAAGATCGCGGCGCTGGCCGGCCTGGTGCTGGCCATCCCGGTCATCCTCTACCAGCTGTGGCGCTTTGTCGCGCCCGGGCTGTACTCCCGCGAGAAGCGGTTCGCGATCCCGTTCGTAGTGTTCGCCTCGGTATTCTTCGTGGGCGGCGCCCTGTTCTCGCACTTCCTGCTGTTCCCGTGGGCCTGGGGTTTCTTCGCCGGGTTCACGACGGACTACATGCAGTTTTTTCCGCGCATCCAGCCGGCTTTTTCGCTGTACGTCAAGCTGCTGCTCGCCTGCGGCGTGGTGTTTCAGATGCCGACGGTAGTGTTCTTTCTGGCCCGGGTCGGCGCGGTTACGCCCCGCTTCCTGGTGCGCAACACGAAGTACGCGGTGCTGCTCATCTTCATCTTCGCGGCCGTGCTCACGCCCACGGGCGACCCGGTGACGCTGACGATGATGGCGGCGCCGATGATTCTTCTTTACGGTTTTAGCATTCTCATCGCATGGCTCTTCCGGCGGCGGGAAACGGACTGATATGTATTTTCTTGAGCGGAGGGTAGCCAACTTGAAGAGAAGCCTCGTTATTGCGGCGCTGGTCGCCGGCTTCATCGCGACCGCGGCGGGACCGGCTTCCGCGCAGGAAGACGCCGCGACCAGACCGGCCGGCACCACGTTCCTGGGCGACACCGGTTTCTGGTTCGTGCCGACCGCGGAGGTGATCGAGAGCGGCGGACTCGCCGTCAGCGCCCAGAGCGTCACGCTCAACCGCGAGCAGGGATTCAGCAACATCCGGCATGCCGCGGCCACTGTCGCCGGCGGCGTCGGCGGACGTGTGGAAGTATTCGGATCCGTGCGGCTGCTGACCCGGATCGACCGGGACATCAGGCCGGTGTTCACACCGGGGGATGCCAGCGGCGTGGCGCGCTTCGGCGGCCTTCTCAACGACTACCCCCTCGTCACCGACGGCTTCAGCGGGAACCAGGTGGGCGACGTGATTGCCGGCGTCAAGATCAACCTGCTGTCCGAGGAGCGCCTGAATCCGTTTGCGCTTGCCATCCGCGGGTTCGTCAAGCTGCCGACCGGCGATGCCGCCAACGGGGTGTCCACCGGGGAGCCCGACGGCGAGATCGACCTGGTGATCAGCAAGGTCGCGGGCAATGTAGAGCTCAGCGGATTCGCCGGCTTCGCGGTGCGCGGCGATCCGGATGAGGTCGAGATCAGCAACAGCATGCGCTGGGGCGTTGGCGTAGGCGCTCCGGTCCGTGGTCCGCTACAGGTATTCGGCGAGTTGAACGGTGAGCTGTATCCGGCGGACGACCTGGTCATTCAACGCGGCGGGGGACTCAGCGGCCCGGATCTCAGCCGCGCGGCGACGTGGACGCGGCTTCGCAATCCGCTCGACCTTACGGTCGGCTTGAACTGGCACGGCCCGGGCGGCCTGTTCGCCAGCGCCGGCCTGAACTGGGCGTTGATGCACGGCAGCCGTTCCGACGCCAATATTGGCCTGCCGTCGAACGGGCGCGACAATCTCGGTCTGTTGTTCCGGATCGGGTATCACTCCGGGGTGCGCGTGCACATGCCACCGCCACCGCCACCGCCGCCACCACCACCGCCGGCGGCGAACCGGCCGCCCACGGTCACGGTGAGCTGCAATCCGTGCGAGGTGGGCGTGGGTGAGGAGACCGAGCTCCGTGCGGACGCGCGGGACCCGGACGGCGACTCGCTGACCTATCGCTGGAACAGCCCGGCGGGCGAGTTGCTGGGGTCGCGCAATCAGGCGACGCAGCGCTGGCGCGCGCCGAACCAGGGCGGTCCGGTGCCGGTGACGGTGACGGTGAGCGACGGGCGCGGCGGATCGGTGTCGGACACGGTGACCATCCGGGTCAACGAGCCGCCCGCGGAGCCGCCGCCGGATTTCTCGTTCGACGACGTGCATTTCGAATTCGACCGCTCCAACCTGCGGTCGGCAGCCACGCGCATACTCGATGACGTATTTGACGCCATGCGGGAAAACCCGGACCTGAACATCCGGATCGAGGGGCACACCTGCAACATCGGCACTGCCGAGTACAACGTGGGGCTCGGCGACCGGCGGGCCAGCTCCGTGCGGGATTACCTGATCGGCCGGGGCATCAGCGAGAGCAGACTGTCGACGGTGAGTTTCGGCGAGGAGCGTCCGGCCCACGACAACTCCCAGGAGACGACGCGGCGTCTGAACCGCCGGGCGGTGCTGGTGGCGCAGATCCGTTAGGCGCGCAAGAAGGGGGCGGCGCCGGCCTACCGTCAGTACGCCTTGGCGAAGTAGGCGTCGGTCTGGCCGGGCTGCCCGCACCGCAGGCAGTCACCGGAGGCGGGCGTCGGCTCCAGGGGCAGGTTGCGGATGGTGGCCTGCAACTCCGCCTTGATGGACGCTTCGCATGCGTCCCCGCCGCACCACGGCGCGACAACGAAACCGGGACGGCCCTGGAACGCCTGCACGAACTCGTCGTGCGAACCGGCTCGCATCGTGTGCTCATTCCGGAACCGGAGTGCTCGATCGAGCAGGTCCTGCTGAATCTGGCCCAGCAGTGCGGTAACGCGGGACGCCAGCCCGTCGATCGGCGTCGGCGACTTGTCACGCGTATCGCGGCGCACCAGCATCACCTGCGACTGCGCAATGTCGCGCGGTCCGATCTCGATACGGAGCGGCACGCCCCGCATCTCCCATTCCGCGTATTTCCAACCCGGCGTGTGCACGTCCCGGTCGTCCAGCACTACGCGCACGCCTGCCGCGGTCAGCGCCTGCTCGATTTCCCTGGCCCGCGGCAACACGGTCTCACGCCAGTTGCCGCGCGGGATGGGCACGATCACAGTCTGGTGCGGCGCGATTCGCGGCGGCAGGATCAGGCCGCTGTCGTCACCGTGGGTCATGATCACGCCGCCGATGAGCCGGGTGGTCATGCCCCAGGATGTCTGCCAGACATGCTGCATCGACTTGTCCCGAGCCTGGAACGTGATGTCGAACACCTTCGCGAAGTTCTGGCCAAGATTGTGGGACGTGCCGGCCTGCAGCGCGCGGCCGTCGCCCATCAACGCCTCGATTGAGTAGGTGACCTTGGCGCCTGCGAATTTCTCGCTCTCGGTCTTGCGCCCGTCAAGCACCGGCATCGCCAGCTCCCGCTCGGCGAATTCCTTGTAGACGCCGAGCATCCGCAACGCCTCCGCCTCGGCTTCGGCCTCCGTCTCGTGGGCAGTGTGGCCTTCCTGCCACAGGAACTCCGTAGTCCGCAGGAACAGCCGCGTCACCTTCTCCCAGCGGACGACGTTGGCCCACTGGTTGATCAGGATGGGCAGATCGCGCCACGACTGAATCCACTTGGAGTACATCGTGCCGATGATCGCCTCGGAGGTGGGCCGGACGACCAGACGCTCCTCCAGCTCTTCATCGCCGCCGTGCGTCACCCAGGCCACCTCCGGCGCGAATCCCTCGACGTGCGCCGCCTCCTTGCGCAGCAGGCTCTCGGGAATGAATAGCGGGAAGTACGCGTTCACGTGCCCCGTGGCCTTCAGGCGGGCGTCCAGCGAGGCCTGCATCAACTCCCAGATCGCATAGCCGTACGGCCGAATCACCATGCTGCCCTTGACGGGCGAGTAGTCGGCGAGCTCCGCCCGCCGGACCACGTCGGTGTACCAGCGCGAAAAATCCTCGGACCGCGGCGTTATTTCAGTGACGAATGGGTCCCGTCCTGCCGGCATCTATTCCTGTTTCTCCGTTTCTCGACTCCGTTACGTGGCGAGCCCAGTCTATATCGTTCCGTTCCGGAAAATCGGACCTGTAGTGGGCGCCGCGGCTCTCCTCCCGGCGCAACGCGGCGCGCGCCATCAGACATCCCACCGTCACGAGACTCGTGAGGCGGGCGGCATCCGGGTCGGACACGGCCGGCTCGAGCGCTGCCTCCCATTCGCCCAGCGTATCGCGCGCCCGCGCCAGGCGCGGTCCGTCACGAAAGAGGCCGACGTCGCGCCACATGAGATCGCGCACCTCGCTCTCGGTCGGCCCGGATGCCCGCTCCGGCTGAACAGACGCGCGGGCGCCCGACCCGGGCGACGGCACGGGCCGTCCGTTTTCAGCCGCCCAGCGGCGCATCGCAACGCCGGCAACGGCGCCGAAAACCAGCCCTTCGAGCAGCGAGTTGCTGGCCAGCCGGTTGGCTCCATGGACGCCGGAACAGGCCACTTCGCCGGCCGCGAACAGACCGGACAGCGACGTCCGGCCGTCCAGGTCCACGTCGACGCCGCCCATGAGGTAGTGGGCGGCCGGACCCACGGGTATCCGATCCCGCGCGAGATCAAGACCGGCTCGCGCGCATGCGGCGGCAATGGTCGGAAATCGCGTTTGAACAAAATCCGGGGGCAAGTCCTCCAGCGTCAGGTATACGCGCCCGCCGCTGCGTTCGGCCTCACGAGCGATGGCGCGGGCCACACGGTCGCGCGGCGCGAGATCTCCGGCCGGATCGGCATGCTGCATGAATCTGACCCCGGCCTCGTTGACGAGCACCGCGCCCTCCCCGCGGAGCGCCTCGGACAAAAGGAAACGCGGCGCCCCGTCGACGTCGAGCGCGGTGGGGTGGAACTGCACGAATTCCAGATCGGCCATGCGCGCGCCGGCGCGGTAGGCGATGGCAATGCCGTCGCCGGTGGCGACCGGCGGGTTGGTGGTCTCCCGAAACAGCTGACCCGCACCGCCCGTGGCCAGCAGCGTCGCGGCGGCGCTGGCGACACCTTGCCGTCCCTGCCCGTCCAGGTAACGAGCCCCCGTGCAACGGCCGTCCGCCACGACGGCATCGACCGCGAGCGCATGCTCGATCACACGCACCCGGGTTAGCGCGCTGACCCGCTGCCACAGCAGCCGCGAGATCTCACGGCCGGTCGCATCGCGCGCGTGCAGCACCCGCCGCACGCTGTGGGCGGCCTCACGGGCGAGCGCTATCCGGCCGTCCGTTTCACGGTCGAAGCGCGCACCCCAATCGATCAACTCCCGTACGTAGCGCGGTCCGAGGGTCGTGAGAACACGTACGGCGTCGGGCCGGCACAGGCCGTCGCCGGCCGCCAGCGTGTCCGCCGCGTGCAGCTCGGGGGAGTCCGCGTCACCGACCGCGGCTGCAATGCCGCCTTGGGCGAAGGCGGTGCTGCCCTGCTCCGCGCCGCCCTTGGTCAGCACCACGGTCTGCCCGTCGTCGGCGAGCTCGATGGCCGCTCGCAACGCCGCGATGCCGCTGCCGACGATCAGGAAATCGCATTCGAGATCTGCCACGCACGCTCCGGTCTCACGTGCCGTCCGGCGCCATTGGAGGCCGCAAAACGTTTGCTGTTATCCTACATGACGCAACCTGCCTACCTGTCTCCACAATGCCGGCACCCATTCGGATCGATGTTCGGACCGCTTCGCATGCCTATAAGGTCCATGTGGGCGCCGGGCTGGTCGATCAGCTCGCCCCAATCGTGCAGGCGGCGGGGTCCGCCGGCAGGCGATTCATCATCTCCAGTCCGCCCATCTGGAAGCTGCACGGCGCCGCGGTCGGACAGGCTCTGGAGGGCGCGGAACTGATTCTGATGCCCGACGGGGAGAAGGCGAAGACACTGCCGACCGTCGCGCGGCTGTACGACGCGCTGATCAAGGCGGGCGGGGATCGCAGCGCCACCATAATCGGCGTCGGGGGCGGCGTGGTCGGCGACGTGGCCGGATTCGCGGCGGCGACCTTCTTGCGCGGCGTACGTCTCGTGCACGTGCCGACGACGCTGCTGGCGCAGGTGGACAGCGCCGTCGGCGGCAAGGTCGGCGTGAATCACGAGCTCGGCAAGAACCTCATTGGCGCCTTTCATCAACCGATGGTGGTGGTGGCCGACCCGCTGTTGCTGGGCACACTACCCCGCCGGGAATTTCGCTCGGGACTCTACGAGGTGGTGAAGTACGGCGTCATCGCCAGCCGCGAGCTGTTCGACCGGGTGAACCGCGACCTGGCCGCCATCTTCGAGCGGACGACGTCCGTATTGGTGCCGGTCATTGCCGAGTCGTGCGGCATAAAGGCGGACGTCGTATCGCAGGACGAGCGGGAGGGCGGCCTCCGGCGAACTCTCAACTTCGGGCACACGGTGGGGCACGCAATCGAGGCCGTAAGCGGCTATCAGCGCTACGCGCACGGCGAGGCGGTGGCGTACGGCATGCTCGCCGCGGCGGACCTGGCCACATCGCGCGGCATGTTTGCCGACGGCGACCGTGCAACCCTGGCGAGCCTCATCGCCAAGCTGGGTCCCCTGCCGTCGGTCAGCGACCTGTCGTCGGCCGCGATCTGCAGGGCGATCCGCCGGGACAAGAAGGTGCTCGACGGGCGTCTCCATATGATTCTGCCCGTGGCGCTGGGCGCGACGGAAACCGTCAGTGACGTCACCGAGTCTGAAATCCAGGCCGCACTGCGCACCATCGGGATCCGCGGCGCCTGAGCTGCGGCCGCGGCATCACCTCACAATCGTCCAGGACGTCACGACGGGCCGTTGAGCCGGACTCGGTCTGGTCAGCGTCGCCTGCACCGCCCGTTGCGCGAGCGCCGGCCCGATCGCGGCAGCGTGCAGCAGCAATGCGCCGTTGGCATCCCGCAGCGGGTCGCCGTCACCGTCGGCCGGATCGTCCGCCACCCAGACGGCGGTGTGCAGCAGCCCTCCGGACGGGTCGCGCGGCAGCACGGCATCGAGCGGTCCGTGGCTGAAGAGCCGCCAAGGCAGGTCGCGTCCCGCACCGGAACGGCCGGCGCCGGCGTTCTCCAGCTCCGCCGCTTCAACTTCCAGGTCGAGCACCGCACCGTCGGCGAGCCGCCGGGAGGTCTGGCTGTCCCATACCGCGGATTGCAGCCGGCCGGCCAGCACGTCGTCCCAGGACCCGGCGGCCCCGAGCTCTCGAATCGCGCGCTCGAGCGCGGCCTCCGCGGCATATCGCGTCTGGAGCGCCAGACGGTGGTTGGCTGCGATGGCGGTTTCGCTCGACGTGATCGGCATCAACGCGCCCGTGAGCGCCACGAGCACCAGCAACGCCATCAGGGTGACGATGAGCGCGACGCCGCGTGATCCTGGCAGTCCGCGGTGAAACCCCGCGTCGCACCGAGACCGGTCAGGCGTCCGGCTGACAAGGCGTGACGAGGGAGCATATTGGGCATATGCGACCGAGAAACAACGCAGTTCAGACGGAATGCGTGACCGGTCGAATGCAGCGGGGCTTTTGCCGCGGACTGCCCGCATCAGAATCCCGGGAGCGTGCGTGGCGTCACCTCGATGATACCCACCAGATCGGGAGCCAGACTGTGGCGCGCGGACCCGGGCCGCGTGAACAACGCCGGGTCGCGACCGCGGTGCCGCGCCGCGGACGCCTGAAGCCGGATTTCGACCCGGATCCGCCGCACGCGAAAGAGATCGGCGTCGTACCGGAATCGGCCGCCGCACCATGGACCGTCCGTCAGCAGCGCGGCGGTCAGCTCTTCCTCCGACTGCACCGTGTCGGCCTGCGCAATCGGCTGCGCCGCGAGCGCGGCCGCCAGACAGGGCGCGAGCGGTCCGCCGGCACGTATGTCCGCCGAAAGCACCGGCCGTCCGAAATAGCGAATGGACAGCCCGACCACGTCATCGAGCACCGGAACGTCGGTCACCCAGCCGTTCTGAATGCGCAACCGGGCGGACGCGCGATCGTGGTAGTAGCCACGCACCGCGATCGGCATGATGGAAGCGCCGGCTGCAAACGGTTGCGCCGGCCCCTCGCCCACGGGTCGAATTCGCAGCGCGCCGTCGAATACCCGCAACACCCGGACGATGTCGGAACGACCGGAGGCATCGAACATCAGCGCAAGGCTGTTTGCACTGAAGCCGCAGGTCGCGATCCCCGGACGGCAACGGCTACCGTCCGGCGCCAGC
>JAGWAI010000063.1:9161-9622 GCA_021296485.1 Acidobacteriota bacterium
ATCATGGTGAGGGCGTCGGACGCGAATGTGGCGCCGGACGCAAGCGCGTGGCGATGGCCGAACAGCGCCGGGACGACCGGCGGGCGCAACCGCGCGACCGAGACGTCGACGCTCGCGTGCGGTCCGCTTCCCGCCAGCAGCAGGTCTGTCTGCAAGCGCACGAACCCCGAGCGGAGACGCTGCTGCATCTCCGCGATTTCCGGCTGGACACCCAGCCCTCCGCGCGCCGGATCGACGAGCGTGAACACCGTGCCGAGCAGCACCATGACGACCGCGGCCGCGACTACCAGTTCCGCGAGCATCCGGATACCCCTACCGGCGCCGCTTCAGCGTGGCGAGCCAGACGAGCCCCGGGCTGTTGGCCGCCGGTTCCGCAGCGCCGGTACTCTCCGCGAGTCGCAACGACAGCACGACAACGTCGAGCGCCAGCAGGTCTTCGAACGGCGGCGGACCGGGCTGTA
>JAGWAI010000064.1:0-854 GCA_021296485.1 Acidobacteriota bacterium
GCCGACCCGCGGGCATTGTCCGAGGCGCAGCGGGAGATCGTCTCCGGCACGTTCAACGTCATCCGCGACCGCGAGACCTACACCGACGAGGAATACCGCGAGAACCTCGTCTTTCTGACACTGGCCCAGGGCCGCCTGCGCGAGCAGGTCGAGACGCTGCTGCGCCGCATGAACAGCCGGGTGATGCCGGCCGATCCCGAATTCCGCACCATCGTCGAGTTGCTGCCGCAGGCGGCCGCCGCCATGCTCGAGGCCGAGACCGAGCTGCAGGGGCAGGATGCCGACGGCGCGTTGCCGCCGGAGCAGCGTTCGCTCCAGTTCCTGCAGCGGGCCGAAGAGGCGTACGAAGAGGTGATGGTGTCGATGGGCATGGGCGGCGGCGGCGGTGGCGGCGGCGGCAGCCAGGCGGCCGAGGACCTCGCCGATCTGTTCGAGCTGGAGCTCGACAAGCTGCAGAACCAGTATGAAGCGGTGCAGCGCGGCGAGCAGCAGGCGGCGGACGACACCGTTGACGAGATGATGGAGCGTCTCCGCGAGCTGGCGCGCCGCCAGGAGCGGGAGGCCGAGCGGCAGCGGCGGCGCGCGCGCGGCCAGCAGAGCGCGCAGGGCGGCGGCGCGGGTCAGCGGGCGCTTGCCGAGGAAGCCGAAGAGGCCGCGCGGCGGCTGGAGCGGCTGGCGCGCGAGATGAGCTCGCCGCAGATGATGGATGCGGCGCGGCGTCTGCAAGAAGCGGCGGACGCGATGCGGCGGGCCGCGGCGAACAGCGACAACCTGGGCTTTGCCGAGGCGGGCGCCGCGCTCGACCGGCTGCGCGACGTGCAGGATCGCCTGCAGAACGAGCAGGCCGGGCGCCT
>JAGWAI010000064.1:1042-2338 GCA_021296485.1 Acidobacteriota bacterium
GACCAGCGCGATGCCTCCCGCCGTCTGGCGGAAGCGGCCGACAGCATCCGCGACAACAAGCTCAAGGAGAAGATCCGCTATTCGAAGGGGTTGATACGCAGCCGCGCGCCGGAGACCGCGCAGGCGTTCGAGGACGAGATCGGCAGCGACATCGGCGACCTGCAGGAGAAGCTGCAGGCGGCGGAGCAGGCGGTCGGGCAGGCGGCGGGCGACTCCATGGCGGAGGCGCTCGACCGGACCCGCGACCTGATGCGCGGCCTGGAATCGCTCGAGCACCGGATTGCGCGCGAAGGCGAGCAGGCGGCCGGTGAGCCGACCGAGGGAGAGGGCCAACAGGGCCAGCCGGGCCAGCAGGGTGGACAGCAGCCCGGCAGCCAGTCTGCCCAGGGCGCCACGGACGGCCAGCCCGGCGTGGGCGACACGGTCGGCGACCCGTTCGGCGGCGGCGGCTGGGGCAACCGGACGCCCGGTTCCTACTTCGAGCCGGGGGAAATCCGGCAGTGGCAGCGGGAGTTCCAGGAGCGCCTCGGCGACGCGCAGGACATCCGGCGAATGCTGCAGCAGGAGGGCTTCTCGGCCGAGGAGCTGAACGAGATCATCCAGCGCATGCAGGAGTTCGACGATACGCGCGTCTATCAGAGCATCGAGGTGCTCGCCGGCCTGCAGACGATGATTCTGGAGGAGCTCAAGCGCTTCGAGTACCGGCTGCGGCGCGAGGTCGACGCGGAGAGCGAGGAGCTGTTCCTGGCCGCATCCGACGACGTGCCGCCCGGCTTCCGCGACCTGATCGAGGAATACTACCGGGCTCTCTCGCGAGAGAACTGATTCCTCTCTCGCCGTGCGGGCTACCCATCTTCAGGTGCTAGAGGCCGAGCCGCCCGGTCCGGCCAGCGCCTCGGTCATCCTGATGCACGGCCTCGGGGCGGACGCCGGCGATCTGTACCCCCTCCCGCCGGTGCTCGGCCTGCCATCCGACCTGCACGTCCGTTACGTATTTCCCAGCGCGCCGCAGATGCGGGTCAGCATCAACATGGGCATGGTGATGCCGGCCTGGTACGACATCCGCAGCCTCGGCCCGGAGGGCCAGGACGAGTCGACCATCCGCCGCGCCACCGGCTGGATCGACGAGTTGATCGCACGCGAGGTCGACCGCGGCGTGCCGGCCTCCCGCATCGTCCTGGGCGGTTTCTCGCAGGGCGGCGCGATGGCGCTGTTTACGGGCCTGCGGTACCCGCAGGCGCTGGCGGGCGTCATCTGCATGTCCGGATACCTGCTGTTGTCCGATACGCTCGATGC
>JAGWAI010000064.1:2388-11170 GCA_021296485.1 Acidobacteriota bacterium
ATCTCGCTCGGCCGCCGCAGTCGCGACCATCTGCTGAAAGCCGGCTACGCGGTCGAGTGGCGCGAGTATCCGATGGCGCACCAGATCTGCGGCGATGAGCTGGCCGACATCGGCCGCTGGCTGTCCGCCTTGCTGGCGCCGGCCGCGGGGGCATGACGGCGTGTGCCACCATATTGACACCATGTCATAATGCCACCATGCCTGGCATACACGTGCGGGATCTGACCGATGAGACCATGCAGGCGCTGAAGCGGCGCGCGACGGCGCACAATCGATCCGTTCAAGGCGAGGTCCGCGCCATTCTTGCTGCCGCCGTGCGCGCGTCGCCGCCGGAAGGAGGCTATCCCCCCATTCGGCTGCGTCATGTTGAGGTCGGCGGCGACGGGCGGTGGACGCGGGACGACATCTATGGCGACGATGGCCGGTGAGCGGCTGTTTTGTGACACGAACGTGCTGCTCAGCGCGGTCGACAAGAAGCGAGCGCTGCACCGCCAAGCGCTGCACGTGCTCGATGCGCTGCCCAATCAGGGGGTCGAGCTGTGCCTGAACGGCCAGGTGATTCGCGAGTTCCTTGTGGTCAGCACGCGCCCGATCGAGGTCAACGGACTCGGTCTGACGCCGCAGGAGGCAGTCGGCAACGCCGACGCAATCGTCGATCGCTGTACTATCCTCGAAGAGAACCGCGACGTTGCCGCGAGGTTGCGGCAGCTGGTCAGAGCGGCTGGATGCGCCGGCAAGCAGATCCACGATGCGAACATCGTGGCGACTATGCAGGCGCATGGTGTGACCCGTATGTTGACCGATAACCTCGCCGACTTCCGTCGGTTCAGCGGACTCGACGTCGTCGACCTGGCCCGGCTGTCATTGGACGGCGGGGGTTGAGGCCGCTGCGCAAGAACACCATGGCCGGATCGCGAAGAATCGCAGTGTTCGCCATTGCGGCGCTGTTGGCGGCCTGCGCCGCCGAGGAGCCGGGAATAATCGTGCCGCCACCGCCCGCCACCGAAGCCCAGGAGATTGTCGATACGCTGCACGGCGTGGCGGTGCCCGACCCGTATCGCTGGCTCGAGGACCAGAATGCGCCCGCCACGCGCGCCTGGATCGACGCGCAGAACGCCTACACCGATGCCGTGCTCGACGCGTTGCCGGGCCGCGAGCGGCTCAGGGAGTTGGCCGCCGGTGTGCTCGAGCGCGACGTCTTCGGACTGCCGAATGAGCGCGGCGGGCGGTATTTCCATAGCAAGCGGCGTGCCGACCAGGATCTGGCGGTCGTCTACGTGCGCGACGGGTTGCACGGCGCCGACCGCGTGCTGATAGATCCGCATCCGCTGAGCGCGGACCACACGACGAGCGTGGCGCTGCGCGACATCTCGGACGACGGCGGGCTGGCGGCGTACGCCGTACGCGAAGGCGGCGTCGATGAGGTCTCCATCCGGCTCCGCGACGTGGACACGGGCGAGGATCTGCCCGACGTGCTCCCGCCGGCTCGCTACGGCCAGGTGGCGCTGGCACCGGACGGTCGCGGCTTTTACTACGAGCGCTACGGCGACGTGACGCCGCGGGTGATGTATCACGCGCTGGGCGCCGATCCGGCAACTGACCGGCAGCTCTTCGGCGAGGGTTACGAGCTGCACCACATACCGGTGACGCTGCTGTCGGACGACGGCCGCTGGCTGGTCGTCCATGTCATCGAGGGGTCGTCCGGACCGACCGAGATCCACGTGAAGGATCTCGAGGCCGACCGGCCGTTCGTGACGGCGATTGCCGACGGCGTGTCGGAGTCGTGGGCCGAGTTCGCGGGCGGCCAGCTCGTCATCACGACCAACCTCGACGCGCCGAACAAGCGCGTCGTGCTGGCCGACCCGGCGAACCCCGTGTCCGACGGCTGGCGCGAGGTGATACCGGAGCGCGCCGACGTCGTCGTGCAGTCGGCGAGCGGGCTCGGCGGCAGGCTCGCCGTGTCGTATCTGCAGGATGTCCGGCCGCGGGTGGCGATCCACGCCCTCGACGGGACCCACGTCCGCGACATCGGCTTCGACGCCATCGGTTCGGTCGGCGGCGGATCGGGGCGCTGGACCAGCGACGAGGCGTTCTTCACCTTCGAGACCTTCCACGTGCCGAGCACCATCTACCGCTACGACCTGGAGACGGGGGAGCAGGCGGTGTGGGCCGCGGGGGAGCTGCCGGTCGCCGCCGATGCGTACAAGGTGACGCAGGAGTGGTTCCGGTCGAAGGACGGTACGCGCGTGCCGATATTCATCGTCCACCGGCCGGACGTGGCGCTCGATGGGGGCAACCCGACTTACCTCACGGGTTACGGCGGCTTCAACGTTAACCTCACGCCGGCTTTTTCGGCGCTGGCGACGACCTGGCTGGAAGCGGGCGGCGTGTTCGCCCTGGCGAACATGCGCGGCGGCGGCGAGTTCGGCGAGGCCTGGCACCAGGACGGCATGCTCGCCAACAAGCAGAACGTATTCGACGATTTCATCGCCGCGGCCGAGCACCTGATTGCCGCGGATTACACGAGCAGCGCCCGGCTGGCGATCGGCGGCGGCAGCAACGGCGGGCTGCTCGTGGGAGCGGTCTCGAACCAACGCCCCGACCTGTTCGGCGCGGTGGTCTGCACCTACCCGCTGCTCGACATGGTGCGCTATCACCAGTTCCTGGTCGCCAGCTTCTGGGTGCCGGAGTACGGCTCGAGCGAGGACCCCGAGCAGTTCGGCTGGCTGCACGCCTACTCGCCGTACCACAACGTGACCGACGGCGGCGACTACCCGGCGACGCTGTACATCTCGGGCGACGGCGACACCCGCGTGGCGCCGCTGCACGCCCGCAAGATGGCGGCGCTGATGCAGGCGAAGAACGGCTCCGGAAACCCCGTCCTGCTGCGCTACCACACGCAGGCCGGGCACTCCGGCGGCCAGCCGGTCAGCCAGCAGATCGACCAGATGGTCGACACGGTGAGCTTCCTGCTGTGGCAGGTTGGCGGGGATTAGGGCGATGGGGGAGGATGCAATGACACGGTCTGCGCTGCCGCTGCTGGTCTGGTGCGTCGCCGCGGTCGCGTGCGGCGGGGCGGCGGACCGGGAGGCTGACGCGCTGCACGAAAGCGCTCCCCCGGCGGACGGCGCCGCCACAGCGGACATCGCGGCGGGTATCAGCGCCGCGACGCTGCTGGAGGCGACGGCGATGCTCGCCTCGGACGAGTTCGAGGGACGCGCTCCCGGGTCGGACGGCGAGACGAAGACGGTCGAGTACCTGACGGAGCAATTCGCGGCGCTCGGGCTGACGCCCGGCAACCCGGACGGCACGTGGGTGCAGTCCGTGCCGCTGGTCGGCATCACGCCGCTGCCGGGCGACGGCCTGTTCGTCACGCGGGACAGCGACGCCCGCACCTTCGAGCCGGCCGCGGACTACGTGGCCTGGACGAAGCACGTGGTCGACGAGGTCGCGGTGGAGGACGCCGAGTTTGTCTTCGTCGGCTACGGCGCGCGCGCGCCGGAGTACGACTGGGACGATTACGGCGACGTGGATCTGAGCGGCAAGATCCTGCTCTCGCTGGTGAACGACCCGCCGCTGGACGACATCTTCGGTGGGCCGGCCATGACCTACTACGGCCGCTGGACCTACAAGCACGAGATCGCGGCCGAGCTGGGCGCGGCCGGGTCGCTGGTCATCCACGAGCCGGGCCCGGCGGGCTATCCATGGGAGGTCGTCGGGAGCACACCCTACGCGGAGTCGTTCGATCTCGTCGCCGCGGACGACAACCTGAGCCGCGCCACATTTGAGGGGTGGGTGCAGCGGGCCACGGCCGAGCGGCTGTTCCGGATGGCCGGCCGCGATTTCGAGGCGGCGAAGCAGCAGGCGGCCGACCGCGCGTTCGAGCCGATCCCGCTGGGCGTGATCGGGTCGCTCCGGATCCGCAATGAGCTGCGCCGCATCGAGTCGCAAAACGTCGTGGCCAAGATCGAGGGCAGCGCCGCGCCGGACGAGGTGGTGATGTACGTCGCGCACTGGGATCACATGGGCGTCGATGCGAGCCTGGACGGCGACCAGATATTCAATGGCGCGGCCGACAACGCCACCGGCACGGCCGGCCTCATCGAGATCGCCCGGGCATTCATGGCGCCGCCCGAGCCGCCGCGCCGGTCGATCCTGTTCCTGGCCGTCACGGCCGAGGAGCAGGGCCTGCTCGGATCGCGGCACTACGGCGAAAATCCGCTCTACCCGGCGGCGCAGACCGTTGCGGCGCTCAACATGGACGTCCTCAACCAGTGGGGGCGCACGCGCGACCTGACCATCGTCGGCATGGGCCAGTCAGGCCTCGACGCAGTGGCGGCCGAGACCGCGGCCGAGCTGGGCCGCACGCTGGCCCCCGACCCGGAGCCGGAGAAGGGGTTCTACTATCGGTCGGACCACTTCTCGTTCGCCAAGGCGGGCATACCGGCCTTCTACGCCGACCCGGGCGTGGAGTATCTCGACAAGCCGCCCGGCTACGGCATCGAGAAGCGGGCGGAATACACGGCCAACGACTACCACGCCGTGTCCGACGAGGTGAAGCCCGACTGGGACCTGTCCGGTGCGGTCGAGGACCTCACCTTCATGTACCGCATGGGCGTCCGGCTGGCCGACGGCGGCGACTGGCCCGCCTGGAGCGAGACCAGCGAATTCCGCGCCGTGCGGGAAGAGCAGCGGCCGCAGTAGAGAGCCCCGCAGCCTACCGCCTACCGCTCCGTCTGGCGGCTCACGCCAGGATGCCGTCGACGATCTTCCCGTGCACGTCCGTCAGGCGGAAGTTGCGCCCCTGGTACTGATACGTCAGCTGCGTGTGGTCGATGCCCACGAGGTGCAGCATCGTCGCGTGCAGGTCGTGGACGTGCACCGGGTCCTTGACGATGTTGAATGCGAAGTCATCCGTCTCGCCGTAGGACATGCCGGGCTTGATGCCGCCGCCGGTCATCCAGATCGTGAAGGCGCGCGGGTGGTGGTCGCGCCCGTAGGTCTCGTCGGTCAGCCGGCCCTGGCAGAAGATGGTGCGTCCGAACTCGCCGCCCCAGATGACCAGCGTGTCATCCAGCATGCCGCGCTCCTTCAGCTCCTGGATCAACGCCGCCTGCGGCTGGTCGACGTCCTTGGCCTGCACCTGGATGCGCGGGGGGAGCCGATCGTGCATGTCCCAGCCCCGGTGGTACAACTGGATGAAGCGCACGTCGCGCTCCGCCAGCCGCCGCGCGAGCAGGCAGTTGGCCGCGAACGTCCCGGGTTTGCGGGAATCGGGCCCGTAGCGCTCGAAGACGCTGTCCGGCTCGTCCGACAGGTCCGTCAGCTCCGGCACGGAGGCCTGCATGCGGTAGGCCATCTCGTACTGGGCCATGCGCGTGCTCGTTTCCGGATCGCCCGACTCCGCAAGATCCAGCTGGTTGAGCGCCCCCAGGTCGTCGAGAAAGCGCCGCCGCGTGCCGCTGTCGACGCCGGGCGGATTCGACAGGTACAGGACCGGGTCGCCGGTGGACAGGAACTTGACGCCCTGGTACTCGGAGGGCAGGAACCCGCTGCCCCACAGGCGGTCGTAGATCGGGTTGCCGCCGCGGTTCGAGACCATGGCGACGAAGGTCGGCAGGTCGCGGTTCATGCTGCCCAGGCCGTACGCCAGCCAGGCGCCGATGCTCGGCCGGCCGGCGAGCTGGGCGCCCGTCTGCAGGAACGTGACGCCGGGGTCGTGGTTGATCGCCTCGGTGTGCATCGTCCTGATGAAGCACAGGTCGTCCACGATCTTCGCGGTATGCGGCATCAGCTCGCTGACCCACGCCCCCGACTGGCCGTGCCGGGCGAACTTGAACATCGACGGGACGATGGGGAAGCCCGTCTGCGACGCGGTCATGGGGGTCAGGCGTTGTCCCTGGCGTATCGAATCCGGCAGCTCCGTGCCGCGCAGCTTCTCCAGCCCCGGCTTGTGCTCCCATAGGTCATGCTGCGACGGCGCACCGCCCTGAAACAGGTAGATGACGCGCTTCGCCCTGGGCGCGAAGTGCGGCAGCCCGGGCAGCCCGCCGGGAGACAGCTGCGATTGCGCCAGCAGGTCCTCGTTCATCAGCGTCGCCAGCGCGGCGGCGCCGATGCCGGTGCTCGAGAGCTCCAGAAACCGACGCCGGGTGACCATCTTCTCGAATTCGGTCTGCGGTTTCATCGGTCAGTCCTTCGTGATGGTCCGGTCGAGGTTCAGAACCATGCTCGCCACCATCGTGTAGGAGGCCAGCTCCGAGATGTCGAGGGTCTCGTCGCGCGGGGACTCGCCCACGTTGACGAGCTCCAGCGCCGCCGACCGATCCGCCTGGTAGCGGTCCAGGTAATCGCGGAAGCCGCCGGCCAGGATTCCCTGCACCTCGGGACGCGGCCGGTGCGCGGTCGCCAGGCGGTAGGCGAACGCGACGCGCTCCTCCGGCGTGGCGCCGCCCTCGATCATCATGCGTTCCGCCAGCCTGCGCGCCGCCTCGACGTACGTGACGTCGTTCATCAGGTTGAGGGCCTGCAAGGGCGTGTTGGTGCGGGTCTGGCGGACGATGCACGTCTCGCGCGTCGCTGAATCGAACGCCAGCATGGATGGCGGCGCGAGCGTGCGCTTCCAGTATGTGTACAGGCTGCGGCGATACAGGTCGTCTCCGTCAGACTGCCGGTAGTCCTGGCTGGCCTGATCCCACAGGCCGTCCGGCTGGTACGGCTTGACCGACGGCCCGCCGATCCGGTCCACGAGCAGTCCGGCGACCGTGAGCGCCTGGTCGCGGATCGTCTGCGCCGGCAGACGCAGGCGCGGCCCGCGCGCCAGCAGGCGGTTCTCGGGGTCCTCCTCGAGCAGCTCGGGCGTCACCGCCGACGCCTGCCGGTAGGTGGCGCTCGTCACGATGGTCCGTTGCAGCGCCTTGACGTCCCATCCGGAGTCGATGAAGGTCGTCGCCAGCCAGTCCAGCAGCTCGGGGTGGCTCGGGTACTCCCCCTGCAGCCCGAAGTTCTCCGCCGTCTTCACCAGGCCGGTCCCGAGCAGCATCTGCCAGAAGCGGTTCACGGTGACCCGGGCAGTAAGCGGGTGCTCTGGATCGACGAGCCAGCGGGCGAACGCCAGGCGGTTCCGCTCCTGGTCGTCGGGCAGCGGCGGCAGCACCGCCGGCACGCCGGGGGTCACCGGCTCGCCGGGCGCGTCGTATGCCCCGCGCTCGAGCAGGAACGTCTCCCGCCGCGGCTCCATCTCGTCCATCACCATGACGGTGGGGAAGCTGTCCCAGAGCGCCGCCCGCTCGCGCTCCAGGTTGCCGACCAGGCGCCACGCCGCCTGGATTTCCTGCGGCGCGTAGTGGTCGAGGAAGCTCAACCGGAGCTTCTCGGACTGTCCGGCAGTGCGGCTCTCCGGCGCGATACCCGCGATTTCGTCGAGTGACTCCGCGGTCGCGACGACGGCCGCCTGGGCCGGGGTCAGCACGGCCGTGTAGACGCGCACGTCGTCAATCAGGCCCTGGAAGCGGGCATGCGACTCGGTGGCGCCGGACTCCTCGGAAGGCGGGCCGCTGGCGCCGATGCGCAGCGGCTCCTTGGTCCGCATCGGGTTGTTGATGCCGTCGGCCAACGTCGTGAGCTCCTGCGGCCGGCCGTCGACGTAGATGCGGAATCCGCCCGGCAGGCGCTTGCCGTCGTAGGTTGCGAGCACATGGCGCCATTCGTTGAGCGGCAGCGCAGCGCGGGTTTCAACCCGCACCCCGTCGTCGGCGTAGCGCTGGGACAGGTTGACCAGCAGCTTGCCGTCCACGAGGTACAGCCCCCAGCCGCGCTCGCCCTGGTCGCCGGCGTACGCGCGCGACAGGATCACGCCGTCAGCCGCCGTGGGGTGAATCCAGGCAGACACCGTGAACGGATCCTCGTAGGTGAAGTTGGCGATGTCGCCGGCGTCGACGAAGCGCTGGCCGTCAAAGCCGAGCGCCTCGCCGACCCGCCCCGGAACGAATTGCGGCTGGCCGTCCTTCAGGGCGGCGGTCACCGGCAGATCGACGGTCACCGGCTCCCTGGGCGCCCGGACCCCGGCGGTCACCGGCGGAGAAACGGTGATCGGCTCGCCCGTATAGATGCCCGCAACGTCGCCGTCGAGCGGATGATGCACCAGGAGCCGGTCGCGCAGCACCCAGTCGACCCGCCCGGCCGCCGGCAACGACGCTTCCCACTCGCGCTGCGCGGTCGCCGCGTCGGCCTCGACGCTTGCAAACGCTTCGCGCGCCTCGGCAATCTTCTCGTCGATCTCGGCCAGTGCGGCGAACTGGTCGTCGGTCGGGGCCGTGATCATCGGCGGCGAGTTGCCGTACTTGAATGCCTTGCCGCGTTCGGGGACGTTGTTGAAGTGCGCGAAGACCTCGTAGAACTCCTGCTGCGAGATCGGGTCGAACTTGTGGTCGTGGCAGCGCGCGCAGCCGAGGGTCAGGCCGAGCCAGACCGTTCCGGTGGTCGAGACGCGATCGACCACGTTCTCCACCAGGAATTCCTCGGGGATGATGCCGCCTTCGCCGTTCTGGCTGTGGTTCCGGTTGAACGCCGAGGCGATGCGCTGGTCCAGCGTCGCGCCGGGCAGCATGTCGCCGGCGAGCTGCTCGATGGTGAACTGATCGAACGGCATGTTGGCGTTGTAGGCGTCGATGACCCAGTCGCGGTAGCGCCACATCGACCGCTCGGCGTCGGTCTGGTACCCGCTCGAGTCGGCGTAGCGGGCGCCGTCCAGCCACTCGACCGCCATCCGCTCGCCGTACGC